>DASYTT010000074.1:0-3426 GCA_036002045.1 Gemmatimonadales bacterium
GGCCCACACACAAATTCCTGATATGGTCCGGGCGGCAACGCCGTCGGGGGCGGTCTGCCGCCTGGCCCTCCGGCGCTTCTGACAGCCACTACCCGAGCACCTTCAGCCGTTCCGCCAAGTCCCGCACCGTCGACGTATATCCGGGTGTCCGGGCGGCGCCCCGTTCTCCTCCAGGGCGATTGGTGTCACCCGCTGCTGGAGTTCGACCCACACGATGCTGGACTTTGCCGCAATTGACTCGGTCAGATGCCGAAGTTGGTCACACGCGAGCGGGAGCAGGCTGCCGAGACATGCCAGGCCCGCTGGGTCCACTTGCCAGCGGGCGTCAAGTGTGCTGCCCCCGGATGCCGGGGTCGCTGGTGCTCCGAGGGCCTACCTACGCGTCCAGAGCGTGGCCTTGAGCCCGCTGAATCCCACCACCTCCCCTGCGCCTGCCCCCCCGGTTGTCGTCCCGCGCGAAGCGAGGAACCTGCCCCAAGCTTGCCGAGAGAATCCGCAGTTCCCTCAATCGAACCCGAACACCGGGGGGAAGCCCACGACGACGATCGCGGCCCAGACGGAGTATGCTGGCAGGTAGGCCGTCTGCCAGCGCTCGAGGCTGGCAAAGGGGCCGCGGCCGCGCAGAAAGCGGACGTAGAGCACAGTCGACCACCCCAAGTTCCCGAGCAGGACCACGTTCTCGCCGAGCGCGGCCACACGGTTGGGCGTGAAGCCGAACTCCGAGATGCGCGCCCCGATCGCCGCCAGGGCGAAGGCATCGGCGACGAGCGCGCTGACGAGGAGCAGTACCAGCAGCAGGTCGAAAGCGCCAGGCCGCGCCTGCGGGTCGCGCGCGGAGATGGAGTAGAGCAGCAGGCCCAGCACCAGCACGAGCAGCAGGTCGAAGGCGATCAGCGCGTTGCGCTCGATGTCGATCCCGCGGCCGGTCCAGGCCATCGTCCCGAGGAAGGCCATCAGCGCGAGCGCGAACAGAGGGGTGAAGAGCCGCGTCAACACGGGAGCCATGTTCTCGATCACGCTCTGCTTCGCCTCGACCAGCCAGGAGCCGACGATCACCGCCCCGAGCATCCCGCACGGCAGCAGCCAATCCCGGACCACGGGCTCGGCATCGATCCCGATCGCCTGAAACATCCCCATGGTGAACGCCATGAGAAGGCCGCCGCCCAGCGCGATCAGCGCGTAGTAGATGAACAGCTCGCCGGAGAAGCGGACGAAGTCCATGCGCCCGGTGCTCTCCGGCCAACGCCCTCCCGCGTAGGCGATCCCCACAGGCAGCCACAGCGCGATCGGCAGGTGCAACGCGGTCAGCACCTCCGTGTCGCTGCCGGTCTCGAATGGATAGACATTGGCGAAGACGACCGCGGCCGCGAACGCCATGGCCAGCGCCCAGGTGCGCTCACTCAGCCGCCGCTTCCAGACGAAATAGCCGGTCAGGAGGGGGAAGACGAAGAGACTGAAGTTGCGCGCGTAGAACGGCATGTCCCCATCAGGGCCCCACTTGAGCCCGAACAGTGCCGGCACCTTTACTGCCAGCGCTGCCGCCACCGCGAGCGCGAAGACGACGATTATCTCGGTTCGCGCCTGGCCCGCCGGCTGGGCCGCGTCGGTGGACGCGATGACCAGCTGCTTCCACAGCCGCTCCGAGTGCTCGCGCGCGAACTCGTTCGAGATCGCGTCCAGCGCACCCATCCGCTTCACCGCCACCAGGAATGCCTCGTTCTCCGAGAGGCCGGCGCCGCGCAGCGCAGCGACCTCGCCGCGCAGGTGATCCTCCAGCTCCTCCACGTCCACCGGCCGGATCGCCTGCCGACGGCGAAGATAGCTCCGCCACTGCTCGATCTGTCCCTCGAGCGAGTCGCTCGACCCGGCTTCCGTCGCGGGCTCAGCCATGGGACGGCAGCGGCGAGAGCGCTGACCGCGTCGGAAGCGAGACCGCGGGCCAGATGTTGCGCAGCGCCGCATCCACCATCTGCCACTGCTGACACTGCTCCGCGAGCTGCCCCTGGCCCCGTGCCGTGAGGTGATAGTACTTGCGCTTCCGGCCCGTCTCAGAGGTGCCCCACTTGCCCTTGATGTGGCCCTGCCGCTCGAGCCGGTGGAGCACTGGGTAGAGCATTCCATCGGTCCAGTGCAGCTCCCCGCCGGAAAGCTCGCTCACGCGCTTGAGGATCGCGTAGCCGTAGGAGTCACCCTCGGCCAGAATGGCGAGAACCAACGGGGTGGCAGTGGCGGCCACAAGGTCTTTGTTGATGTCCATGGTCTCTTATGCACACACCGGCGTGAGTACCTAGCTCTACCATACATCATGCTTCTATGTATGTCAACATAAGTGGGTCACCCCGATGTCCGCAGCTGCGATGGACGAACTCCGACGAGCCCAGCGAAAGATCGGAAGCGCGGCCGGATATTTGTTCCCGAGCAAGCGTCACCCAAGCGGCCATATTCCCGGTGACATGCTCAGTGAATGGCTGCGCGAGGTGGAGCGGCGGGCCAAGCTGCCGAAGCTCGCCGGAGGGCTGTGGCACGGTATCGCCGGGGTTGGGCCAACGAGCGAATGCATTTCCCGCTCAAGGCTGTCGCCGATGCGGGGGGCTGGAAAGATGTGACCACGCTGGTGCGGTGCTACCAACAAACCGATGAGCGGACCTTGCTTGCAGTGATGGCGAACGACTCGTCCGAGACGGGCCGCGCGGGCGGGGCGCCTGCCATCGCATCCTGATTACCAAGCATCAATGCTAATTTCGGCTCCGAAGGGAGAAACTGACTCCCAACCTTCAAAACGAAGAAACGCGACCGAAGCTAAAGTCGCGTCTCCGGTTGCCCCTCCTGGGCTCGAACCAAGACTCTCCTGATCCAGAGGGACCACAATAAGCACCGGCATTCCAGCACCCTTGCAAACATTTTCGCGAGTCGTGTCACCCGCTGCCGCTGGTGCTCCGAGGGTCTATTTGCGGGTCCAAAGTGTGGCGTGGCTCGGCTCATATCCTACCGTACTGCTAGAGCCCACCACCTGCCCCGCAGGGTTGATGGCTGAGGCCACGCTGATGTTTCCGCCGAGCGTGCCCAAATCGGTCATCACGCCCTTGGCAAACAACATGGCGTGTCTGCTGAAGCCGATGCCCGGCACGATACTCTCGCCCACTACCTGGCCGGCGGGGTTGATACCGATGGGTGAGAACGCCTCCGTGGCCTCGCCCGCCGGGCCGAGCTCGGTCATAACGCCCTTCTCCCAGAGAAAGGCATGCCAAGTCCCTTCGGCGGTGTTGCTTACGCCCACTACTTGGCCCGCGGGGTTGATGCCACTGGCCGAGCTGTTAGCCCCTCCAAGTGTGCCCAGGTCGGTCATGATCCCCTTCTCCCACAAAAAGGCGCGATACGTCGCGTTGGCCGCCGTGTAGCTTAGGCCCACCACCTGGCCCGCGTGGT
>DASYTT010000075.1:0-7886 GCA_036002045.1 Gemmatimonadales bacterium
CAGTCGCGTGCGAACTGCCAGCTGAAGTACTGCCAGTAGTTGGCCAGCTGGTCGAAGAAGAAACTCATGGTCCGCGGCTGGCCGGAGGGCAGCCAGGGCAAGGTGAAGGTGGAAGGCTTGCCGTACTGCACTCGGTTCAAGACGTCGCTCAGCTTCTGACACTTACTGGGGTTCCAGATGCTTTGAATCCCGGCGACGATGCTGCTGCAGACCGGCTCGCCCTCGTTGATTGCCGGGTGCTGGGCGGCGCGGATCGGCAGAAAGAGGTAGTTGGGCGACATGCCGATCACGACGGCTACGAGGATACCCAGCAGTACCTGCCAGCGGGTGACCACCCGCCAGTCGGTCCACAGCACGTACACGATCACCGCGGGAGCGGCCAGCACCCCCATCATGTGGTTGGTGGAGGTCAGCGCCAGTAGGTAGGCAATCAGGATGAGCCAGCGGTCACGGTGCGGGCCGGGCTCGTCGTCGCCCCAGTGCACGGCGAGCCAGGTCACCAGCGCCATGAAGAAGAGCGAAACCGTGTAGACCTTCTCGTTCACCGTAGACTGGTTCCAGACTGTCCAGGAGAGTGCGCCCACCAGGACCCCCGTGGCGGCGGCACCCAGCCGGAGCCGTCGGTCCGCCACCAGATTCCGCAGCCAGCGTTCCGCCACCAGGAACCACAAGCCGGCCGAGAGCGCGCTGGTCACCGCGGCGAAGAGATTGATTCGCACGGCATAGGAGGCGGCGAGCGGCAGGAGCCCGAAGACGTGCGCCAGCAAAACGAAGAGGGGATTGCCGGGTGGATGGGGGATTCCCAGGGTCTTGGCCGCGGCGATGTATTCGGAGGTGTCCCAGAACGCGGTGGTCGGCGCGAGGGTGAGCAGGTAGACGACCAGGACCAGCGCCGCGAGAAGTCCGGCGAACGCGTAGGGTGGCGGTTGGCGCGGCGCTTCCGTCATGGCGCTCCCGAAAAAGCGTGAACCGTCAGTTAGTGGCGAAACATTCGTTTGCCCGTCAAGACCATCGCCATGCCGTACCGATTGGCCGCGGCAATGATCTCGGCATCGCGCACGGAGCCGCCCGGCTGAATGATGGCCTTGATGCCGGCGCGCGCCGCTTCCTCGACCCCGTCCGGGAACGGAAAGAATCCGTCGGACGCGAGGCTGGCCCCCTCGGTCTGATGCTGCTGCTGGCGCGCCTTGTGGATGGCGAGAAAGACGGAGTCCACCCGGCTCATCTGCCCGGCGCCGATTCCGATGGCCTGCTCGTCCCGGGTCAGGAGGATCGCGTTCGACTTGACCGCGCTCACCGCGGCCCAGGCAAAGCGGAGATCGTTCCACTCTTCCGGAGTCGGACCCCGCGTCGTTACGACCTTCCAGCCTTCCTCGGAAGGATCGAAAGTGCCGCGGTCCTGCACCAGGAACCCTCCCCGCACGCTCTTCCAATCGAGGGAGCCGGCGGGGATCCCGATCGGCAGCTCGACGACCCGGAGATTCTTCTTTTCCTTGAAGACTTCCAGCGCGTCTTCCGGAATCGAGGGGGCCACGACGACCTCCACGAAGAGATCGCGCAGCGATTCCGCCATCTCCCGGTCGACCACAGTGTTGCAGGCGATCACCCCGCCGAAGGAAGCGACCGGGTCGGTGGCGCGGGCCTTGGTGAGCGCTTCGAGGGCGGTGCGCCCCACCGCGATACCGCACGGCGTGGTGTGTTTGATGATGGCGCAGGCCGGGCGGTTCTTCCAGGCACCCACCGCCGCGGTGGCCGCATCGATGTCGAGCAGATTGTTGAAGGAGATTTCCTTGCCCTGCCGCTGCTTCATGTCCCGGATGCCGCGCGGCTCTTCGGTGGCGTAGAGCGCCGCGCGCTGCTGCGGATTCTCGCCGTAGCGCAGCTCCTGCATGCGCTCGACCGAAAGATTGATCCGGATGGGAAGGCCCTCCTCCGGCGCCGTCAGGTATCCTGCGACGGCGGTGTCGTATTCGGCGGTATGGCCGAACACCTTGGCGGCCAGCGCACGGCGGCACTCTTCGCTGACCGAGCCGTTCTGCAGCAGCTCCAGCACGAAGCGGTAGTCCGTGGGGTCGACCACCGGGATGACGTTCTCGTAGTTCTTGGCCGCCGCGCGGAGAATCGACGGGCCGCCCACGTCGATGTTTTCGATCGCGTCCTCCATCGTGGCCGAAGGCTGCGCGATGGTGGCCCGGAAGGGATAGAGGTTCACGGCGACCAGCTCGAACGGCAGAATCCCGTGCGTTACGAGCTCCCGGCGATGGCCCTCGAGGCGCGGTCGGGCCAGCAAGCCGGCGTGAATGGCTGGATGCAGCGTCTTGACGCGGCCATCGAGGATTTCGGGAAAATGGGTCACCGCCTCGACGGTAGTGACGGGAAGTCCCGCCTTGCGAAGCGATGCGGCGGTTCCCCCGGTCGACACGATCTCCCAGCCGAGCTCGACCAGGCCGCGGGCGAACTCGACGATGCCACGCTTGTCGCTAACCGAGATGAGCGCTCGCGGCATAGGCCCTGGAGCTACGGGGACGTGAATGGCACTGGTTTGCCGGCGCGTGCCGCCGCGAGCACCGCCGCGGGCAGCAGCCGGTGCTCGACCTCGAGCACTCGTGCGGCCAGCGTCTCCGGCGTATCGTCCGGAAGCACGGGCACACTCGCCTGGCCCAGGATCGGACCGCGGTCGTACTCTTCGCTGACCAGATGCACGGTCGCCCCGGAGCGGGTGTCTCCCGCCGCGAGTACGGCCTCGTGCACTCGACGGCCGTACATACCCTGGCCGCCATGCCGGGGCAGCAGCGCAGGGTGAATGTTCAGCAGGCGACCGCGATAGGCCCGCACCACGGCGGCCGGCACCCGCTTGAGATAACCCGCCAGCACCACCAGCTCGACCCGGGCCTCGTTCAGCACGCGGAGCCACTCCGCCGGATCGGCGATATCATTAAGCACATGGGCAGGAATCGCGTGCGCCCTGGCGACGGCCAGGCCGCCCGCCTCCTCCCGATCGCTGATCACCAGGACCACGCGCGCGGGCGCGTCGTCCCCCTCTCCCAGCGTGCGAAGGAGCGCCGCCAGGTTGCTGCCCCTGCCCGACACGACCGTCGCGACCCGCAAGCGCATGATGCGGAATTATAAACTGTCCGAGTTCCCGGACCCGGTGCCGTTTCTGCACATCCGCTGTGGTGACGACATTCTCGGAATGCTGGAGCAGGCCGGGGTACCGGGAGACCGGATCCGCTGGGTCGACATGCTCAGCGAGGGGCCCCTGCGTCATCCCGCGGACGACGCCCGCCGCCAGAAGGAGCGCGCCGCCTACCTCGCGGCCCGCTACCAGATGCCGTTCACCGAAACGCACCGGGAGATCCAGGGACAGGATTGGCGGGTGACCCAATGCGTCCGCTACGATGAAACGGTGCTCTGGTTCGAGGCGGATCTCTTCGATCAGCTCATCCTGGTCTACTTGCTGCAGCGCCTGGCCCCGCTTCAGGAGGCGACCCGGCTGGCGCTCATCTGCATCGGTGAGTTTCCGGGCGTGGAACGGTTCATCGGGCTGGGACAACTCACCCCCGAGCAACTGACGACGCTGTTGCCGCAGCGGGAGCGAGTCTCCGCGCGGCAGTTTGCGCTGGGCGCGGAGACCTGGGTAGCCCTCAACCACTGGCATCCGGGCGAGCTCATCCGGATCAGCCGCCGGCCCTTGCGCGCCTTGCCGTTCCTGCCCGCGGCGCTGCGGCGCTATTTGGCGGAGTATCCCTCCACCCAGAACGGCCTGAGTCAGACCGAGCAATTCGCGCTCGAAGAGGTTGCCGGAGGCGCGCGCACGCCGATGCAGGCCTTCGTCGCGGTCCAGCGGCGCGAATCGCGGCCGTTCATGGGCGATACGACATTCTACGCGGTGCTGCGTGATCTGGCCTCGGGAGATTATCCCCTGCTGGCCGGCTCCCGGCGCAACCTGGCGCGGCTCGCCGATGCCGAGCTCCGCCAGTGCGAGCTCTGGCTCACCGCGCTGGGCCAACGGGTGCTCGCGAACAAGGCGGACTGGTTTGCGCTGACGGAGCCGGCGCGCTGGATGGGCGGAGTCCTGTTGCGTGGACCGAAGCCGCGCTGGCGCTGGGACCCGAAGCGCGGCCGGCTGGTGGAGCAGCGCGGCAAACGACGCGCCATCCTGCGGCGGACGAACCGCGTGCGGAGGCGGCGCCGACGAGGCTGATCAGTCTTCCTCGAGCGCCTGTACCACCGCCGCTCCCACCTGCTCGAGCGCCTCGAGCGGCAGGGTTCGCGGGTCGAGCACCAGCTCCTCGTTTTGGACCCGGGCGATCACCGGGGGGCTGCCGAGTCGGAGCCGGAGCGCCAGGCTCGCCGCACCGCGGGGGCCCGGAGCGATGACGACCAGCGTCGTCGGTAGCTCGGCTCCGGGGAACGAGCCGCCGCCCACGGCGGAGGAGCCAGCGGCAGTGCGGCAGTGGGGCGGTGCGGCGGTGCGGCTGCTGGTGATCGCGGTGCGCAGCTGCTCGGCGCGCTCCCGCAGCGCTTCCGGCGGGAGCGTCAGCATGCGCAATACCGGGATCTCCCGTAGTGCCGTTTCTGGATCGTGATAGAGTGCCAGGGTCGCTTCCAGGGCCGCGAGCGTCAGCTTGTCCGCGCGCAAGGCCCGGGCGAGCGGATTCTGCCTGGCCAGCGCCACCAGGCTGCGCCGGCCGACGAGACAGCCGGCCTGGGGCCCACCCAGCAGCTTGTCGCCGCTGAAGAGCACGAGATCGGCCCCCCACCGCACCGCGTCGGTCACCCTGGGCTCGTCGCTGAGCCCGAAGTGCGAGAGGTCGGCCAGTAACCCGCTGCCGACGTCGTGCAGGTAGGGGATGTCCGCCTGGTGTGCGAGCGCGGCGAGCTCCGCGGGCGCGGGCGTCGCCACGAACCCGCTCTGCGCGAAATTCGAGCGATGCACCGTGAGCAGCGCACCGGTCTCTGGGGAGAGCGCGCGGCGGTAATCCTCGAGGTGGGTCCGGTTGGTCGTCCCGACCTCGCGAAGCCTGGCCCCGCTCTTCTCCAGGATGTCGGGAATCCGGAAGGAGCCGCCGATTTCGATCAGCTCTCCGCGGGAGATGAGCACCTCTTTGCCCTCGGCGAGCGCGTTGAGCGCCAGGAGCAAGGCCCCTGCGGCATTGTTGACCACCAGCGCGGCTTCGGTCCCGGCCAGTCCGGCCAGGAGTTCGGCACAGTGATCGCCGCGATTCCCGCGGGTGCCGGTCGCGCTATCGAGCTCGAGGGTGCTGTAGCCGGTGGCGATTGCCTGGACGGCCGTGATCGCGGCGGCGGCGAGCGGCGCGCGGCCGAGGTTGGTGTGCAGCACCACGCCGGTGGCGTTGAGCACGGGGTGGAGCGAGGGAACGGCGCGCTGCGCCACCCGCTCGGCGATTTCGACTCCCCAGTCCTCGGGAGGCGGCGCGCGGCCATCCCGGACCGCTGCCAGAGTTTCCCGCGCAGCCGCCACTACCAGATTTCGGGGGGTGCGGGTTAGCAGCTCCTGCACGCCGGGCTCGTCCAGCAGCCGGGCGACGGAAGGGAGCGAGCGGCGGGCGTCCGTCACCGCCGGGACCTCCGCGGGAGCGTATCGGGCCTGGCCTTTTTGGTCGTGTCCGCCGGGGGTTTTTCCTCGGGAATTCTTGCCACCGTGCGTGCCGTGCCCGCGATCCGATTCAGATTCTGGATGCCGTGCACGACCACCACATAGCTCGCGCCGGGACGCAGCCGTGCCCCGGCTCGCAGCAGCAGCTTATCGAAGAGCGCTGGCCGGGTGCGCAGCGGACCGGTCCCGCTAGTGTCGCGGCCGGTCTCGCCGCGCCGCGGTGCGCCGGGAATCCGGATCTGCACCGCCTCGCGGGCCCGCGCGAGGGAATCGGCGCGCAGACTGTCCGCCCGGGCGCGCAGAACCGAATCGGCGCGCACGCTGTCCGCCCGGGCGCGCGCCGCCGCGCTCGTATCCACCGGGGGCCGCGCGGGAGGGAAAGCCGAGTCGTATTCCTCTTTGGGAAGGAGCCGCAGCACGGGAACTGGCACCGAATCGGGCAGCAGGCGCAGCTCGACCGAATCGGGCGGGAGCCGCTGATAGGGGTCCAGGTTCTGCGAGAAGGTGAGCAGCAGCGAGAGCGAGTCATTGAGCGCCGCCGAGCTGATCCGTGCTGCGGTCGTGTCGTGCCGGAAGACCCAGAGCTCCCCCACGCTGTCCCGCCCGGCGGCCAAGCGCAGCGTATCGAACGCCTCGCGGCGGTCGAAGCGCAAGTCGTTGTTCTGATCCAGGATGCCATGCACGAGATAGGCACCGACCGGGACCGGACCGAGGACGAAGCGTCCGCTCGAATCGGCACTGGTGCGATAGGGCAGGCTGTCGGGAAGCAGCACCGCCTCGACCAGCCCGCGGGGCAGGGGACGCCGCGTGGTCCAGTCCACCACCATGCCCCGGAGCGTCGTGCCGGGAAGCGGCGCCCCGGTCGTGAAGGTCACGACGCCGCCTTGCTTGCTGCGGTTGTTGGACAGATCGAGCACGCCGGGCAGCAGCTCGATGCGGTAGACGGTGTTCGGCCGCCACCCCTCGCGGGGACGCACCGTAATGCGAGTCCGCTTCCAGCGCACCTCGGGGACTGCAAGGGAGGGCGACAGAATCACCAGCTTTTCGAGGTCGCCGGTGCCCAGCCCGAAATTCGGCGTCCCGCCTTCGGAGATGACCTCATTGAAGCGGAATTCGACGTCGCCTTCGAAATCCGGCAATGCCGCAACCGAGTCGGGGATCCGGGCGACGAGCTGCGGCGGGGCCAGGTCCGGAGGTCCGCCGGGAGGAGCTTGGACGCGGGCGCAGGACAGCAGGAGCAGGCTTCCGAGCAATACAGAGAGGTGGCAGGTCGCAGGTGGCAGGTGGCAAGACCGGTCACCTGCCACCTGCAACCTGCCAGCTGACCCGCTCACACCGGACAACCGAGCTTCTTCCTCTTCTCGATCAGCACTTCGGCCTGCTCGCGCCAAGCCGTGAGCTTTTCCCGTTCGCGAGTCACCACTGCCTCGGGCGCCTTGGCCACGAACTGCTGATTGTCGAGCTTGCTTTCCTGAGTCGCGATGGCTCCGGCGAGTCGGTCGGCTTCGGCCTGCAGGCGCGCGCACTCCTTGTGGAGGTCGACGAGGTCGCCTAGCGGCACCGTCACCAGCGAGCCGTCGCTGAGCACGGCATTCGCCGTGGCGATCGCGGCGCTCTCCGCTTCCTTGAGCTCCAGGCTGGACACCTTGGCCAGCCGGCGCACGGTGGGACGCTCAAGCCGCAACACTTCGCGGGTCTCGGGTCCCGGCCGGGTGACCGTGGCGCGCACCGTCTGGCCGGGCGGCACGCCATACTCGGCACGGATTGAGCGGAACGCGCCCACCAGTTCCTGCAGCGCGCCGAATCGCCGCAGCGCCTCGGCATCGAGGGCGCGGCGATCGCTTCCCGGCCAGGGGGCGACCGAAATGGATTCCCGCTCCGCATTGCCCGGCAGCAGGCGCCAGAGCGTTTCGGTGATGAACGGCATCACCGGATGGAGCAGTCGGAGCGCCACTTCGAACGTGGCGGTCACGACGGCCCGGGCGACATCGCCGCCGGGCAGAGTCCCATAGAGGCGCGGCTTGATCAGCTCCACGTACCAGTCGGCGAGATCACTCCAGAGAAAGTGATGCAGCGCGAGTGCGGCGTCGTTGAGCCGGAAGCGCTCGTACGCGGCCGTCGCCTGCTGCACGGTTTCCTCGCAGCGCGCGATGATCCAGCGGTCGGACAGCGTCAGTTCGCCCCGGCGTACCACGTTCTCATAGGGTCCGCCCAGCGGCCGGACCGGGCCACTCAGGTTCCCGAGAATGAAACGGCCGACGTTCCA
>DASYTT010000076.1:0-20556 GCA_036002045.1 Gemmatimonadales bacterium
CAATGGACCCGCGCCAAGGGCTTCGACACATTTTGCCCGGTCGGCCCCCGTATCGTCGAGGGGCTGGGCTGGCGGGACCTCGAGGTCGTTGGCCGGGTGAATGGAGCCGAGCGGCAACGGGCGAGAGCGGCGGAGATGGTGTTTCCGATTCCCGCGCTCCTGTCCTATATCAGTGGCGTCATGACGCTGCTTCCGGGCGACTTGGTGGCGACCGGGACCCCTGCCGGCGTGGGACCGCTCGCGCCGGGTGATGTCGTGGAAGTCGAGGTTTCGGGTGTCGGTGTCCTGCGCAATCCGGTGAGGGCCTTCGAGCGATGAACGTGCAACTGAGCGAGCGAGTCGGCGCGCTGCCCGGCTATCCTCTGGCCGAAATCCCCAGTATCAAGCGCCGCTTGCTCGATGCCGGGGTCGATGTGATCGACCTGGGAGCAGGCGACAACGACACCCCACCGCCCGCCGTGGTGGTGGAAGCGCTGCGAGAAGCCCTGGGCGATCCTGCCCTGAGCAAGTACGGGTTCCAGCAGGGCCTCCCCGCCTTTCGCAAGGCGTGCAGCGCCTACCTGGAGCGGCGCTTCGGGCAGCACTTCGATCCCGGTGCAGAATTACTGCCGCTCATCGGCTCCAAAGAGGGCCTGGCCCACCTGCCGTACGCCATCACGAATCCGGGAGACGTGATCGTTTTCCCCGAGCCCGGCTATCAGGCATACATTGGCGGGACCATCCTGTCCGGCGCTGAGCCGCACGTCTATCCACTGCGCGCCTCGGACGGGTTCCTGCTGGAGCTCGAGCGCGTGCCGGAAGCGGTGCTGCGCAGGACGCGGCTGGTCTACCTCAACTATCCGAACAACCCGACCGCGGCGATTGCACCACTCGATTACCTGGAGCGCATCGTCGCCGTGTGCCGCAGGTACGGGATCGTGCTCGCCTATGACAACGCATACTGTGATCTGACCTACGACGGCTACGTGGCGCCGAGCATCTTTGAAGTGGCGGGCGCCCGCGAGGTGGCTGTCGAGTTTTTCTCGCTCTCCAAGAGCTTTTCGATGACGGGTTGGCGGCTGGGCTGGGCGGTCGGGAAGGCGGAGCTGATCGGCGCGCTCACCAAGGTCAAGTCCTATGTGGATACCGGGCCTTTTCTCGCCCTGCAGCGGGCCGCTTGCGTTGCACTCGACCGCTCGGAAGAGCTGGTGGTGCCCATCTGCCGGGTGCTCGCCGAGCGGCGGGACGCCGGAGTCGCCGCGCTCCACGCGAGCGGGTTCGAGGTCCAGAGCCCCAAAGCCGCGATGTACCTCTGGGTTCGCCTGCCCGCTGAGCTGGCCTCGGCGCCGTTTGCGCGCCACGCGCTCGAAGAGTTCGGGGTGGTGACCCTGCCCGGCAGCGCCTTTGGCCCGGCGGGCGAGGGGTATTTTCGCATCGCGCTTACTGTGAGTCCCGCCCGCCTCACCGAAGCGGTAACTCGCATCGGGCGCGCCTTGGAATCATTCCGGGGAGCCGGCGTTGCCCTCGCCTCCTAGGCAGCTTTTCCTTCCCGGCCGCAGGCGGTGGTCCACCTGGGCGATCGTGCTCAGCGTGGGGATTCACTCGCTCATCCTGCTCGTCCGGGTCAATCCCTGGCTGGTACCGCCCCGGCGGCCTCCGGCAATTCTCATCGTGGTTCCGCCCGGCTCGGAAGGAAGCCAGGCGGTGGAAATGAAGTTTGAGCAGCCGGGTGGCTCGGCGCGGAAGGGGCGTGCAGCCGGCATCACGCCGCGCCAGGAGGAGCCGGCACCCGCGCCGGAGCCGACCCCCCTCCCGCCGCCACCCGAACCGGTTGCTCCCGCTCCGGCGCCCGTAGCGCCGGTGCCAGCCGAATCGCTGGGAACCCCCGACACCCTGCGGCCCAGGCTCTACCGGATCGGCCCCTCGCTCGGCCAGGGCAAGCTCTGGGTGCGCCCGCTTCCCGCGCCGCCCCGCGAGTTGGCGGAGGCAATCACCCGGACGCACATGCAATTGGTGGACAGCGCAGTCGCCGCCATCGTGCAGCAGTACATCGACTCGGTGCTGAGTGCGCCGGCGGCGCCGGGAGCCGCCCCACCTTCCTGGACCACGCAGATCTTCGGGAAGACCTTCGGGATCGACAGCAAGTACATCTACCTCGGCGGGCTCAAGATTCCCAGCGCGGTCCTTGCCTTGCTCCCGATCAAGAGTGGCGGCGCCACGATGGAGTACAGCCAGGCCTCCCGCCTCGCGGCCATCCGGGAAGACCTCGCGTACGCCTCACTACGGGCGCAGACCTTGGAGGACTTCAAGCGGGCGATCAAAGAGCTGCGTGCGGAGCGGGAGCGGCTGCACAAGCTGCAGGAGAACCAGAAGAAGAAGCCAGAGAAGGCGGATTCCACTAAGAAGCCCTAGCCGGGCTATTGGCTATGGGCTACTGGCTATTGGCTAACGACCGTGCGGCGGCCGTCAGCCGCGCCAGAGCCGAAGACCTTCCCACCACTTCCAGCAGCTCGTTGACCGGCTCCGACACGGTGGAGCCCGTGAGCGCCACACGAATCGGTTGCAGCAGGTCGCCGAGCTTGAGGCCCTCCTTTTCCACGGTGTCCTTGAGTGCGGCCAGGATTCGCTCGTGCCGCCATTCGCCCTCGCTGATCGCGCTCAACGTCTCGTGTGCGAGGGCCAGGCTCCGGAAATACCCGTCGCCCATCTGCTTGATCAGCGACCGCCCCTTCTCGTCGAGCTCGAGCTGATGCGAGTCCAGCCGGACCGCCACCTGCCGGGCGACGTCGAGCAACGTCCGTGACCTTGCCTTGACGGCATTGATGTAGGGCACCAGTACTTCGCGCGAGCCGTAGTTGAGGTTCAGCCGGTCGAGCTCGCGAGCTACCGGCTCGAGCAGCTCCTCGGTGGGCAGCAGCGAGAGATACTGCCCGTTCATCCACTCGAGCTTCGTGGTGTCGAAGACGGCGGGCTTCTTCTGGATCCCCTCCAGTGAGAACAACGCAATCAGCTCGGCTTCAGCCATGATCTCGCGGTCCTCGCCGGGCGACCAGCCGAGCAAAGCCAGGAAATTGCGCATCGCGGCGGGGAGGATGCCGAGGTTCTGGTAGTCGCCCACGGCGGTGGCGCCATGCCGCTTGGAGAGCTTCTTCCCGTCGGCGCCCAGAATCATCGGCACATGCGCGAAGGTGGGGATGGCTGCTCCGAGCGCGCGATACAAGGCGAGCTGCTTCGGCGTATTGGAGATGTGGTCGTCGCCGCGGATCACGTGGGTGATTCGCATCGCGATGTCGTCGGACACGACGGCCATGTTGTAGATCGGGGTGCCGTCGGCGCGCAGGATGATCAGGTCGTCGAGATCGCGGCCGTGGAAGGTGATGGTGCCGTGCACCGCGTCGTTCCAGGCGATGTCTTCCTGCGGCATGCGAAAACGGATCACGAAGGGCATGCCCTGCGTCATGCGGGCCGCGACCTCCGCGGCGGGCAGCCGATCGCAGCGGCGATCGTACTTGAAAGCCTCTGCCCCTTTCAGCGTGGCTTTGCGCTGCGCCTCGAGCTCCTCCTTGGTGCAGAAGCAGCGATACGCCTTGCCTTCGGCGAGCAGCCGCTCGGCATCAGCCCGGTGGCGCGCGACCGCCTCGCCCTGAAAGACCGGGCCCTCATCCCACTGCAGTCCGAGCCAGCGCAGCCCGTCGAGGATGACCTGGGTGTTCTCCTCGGTGCTGCGCTGCTGGTCGGTGTCCTCGATCCGCAGCACGAAGACGCCGCCGGTCTTCCTGGCGTAGAGCCAGTTGAAGAGCGCGGTGCGCGCGCCTCCAACGTGGAGGTAGCCGGTGGGAGAGGGGGCAAAGCGGACCCGCGGTGGGGTGGACATGGCAGAAAGGTAAGAGGTGAGAGAAGCGGTGAGAGGTGAGAAGTGAGAAGTGAGAAGTGAGAGGGAAGTGCTTTGCCCCCTCTCACCTCTTACCTCTCACCTCTCACGGTTACGGAGTGGGAGGGATTCGAACCCTCGATAGGGGATTTCGCCCCTATAACGGTTTAGCAAACCGCCGCCTTCAGCCTCTCGGCCACCACTCCCGGGCGCCGGAAATTGGGGGTGCGCGGGGACTGACGCAAGCTAACTGCGTGGCGCCATAGGGTTGACCGGGATATGCTCATGTTCGACTCTTAGGGTCCCAAATCCCCGGAGATGACATGGCGGACGTGAGTATCGGCGACCATCTGTCCAGGCTCAACCTCACCCTGCAGGCGCTGGAAGCCCGCGCGGCCCGCGGGGCGATGCCGGTGGAGGAACTCTCGGACGTCAAGCGCGTCCTCGACGATCTTCGGCTGCGGCTCTGGGCCTTGCTGCGCGCAGCCCACGTGGAAGATCCCGCGGGATTCGAGGAGCGCTTCCGGGTGCGCCGGGCGACCGAGCTCAACGTGCGCCTGGCCGCCGATCTCCGTGCCGGCCTCATGAACCCTCGCCACACCGAATTTGCCGATCTCTGGATAGCGGCGACTGATTTGAGCCAGGCGGTTCACGCCGCTCGTACCCAACCCGATGGAGAGGCCTGAGCCATGCGAACATTCTTGCGGGTTTGGGCGCCGGCGACGGCGCTGGTGCTTGTTGCGGCCTCAGGAGCTGCGGCCCAAAGCTTCGCGACTGTGGAGGTCACCGGAATGGACTATGCGTTCCGGGCACCCGCGACGCTTCCGCCCGGACTAACCGCGTTCTCATTCAAGAATGAGGGCAAAGTCCCTCATGAAGTGGTGATCGTTCGCTTGAAGCCCGGCGTCGTCCTCGATAGTCTGCTGAAAGCGGATAACCCCACGCGCCGAACTATGATTCAGCTCGCCGGAATCCTGGTCGCCACTCCGGGCGAGGCGCCATTGGGCCGGCTGCTGGTCGACCTCACCGAGGGCACCTACTTGCTGCTCTGTAATTTCCGGGATGCGCCGGACAAGCCCCCCCACCTGAATCTCGGCATGGTGAGCGTCCTCCAGGTGAAGTAGGTCCGAACTTGATGCTTCGGAGCTGGCTGCTCCGGCTGCTCCTCGGCGCCGCCATCCTCAGGCTGGGCGGATGCCGGAGTCGCTCGCCCCTGCTTGCTCCGACACCTCAGGAGCTCGCGCGAGCCGCGCCCGACAGCTTTCAGGTCGAGCTGGCCACCAGTCGTGGTCGCGTCGTCATCATCGCCCACCGGGACTGGTCGCCGCTCGGCGTGGACCGGCTGCACTTCCTCGTCCGCAACGGGTATTACGACGGCGCGCGCTTCTTCCGGGTGGTTCCCGGTTTTGTAGTCCAGTGGGGCATTGCGGGAGATTCGGCGGTTCGGGCCGTCTGGAGGAACCGGGTGATTCCCGACGAGCCGGTGCGGCAGAGTAACACGCGCGGCCGACTGTCCTACGCGCGCGGAGGCCCGAATACGCGAGGGGCCCAGCTCTACGTCAATCTGGCGGACAACCCACGCCTCGACACCACGGGCACCTTCGGCTTCCCGCCCATCGGCGAGGTCGTGGTGGGGATGCCGGTGCTGGATTCTCTCTTTGCTGGGTATTCCTGCCGCCGGGGGAGTCAGGGAACCTGTCCCTCCCAGGATTCCATTCAGGCGCTGGGCAACGCCTATCTGGCCCGGAGCTTTCCCAAACTGGACTACATTCTCGAGGCCAGAATCACCCGAAAGTGGTGACGCCTTTTTGTGCAGTTCTGCTGTGCTGACGCCCCACTGTTTCGGCCTTGCCTCACTCTGCTCCTCCCGAATTCCAAGATTCCCAGGTCAGGTGGCATCGCTCGACGAAGTAGCCAGCCGGATGGCCTTCGCGCTGCAATAACGCGTGAAGCATCTCGTGGCGCACCACCATTTCGTGCGCCAGATAGTTGCCTGCAATAATGATCCGGTTGACTCGACCCTCCCGGGTCCACATCCCGACTTTCGGCCCGACCTCTGTGGGAAACGTGTCAACTCCAGGCACCACATAGAATTGAACTGTTGAGAAGTCTCCCGTGAGCCCACTGCAGGCTTGAGTCCGCTGATGCCATTCTTGATAGACGGCGGGCGTGGCAAGAGCCACCGCCCCCACCGGCAGCCTGAGCTCGCTGGGCCCCAAGGTGGAGCATGACCCGAGGAAGACAGGAAAACCCAGCAGGGCTATTGCGTAGTCCAATCGGCGCGGGTGTCGCGTCACTGCATCTCGCCTTGTGTCAAGGTTCTTGACTGCTCGAGGCGAGGGATGTGCCAGAGCGCTAGGGCTGCTTCGGCTTTGGTACAACCACGGTCAATCGACTGGGGTCCTCCAGAACGATGAATGGGCTGCGCGGTTTCGGTCCACTGAGCCGCGCTCCACCGCTGCGATCGATTCCAATGCCCTCCTGGTTCCCTGAAGAAAGCCGGCCTCTGACTCGGATCGTCGCGCCTTCATAGGAGCGAGGCTCCGGAAAAGCGGAGGCGAATTCTGCCACGACCACGATCACGACTGTCGAGCTGGGGTGCGGCTTTCCGAGGCTGAACCAAAGGCCGCCGCCGCTCCGGTCGACCCGCGCCACCGGGCCTTCCAGGGTAACCTCTTCGTTCAGATACATGCGGGCCTTGCTGTGATCGATCACGATCGGCTGCGCCGAGGCGCCCAGTGGCATCAGGGAGGCAAGCATGAAAATGGACAGGGCCCGCATTTGCGGCAGCTCCAGCAAGAGTGATGGAAATCTACCAAGAGTCCCTCGCGAGGATGTGTAGCTCGAAGGGCCTGGTGCTGTCTCCCGGTCGAGGGAAAAAGGAAGGGAGATCATGCGAAAATTCCTGGTTCTCAGCGCGCTCGGCCTCTTGAGCGCTCCGGTCCTCGCGCAGACCGTCACCAAGCAGCCACAGCCGGGCTTCAATCTCTTCAGCGTCAGTCAGGACATCGAGATCGGCAGGCAGTCGGCCGCCGAAGCGGAGCGCCAACTGCCCTTGTTGAGGAACAACAACGTGGACAGCTACCTCAACCGGGTGGTGCAGCGGCTGGCGGCGGTGGCTCCCGGGGCAAGGTACCCGTACCAGATCAAGGCGGTAAATGCTTCGGAGATCAACGCCTTTGCGCTTCCCGGCGGTCCCATGTACGTCAACCGCGGCTTGATCGAAACGGCACGCAGTGAGGCCGAGCTGGCTGGTGTGCTGGCCCACGAGATGTCGCACGTGGCGCTGCGCCACGGCACCCACCAGGCCTCCAAAGCCTATCTCACCCGTTCGGGCCTCGGTATCCTGGGCGGGTTGCTTGGAAAACCCGCGGGAGGGACGGCCCAGATTCTCAATACGATCGGCGGCGTCGGGCTGAATGCACTCTTTCTGAAGTTCAGTCGGAACGACGAGTATGAAGCCGATCAGGTGGGTCAGCAGATCATGGCCAAAGCGGGTTATGACCCGCTGGCCATGGCGACGCTCTTCGAGCTGCTCCGCGCCGAACAGGGCCGCAACCCGAGCAAGCTGGAGCAGTTCTTCAGCAGCCACCCGTCCTCGGCCAACCGCGAAGCCCGCCTCCGCCAGTACGCCACTAGCCTGGGATCTGGGAAGACCGAGGTGGTGGGGAACTTCACCACCATACGAACAGGGCTGCGGCGCCTGCCGCTGCCCAGCTCGCAGCAGGTGACCCAAACCGCCCCGCCCGCTCAGGAACCCCCGGCCATCGGCCAGGTGGCGGTGCAGGTGGCGGCGCCTTCATCCCGCTTCCTGCGTTTCGAACATAGCAGTGGCTTCTTCGCGATCGACCACCCCGACAACTGGAACGTCTACCCCTCGGGATTGGCGGTGTCGATGGCGCCCGAAGGCGGCGTGGTAAACGCCAGCGACGGCCGGCAGGTGCTGCTGTACGGTGTGATCGTCAATCACTACACTCCCTTCGCAGGAGCCGAAGAGCGCCGGAGCCTGAGCCTGGAGCGCAGTTACGCGCCCTTCGAGGACCGGACCAAGCCACGTGGCACGCTGGAGGATGCCACCGACGACCTGGTTCGGACGATCCTGTCGGCCAACTCCTACCTGCGGGCGGAAGCGGGCTCGGCCCGCTCCGAGGTTATCGATGCGGCGCCGGGATTCTCGGTGGTGCTCTCGGGAGTTTCGCCGGTGACCGGGGAGGAAGAGCGGGTGCGGTTATATACGCGCGGCCTGCCTGACGGGCACGTGATCTATGCTCTGTTCACCGCTCCCGCGCGCAATTATGACGAGGTGGCGCAGACGTTCGGCCGGATGTTGCGGACCCTCGTCGTCAACGATGCGGCGGCCCACCGGGTCACCTCATCGGAGGGGAATCCGCTCCACTAAGAGCCCCGCGTGGGGGGAGCGGTGTCTCGCGCCGCCGGAACAGGCCGGCGGCGCGCCCCACCGCCGCGGGCACCAGCGCGAGCCCGAGCACCACTGCCCAGTCGCCCCAATCCATCGTTGTGGTGCCGAGAACCCGCGCCAGCGGCGACACGGAGACGGCCGCTACTTGTAGCAGGGCGACCAGTGCGACGGCGCCCAGCGCCCAGGGATTCCGCGCTCCCCGTCGCCGCGCATTGGCTAAGTGAAATGTCTGTGCGAAAGCCAGCGTCATGAAGCTGAGCGTCACCGCGCGCTGTGAAGCCTTCCCGTCATCCAGGCCCCATATGAAGGCCCCGAGAGTCGGCAGTGCAATCAGCAGGGCCCAGAACCCTACCTGGCGGAGGAATTTGGCGGACAGCAGAGCCTCGTCGGGAGACCGCGGTGGCCGGAGCATGACATCTGGATCCGCCGGCTCGAGCGCGAGCGCGAGGGCGGGGAACGTATCGGTGACCAGATTGAGCCAGAGGATCTGGATCGGCAACAGCGGGAGCGAGAACCCCGCGATCCCTGCGCCGAGCAGGAGTAATAGCTCGGCGAGGTTGCAGCTGAAGAGGTAGAACACGAAGCGGCGGATGTTGTCGAAGATGACGCGGCCCTGCTCCACCGCGACACCGATGGTCTGGAACCGGTCGTCCTGCAGCACGATGGCTGCGGCTTCCTTCGCCGCGTCGGTGCCGCGCAGACCCATTGCCACGCCGACGTCGGCCTTCTTGAGCGCTGCCGCGTCGTTTACTCCGTCGCCGAGCATCGCGACGATCTCCCCCTCGCGTTGGTACGCGGTGACGATCGCGAGCTTGTGCTCCGGGCTCACCCGGCTGAACGCGCGGACCCGCCGGATGCGTTCGGTGAGCTGCGCCTCGCTGAGCTGAACCAGCTCTTTCCCGCCCAACACTTCCTCACCTTCCTGCAGGATGCCGAGCTCGCGGGCGATAGCTTTCGCGGTGACCTCCTGGTCGCCGGTGAGCATGACGGTATGGATTCCTGCCTCACGGAATGCCCGGATCAGCTCCGGCACCCCTGGGGCGGGAGGATCGATGAGGCCGGCGAAGGCGACGAAGCTGAGCTCGCGGAGCGCGGACTCGTCGGTTTGCGAGACCTTGCCGTGCGCCAGCGCCAGCACCCGGAGCCCACGCCCGGCAAGGTCCCGGTTGTGCTGGAGCAGCTCCTCACGCCCCGCCTGGTCGAGCGGGTGCTCGCCCTCCGGCATACGCACTCGCGTCGACAGCTCGACGATTCGCCCCGGCGCGCCTTTGACATACGCGAGAGTCTCGCCCTCCGGGCCCCGATGAAACGTGGCCATGAGCATGCGCTCGCTCGAAAAGGGCACCTCGGCCAACTCGGCCTGCTGCGCGCGCAGGGCCTCACGGTCGAGCCCCGCTTTGCGCGCTGCCACCAGCAAGGCCGCCTCGGTGGGGTCGCCCCGCACCTTCCAGCCCTCCGCGGTTTGCTCCAGCTCGGCTCGATTGGCCAGCGCGCCGATGGTTAGCGCGAGCCCCAGCGGCTCGTCTTCGCCGGCCGTCAGCGCGCGCCCCGCCACGCTAAAGCCGCCTTCCGGGGCATAGCCGGTTCCCGTCACTTGAATCTCGCGTCCGCCGGCCCACAGAGTCGTCACGCTCATCTCGCCCGCAGTCAGGGTGCCCGTCTTGTCGCTGCAGACGAGGGTCACCGCACCGAGCGTCTCCACGGAGGGCAGCCGGCGCACTAGCGCACGGCGTCGCGCCATGCGGTGCACCCCGACCGCGAGCGCGATGGTGGCCACGGCCGGAAGCCCCTCGGGCACCGCGGCAATCGCCAGCGCAAGCCCCGTCTCGATCAGCCGGCCGAGCGCAAACCCGTGCAGCGTACCGACTCCGACGACCACGGCCCCCGCTGCGAGCGCCAGCCACACCAGGCGACGGCCCAGCGTGTCGAGCCGGCGCTCGAGCGGGGTGCGCTCTTCCTCGATCCCACCGACCAGGCCGCCAATCCGGCCCAGCTCGGTAGCCATGCCGGTGGCGAAGACGACGGCGCGGGCGCTTCCTGACCCGATCGCGGTGGCTTGATAGACGTTGCTGCTACGCTCTGCGAGCGGCGCGTCTTCCGCGACTGGAGCTACGTGCTTCTGCACCGGGAGGGATTCGCCAGTGAGCGGTGCCTCATTGACCTTGAGGTCGGTGCCCTCCAGCAACCGGGCATCCGCCGGCACCGACTGACCTTCCGAAAGCTGGATTACGTCGCCGGGTACCAGGTCCCGCGCGTCGATCTCAGCGGCGACACCGCCGCGTAGTACAGTCGCCCGTGGGGCCTGGAGCTCGCGCAGCCCCTCCATCGCACGACGCGCGCGAAGCTCCGTAAAAAAGCCGAGCAGGGTGTTGATGAGCAGCACGGCGCCGATGGCCCCTGCGTCCAGCAGATCGCCGATCGCCAGCGCGACGGCCTCTGCCGCGACCAGCAGCAGCACGACCACACTCGTGAGCTGGTCGGCGAGGATCTTCCAGGCGGATGCCGGCTTCGCGAGGCTGAGCGCGTTGGGACCCACCCGGCGCCGGCGCTCGGCGGCCTCCGCCTCGCTCAAGCCTTCGGCGGTGCCTTCCAGGCGCCGCAGCACCTCTTCCGGCGGAAGCGCATGGTAACTGGGAGCGTCGGGCATGGCCGGAGGATGCTGAAGTGTCGAGCAGCCCGCCAGGTCTAACCGGTTTGCTGCTATGCTTCCCCAAGCCAGGCCCACCACCCGGCGGCGTGCTCCTGGGTCCACCGGTCGTGCTCGATCGCACACAGCGCTTGCCGCAGCTCGGTGGCGCTTTGCGGGCGCCGGTCGGGCTGTTTTTCGAGGCAGCCGAGCACTACATGCTCGAGCTCTGCGGGTATGGCGATCCCGGCGCGCGCCGAGGGAGCCACGGGCGTATCGTTCAAGTGCCGAGCGATCATGTGAAAGACGTTGGCGGCCTCGAAAACCAGTTTTCCCGTCAGCAGGAAGTACGCGACGCAACCCAGCGCGTAGAGATCGGCCCGCCGGTCCACCTCCTCTCCCATCGTCATCTCCGGCGCCATGTAGTCCGGCGTGCCCGGTGTCCCTCCGATCTCGGTCGCCAGCGAGCTTTCACTCGACGGACCCTTCACCTGCTTGACCAGACCGAAGTCGAGCACTTTGACGAAATCGTGGCGCAGCCCGAGCCGGCCGATGTGGATGTTGGCCGGCTTGATGTCCCGGTGCACCAGGCCTAAGACGTGCGCTTCCTCGAGCGAGTCGCATACCTGAACCAGGATGTAGATCACTCGGTTAGCGGGCACCGGGCCGTGCTCGCGCACCAGCCTCTCGAGGTTCATCCCTTCCAGCAGCTCCATCACGAAATAGAGCGTCTGGTCCTCGGTCTGGCCGAAGTCATAGAGGGCGACCGTATGCGGTGAACGAAGCTTGGCGGCGACCTCCGCCTCGCGATGGAAGCGCTTGATGGCGAGCTCGCGTGCCGCCGGGTCCGCCGCGAGGGTTTCGGGGCGGATGAGCTTGATCGCCGCGGGTCGAGCCAGCATGCGATGGGTCGCGCGGTAGACCTGCCCCATGCCCCCTTGACCGAGCAGCTCGCCCACCTGATAGCTCCCCAGCTCGCGTGCCTTGGTCACCTGGCGGCCGAGCTTGAGCACCACGTGCGAGACCACCACGGCCACCCCGACGAGCAGATAGTCGGGATAGTGCATGACAAAGAGGTTGAGGTTGGAGCCGTAATCCCAGGCTCCGCGCACTTTCGCGAGGTACATGCCGAGCGGTCCCATGGAGACGGCAACCAGGCCCACCAGCAGGGTCTTACGGGGCGGACTCGGGATGATTGCCGCGAACATGAGGACCAACACCCCGATCCAGGTGAGTGTCGGTACCACGGCGTTGGTCTGGTCCGGCCACCAATGCCAGATGAGACCCAGGGCAACAGAGGTGAAAATGAGAAAGCCGAACCCCAGGTCCAGGATGAAACTGGGACTGCGCTGGCTCCTTCGGGTATAGAGATAGAGCAGGAACGACACCGCCGAGCTGATCAGTGCGACCAGGTCGGGCGTCTGGAAGGTTAGCCAACGAGGCTCACCGTACATCAGCTTGAACGCCACGTGGATCATCAGCGAGCCGATGATCCAGAGCACCGCCCCGAGCAACGCTATGATGCCAAGTCGCCGTGAAGCTTCGCGCAGCAGGTCGTCCGGGAGCTCCACGTGGCGGCCGCCGGTACCCGGAGTTACCGGGGTGCGGTGCTCCCGACCGATCAGGTGCGGGTGCTTGTGGATCATCCGGTGCGCTTCCCGCTGAGCCGGGGGAGCAGATACAGCAGCAGCCCCAAGGTCGCAGCAATGGCCGCGTCCCGGGCCTGTCGCCCCGTGGTGTTGGACAAGAGCCAGGCGGTAAGCAGCAAGGTGGCAATGGTAACGGCGCCACCGGCGGGGACCCTGAACGACGCCGGAGGCGCGTCCCTCCGTTTTCGGAGCACCGGGAGGGCGGCGGCGGTCACCCCGTAACTCAAGAGCCGCGCGATCACGCTGATGGTAGCCGCCTTGACGAAGCTCCCGGTGAGCGCGAGTACCAGCGTCACCGTCGCGGTGAGCAGGACGGACCAGTGCGGCGTGCGGTAGCGCGGGTGCGTCGCAGCCAGGAAGCGCGGCAGCTCATTGCGCTCCGCCATTGCGAAGGGGAGCCGCGAGGCCACCAGCAGGATCACGTTCAGATTGCCGGCAATCGAAATCAGCGCGCCCACCGAAATAATTGCTCCGCCCATCCCGCCGAGGAAGCGCGCGCCTGCATCCGCTAGCGGGCGCCTCGATTCGGCCAGACCTGGCAACGTCCCGATCGCCACGACCTGGATGAGGAAGTACACCACGGCCACGACCGCAATGGCGATCAGCAGCGCTCTCGGCAGATCCTGGCGGGGATCCCGGACTTCTCCGCCAGGAATCGCCGCCATTTCAAAGCCGCTGAAGGCATAGATCAGCAGCAACACCGAGACGGAAAATTCACCGAAGCCGGGTTTGGCGGCGAGCGTAAAACGCTCGGGATCGAGGAAGAAGAGTCCCACCGAGATGAACAGGATGAGGGGCAGGAGCTTGGCGACCGTGAACCCGTTGCTGACATTAGCAGCGTTGCGAACCCCCGTGAGATTCACCGCCGTCAAGGCGAGCACGATCAGGCCGAGGGTCACGGCGCGGCCAACTCCGGTTCCCGCCGCCGGCCAGAGGAATCCCAGATAGTCCACGAAGAGGTTGCTGTTGGCGGCGAAGGCGGTCACCCGGGCGACCCAGATCAGCCAGCCGACCTCGAAGCCCACCACCGGTCCGAATGCCTCGCGGGCATAGAGATAGGGCCCGCCGGTGCCGGTGAAGCGACTGCCGACCTCGGCGAAACAGAGGATGATGAGAGTAACGACGAGCGCGCAGGCGGCGAAGGCGAACAGGCTGTACACGCCGATGCGCCGGAAGACTTCCGACGGGAGGCCGAAGATACCGGCGCCGATAATGGCGTTGATGGCCAGCGCAACCAGGTCCCACCTGCGGATCGCGCGAACCAGTCCGGTCTGGACGGGCAGTGGCATGGATCGGGTCAATCTATCGCGTGCTCACCCGGGCCGCCCGCACGTCACCAATCGTGGCCGGCCATGAGCCAAATTCACACCCGAGGACTCTATGGGGTTTCTGGACAAGTTGTTCGACCGAAAACGCGCCAACGCTGCGGTGAAGGGCGGCAGACCCGATTTCTCCAACGTGGAGTCCGGGTCCTCGACTGCGGGAGATCCGAACGCGGTCAGCCGTCCGGCAGGGCCGCGGATGTATACCGTCGTCAAGGGCGATAGCCTCTCGAAGATCGCCGAGCGCGAGTACGGCGATGCGAACCGGTGGCGGGAGATCTACGAGGTGAATCGCGCGACGATCAAGAATCCCAACCTCATCTATCCAGGACAAAAGCTGCGAATCCCTTAGGCCGCCGCGAGCGGGAGACCGAGATGCGCATGCACAGTTGGGGAAGCTTGGCGTTCGGAGCAGCGCTGCTGCTCATGGCGGGGTGCGGCTCGAAGGCCAAAGTGGCCGGGACCCCCACCAACAAGGTCAACGTGATCGAGCTGGGCCGGTCGCTCAACGCCGATCGAACAGTCAAGGATCCCACCGATATCTTTCAGCCCACCGACACGATTTACGCTTCGGTCGAGACCGAAACGCTGGGCTCGGCGATGCTCACGGCCCGGTGGACATTCGAGGACGGTCAAACTGTGGACTCCACTACCCAGCGTGTTCCCGCGAGCGGGGGTGTCATCCGTAGCGAGTTTCATGTCTGGAAGCCCGGCGGCTGGCCGGTCGGGAAGTATCACCTGCAGATCACGCTCGACAGCACGGTGTCGGGCGTCAAGGAGTTCACGGTGAAATGAAAGGTACGGCGTGGGTGAGATTCGAACTCACGAAGGAGTTTCCCCCTTGGCGGTTTTCAAGACCGCTGCCTTCAACCACTCGGCCACCACGCCTCCGGCACCGAATTTAAGTCCTTGGTGTCTCGGGAGCGACGCCCGACTGGACCGGCGCATCCAGGGCCGTACGCACGATTGAGAGCAGCTGCTCGGGGCTGAACGGCTTCTGCAGGAACCATTGCTGGCCGTCCGGCGAGCTGTCCTCTTCCCGCATCCCCAGGTTACCCGAGACGTAGATGATGCGGGCCGCTGGGTGCAACTCTTTGAGCTCGCGGGCGACCGCCGGGCCGCGTTCGCCCGGGAGCATGACGTCCATGACGATCAGGTCAATCCGTGGCGCGCGCCGGCCCGCCATCCGCGCCTCCTCGCCGCTCTCCGCCGTGACGACCCGATAACCCGCGCGGCTCAGGGTGCGTTGGGCCAGGCTGCGAATGGCCCCCAGGTCCTCCACGACGAGGATGACCTCATCGCCCAAGGCCACTCCCATGGGTCGCTGCACCATCACCGTTGCCGTGGCCTCCAGCATCGGGAGGTACAGCTCGAAGCTGCTGCCCCGGCCAGGGGCGCTCTGCACCACCAAATGCCCGCCGAGCTGCTCCACAATGCCGTACACCGTCGAGAGCCCGAGCCCGGTACCGCGGGTGCCTCCTTTCGTCGTGAAGAAGGGCTCGAAGATCCGGCTCAGCACTTCCGGCGGCATGCCGGTCCCTTCGTCAGCGACGCTTAGAACGCAGTAGCGACCTGGCGGGATCATCCCGCCCGCGTGCAGCAACCCCTCCGACAAGGTGGTCGCGGAGGTGCGAATCCTGAGCCGGCCGCCCTGCGGCATCGCGTCGCGGGCATTGACCGCGAGATTGAGCATGACCTGCTCGAGCTGCCCCGGATCTGCTTTCACCAGGGCGGGACGTGCTCGCAGGTCGAGCTCGAGTTTGATCTCGTCGCTCAGCATGCGCGGGAGCACTTGACAGGCGTCCTGGATGACCTGGTTCAGGTCGAGCACCTGAGGATTCGCCGGCTGCCGCCGGCTGAAAGCCAGCAGCTTGCGGGTGAGGGCCGCCGCGAGCTCGCCGGCGCGATAGATCTCTTCCGCATCGCTCCGGTACGGGCTGTCCGAAGGAAGCTGGTCAAGCAGGAACTGGCTGAAGCCCAACACGCTGGTCAGCACATTGTTGAAATCGTGGGCGATTCCTCCGGCGAGCTGACCTACCGCCTCGAGCCGCTGGGCCTGGAGGAACCGGCGCTCCAGCTGCTGTCGCTCGGTGAGATCGTTCGCGCCACCAATCCACTCGAGCAGCGACCCATCCTCACTCTTGACGGGCACGGCCTTGAACGCGAAGGAACGATAATTTCCATCAGCCGCCCGGATTCTGAGCTCACGCTCGAAAGCACTCGCGCTGGCGCTCGCAGGTTCGAGGAGGTCCCGCAGCGCTGCTCGCTCTTCCGGATGAATGGCCTCGAGCCATCCATATCCGGTGAGCTCGCTCGGCTGCTGCCCGGTATAGGTTTGCCAGCGCTCCAGTCTCCCGCTCATTCGTCCGGCGTGGTCCGTCACCCAGATGAGGTCCCACGTGGCCAGAGCGAGCGCATGAAAGCGACGCTCGCTCTCGACGAGTGCGCGCAGCGAAGCATCGCTCCGAGGCATCTCCTACTATGAAGAGAAAGCCGAGCGCCAACAAGCTGGAGGTAACTCCAGTCGGACCCCTGGAGGTAACTCCAGTCGCGATACTGGAGGTAACTCCAGTCGGCAGGCTGGAGGTAACTCCAGTCGTTCCGGAGGCTCTTGTGCGGGGAACTCGCTGTCCCCAGCTTGGCCTGTCTCGAATTTCCTCTCTTCCGGAGCCCAACTATGCCGCTGCCTCCCCGCGATCACCGGATTCCGCTTGCCGCTGCCGCTGCGCTCACCAGGCGCTACCGAGATGGTATCGGGAAGGGGGCACAGAAGGCCTGCGCATTCCATGCCGACCAGGTGCGCGAGCTGCTGGCCCAACCCGGCTGCGTGGCGTTGCGGATCTACTATGGAAAGCAGGAAGACGGAGAGGAGTCCCTGGTGCTGGTCGGTCTGGATGCCGATGACCAGGAGATCACGGGAGGGGTGTTGCTGGATTTTGGTTATCCTTGTCCACCGTTCTGTACCGACGACAGTCCGCTAAACTCCTAAAGTGAAAATCCCCTGGATTATGCATGCCGCAACAACGGCGCATGCGTTTCCGCTTTTTGCGGCGGCCATGCGCCGGCAGTTGCTCGTGCCAGTGCGAAGGTGGGTTGTAGCGTGGTCCGTTCTCTATCTCGCGACGAACATCTTCGCTCTCATTCTTGCATTGCAAAGCGTCAATAATCATTGGCTTAATTACATCGCCACTCCTGTTGCAGCCGGCCTGGCACTATGGACCCTGTCCCTATGGCAGACCTCACAAGTAGCTGCCCTTTCGCTCCGCCTGCTGGTGCCACTCCTGGGCATCACCTGGGTGGGAATGGTGGTCTTGGTGGAGGACACGCTGACCTTCAGTTTGTTGGCGGAGCCCTTCGCAGGACTTCTGGTGCTCAGCGCGGCAATCTATACTCTGGTCTCGAAGGTGTTCCAGGAACGTGGTGATTTGTTGAGGCAAGACTGGCTCTGGGTGGGCTTGGGCCTCGCGGTGTATTCCGCGGCGGCGATTGCTCTACCACCAGCGGCGAACTGGCTGATTGCCCGGCATCCGGAGCTCGTGGTGAAAGCCTACGAAGCGAAAGCGTTGTTCGAGATCGTCGCATTGCTGGCCATCGCGCGAGGCGTGACGTGTCCGATTCCGGAGTCGCGATCTGGTGGGTTTTTATCGCGGGCCTCCTCGCCCTCGCCGTCGTCCTCGTCGGCTTCATCGTCGCCCTCGTGATCTCCCAACGCCGGGTGATCCGGGTGGAGCGCGACCACGCGCGTAAGCTGCTGGAAGCCCAGGAGGCCGAGCGCGCCTGGGTTGCCCGCGAGGTACATGACGACGCGCTGCAGCGCGTCGCGGTGGTGCGCGCGGAGCTCGAATACCTCCTGGCCGAATCGATCGGGACGGTCCGGCCGCAGGACGCGCGCAAGCTCGCGGCACTCCGGACCGAGCTGGACGATCTGGCGCACATGCTCCGGCAGGTGGCCTATCGCCTGCACCCTTCCGTGATCGAACAGGCCGGGCTGCTGGCCGGACTGCGCAGCCTGGTTGGTGAGGTGGGGCGAAGCCTGGGACTCGAGGTTACCCTGCGCGAGCCGGAGTCGCTGCTCCCGCTCGAGCTCAACGCGGCCTTGGCCGCTTATCGAATCGCGCAGGAAGCCTTGCGTAACGTCGCGCGGCATTCGGGGTGCCGGACCGCGGAGCTCTCGCTCGAGGTGGTGGACGGATGGGTGCGCCTGCGAATCACCGATCAGGGGCACGGCTTCGACCCGGCTGAGGACGGGACGCGGGCGGGGCTCGGCCTTATCGCCATGCAGGAGCGGGCGACGCTCGCGGGCGGCAGATTCGAGCTGAGCACCGAGCCCGGTGGGGGTACGGTGGTGGAAGTGGCGTTTCCCTGCGCGGAGGCTTGAGTGGAGCCGGTACGCCTGCTGATTGCCGATGACCACGCACTGGTCGTGGAAGGACTCCGCAAACTGCTCGAGCCCGCCCACCAGGTCGTGGGTGTGGCGCACAGCGGAGCGGAGGCGCTCAAGCTGGTCGCCGAGCAGGAGGCCGACTGTCTTTTGCTCGACCTTTCGATGCCCGAGGGAAATGGGCTCGATCTGATCAGTCCGATCCGGGCGCGAGCCCCGCGGCTCAAGATCGTCATCGTGACGATGTTCGTCGACAAGGCGCTCGCCGAGGCGGCCCTGCAGGCGGGAGCCGATGGCTTCGTGCCCAAGGATGCCGGGATCGAAGAGCTGCAAGCAGCGATCGTGGAGGTGATGGCGGGCCGGCGCTATGTGGCGCGCGCCGCTCTGCGGCGCGGGGCGATCGCGCCTGGGGAGCAGGGCCTGGGGCTCGCGCAGCTCACTCCCCGGCAGCGCGAGATCGTGCGGCTGGTAGGGGAGGGACGCAGCAACGCGGAGATCGCCGAGTCCCTGGGGCTGACTGAGAAGACCATCACGTTCCACCGCACCAACATCCGGCGGGCTCTCGGGATCGCGAACGAGTGGGGCCTGGTGCGCTACGCCATGCTGGCGCGGCTCTCGGGACGGAAGGACGCTGGGGGGTCGTGAAATGTTGGATTGGCGCCACGAACCCGGGGCGGATGGGGTGCGACCGCCACGGCCGGCTGCTGGCGATCACGCGCTTGAATCGGCGAAATCCACGTGCAACATGGCGTTGGTGAGCTGCGGCCGATCATCGGGTGACGGCATCCAACTTGCGCCACTCGAGCCATCCTCACGAGCACGCGGAGAGGTAACGATGAAGAAGCCCTTCGTAGCACCGGTCCTCACCCACCAGGCCAATCTCGCCGAGCTCACGTTGGGGAGGGTAATTACCGAGACCGACTTCACGAACTAGCCTCTTCGGGAACGGCGGCATCGAACCTCCGCTGGGTGAAGGCCGCCCAGCGGGGGTTTTCTGTTCTACCTGAAGCGTCCTGACCTTCTGATCTCGAGATCCACCGCGTTGGCGATCGAGTCGGCGCGAGCCCCGAGCGCACTGTCGCCGTGGTCGCGGAATACCGAAGCCATCCCCCCGTAAATGATCGCGTAGAGCCGCAGGATGCTGGCGGAAGGCGCGTCGACCCAGCCACGCGGGCGGCTCCGGGTGGCGCTCTGCCAGCGATAACCCTTCTCGAGCAGGATCCGGGTCCGCTCCAGGTCGGTATAGCCCATCTGGGTGAGCACGATGTTGCCGCCCGGCTGAACCGGCTTGGGGTAGAGCTTGCGGACCAGCCCCTGGGAGACCAGGAAGGGTGTGAGGCCAAGGGTCTCGTCGGGATAGCCCCCGGCACTCCAGGCGAAGTAGACCGGACGCTTCCGGCTTGGGATGTTGTCGCGGATGAGATACAGGGCGGCGATATCCTTGCGTTCCAGAACCTCGCTTCCGAACGCCACCTCGACGCTACCGAAGCGAACTCCCATGCCCTTCGGGACGCGCGAAAACTCGGGCAGGCTGTCGAGCTCCTGCTCGGTTTCGGCGAGGGCGGGAGTCGTAGGCTTCTGCCACCCCTCCGGGCCGGGCACGCCCAGCCGAATCCCGCTGGTGTCGGAGCGCGGCTTCCAGAGCTCGAACGCTTGCGCGGGATCGAACTCGGGTGTCGGCCGGCGCCGGATCTGGCGCAGGTGCCAGTCGGTATTCATCAACGACAGGTTGGCCAGGGTGACGTCGGGCCGAATGCCCTCGACTTCCTGGGCAAACCAGAGCGGAAAGGTGTCGTTGTCACCCGCCGTGATCAGAATGCCATAGGGCTCGACCGACTCGAGCAGATCGCGGGCAAAATCGTGAGCCACCCGCTCGTGGCTCCGGCTGGCGGTGAGCCGGTTTCCCAATAAGGGAATCAGCGCAAGCGCGAAGACCGGGATTGCCGCGGCTCGGGAGCGAAATCGTGCTGCCAGGTCGCGAGCGGCCACGCCGACCCCGGCGGCCACCAGCGTCCCGAAGAATGCGAAGGAGCAGAGGAAGAAATAGTCGCGCTCGCGTACCTCCCGCATCTCCGTCGTGATCTCCGGCCGGTTCGGAAACATCGAGAATCCGTACTTGAAATTCAGGTACCAGATCAGCGCGAGAGTGAGCGTGCCGAACATGGCGAGCGCGGCCACGCCAGCACGGCGATCCTTCCGGAGCAGCGCCCAGAGTCCGGCGAGCCCGGTCACGGCGAAGAGGGCCGTTGCCAGGGAGTGCAGCCTTCCCGGCCAGTCGCGCGCGAACTGCCAGCTGAAGTACTGCCAG
>DASYTT010000077.1:0-36437 GCA_036002045.1 Gemmatimonadales bacterium
AGGCATCGCGCCGGGCGCCGTTCCGGAACGTGCCGGAGCCCTGCACGACGACGTATACCTCATCCTGCTGGTGGGGAGACTGGGGATCCGATCCCCGCGGAGCGTAGAGCTCCACCGAGAGACTGGCGTGGCGGAAGAGGAGGGCGAAGCGCTCCCCGGCCGGACCGGGCAGCTCGGCCAGGCCTTGAGCGACGGTGAATCTCACAGGAGGCCTTTTCCGAGCGCGCGGTGCATGCAGGAGACTATCGCCGCGAGCGCGCCGCGGCAACCGGATCGTGCGCGGTGCCGCTATCTTCTACGGCCCAGGTTGCACAACGCCGGCCCACAGTTTTCACAGACTGCACAGATTCTCGGGGTGTTCATGATGAGACGGCTCTGGTGCTTCGGTTGTCTGCTCGCCCTTCCCAGCCTCACTCGCGCACAGGCGAAGCCGGCCGAGCCGGCGAGCTCGATTCAGCGCGAATACCAAGCGATTGCAGACCGGATCATCGCCGCGGCGACGGCGGACAGCTCGGCGTGGAACAAGCTCGCCGAGCTCACCGACGGCTTCGGCCACCGAATCAGCGGCAGCGAGGCGCTGGAGCGCGCGATCGACTGGATGATCGAGCGGATGAAAGCCGAGGGACTCGCGAAGGTGCGGGGTGAGCCGGCCATGGTTCCCAAGTGGGTCCGGGGCGAGGAGCGAGCCGAGCTGGTGCAACCGCGCCACGCAAAGCTGCCGATGCTGGGACTGGGCGGGAGTGTCGCGACGCCGAAGGGAGGCATCGAAGCGGAGGTGCTGGTGGTATCGAGCTTCGACGAGCTCAAGGCGCGGGCCGCTCTGGCCAAGGGGAAGATCGTGCTGTTCGATGCCCCATTCACCAATTATGGCCAGACGGTGGCCTACCGTTACAGCGGCGCGCTCGAGTCCGCCAGAGTCGGGGCGCTGGCGACGCTGATCCGCTCGGTAGGTCCCTTCGGGATGCGCACACCGCATACCGGCACGATGGCACCCTACGATTCGACGCTTCCCAAGCTGCCCGCGGCGGCGATCACGATGGAGGACGCCGCGATGCTGCACCGGATGCAGGCACGCGGGCAGAAGATCGTGGTGCGCCTCGAAATGGCAGCGCAGACCCTGCCCGACGTCCCCTCGCGCAACGTCATGGGCGAGCTCGTGGGCCGGGAGAAGCCCGATGAGGTCGTGGTGTTCGGCGGCCACATCGATTCCTGGGATGTGGGCACGGGTGCGATGGATGACGCGGGCGGCGTGGTGATTGCCTGGGAGGCGATACGGCTATTGACCAAATTGGGACTCAAGCCGCGCCGCACCATCCGCGCAGTGGGCTGGACCAATGAGGAGAACGGCGGCCGGGGCGGTACCGCGTATCGCGAGGCGCACCGGGACGAGCTTGCGAAACACATCGCGGCGATCGAGTCGGACGGCGGCACCTTCAAGTTCCGGGGCTTCGGTTTTTCCGGCGGCGACTCGGCCTATGCGATCGTGAAACAGATCGGCAAGCTGCTCAAGCCCCTGGGCGCCGATACGGTATTCGCGGGCGGCGGGGGCTCCGACATCGGCCCGATCATGGCTCTGGGCGTACCCGGCATGTCGCACAACGTCGATGGCAGCCGATACTTCTGGTACCATCACACCGAAGCCGACAACGTGGACAAAATCAACCCGAAGGAGCTGGCTGAAAACGTGGCGGCGATGGCCGTAATGGCGTACGTACTGGCGGATCTCCCGACCGCGCTGCCGCGGGGCGGGAAACCGGTAGGACGCTAGGCTTCACTCTTCTACTGCTTCACGGCTTCTTCGGCAGTCCCGCCTTGAGCTGATCCAGCGTCAGGCTCACGTGGCCTACCGACTGGCCAATGATCACGTTGCCACTGGGCACCTTTTCGTTGTGGCCCCAAAGATGGAAGATGATCCCATCGGTAGTGGCGACGAGGTCCGCGACTCCTTTGGCCTGATCTGCGGGCAGATCGAGCACCTGCACTCGCCCCGTGGAGATCTCCTGCTGGTGGTCGTGCCAGTTCTTGTTCCACTGGCCGAGCGGGACCGCACCGGAGCGAGTAATCGACTTGGCGACGATGTACTCGATCTGCTGCAGCCGAGCCGTTGAATCACTCGAGTCGTAGATCAGGCATTCGATGACGGGCTCGGGCGAGAGCACCTTGCAATAGTGGTGATAGGGACCCATCACCTTACCCGCTACGACGTGCGGCGCGGTAACGTGGACCGTGTGGCCATCGGCGGGGGTGGCCGGCTTGGCTTGTCCAGTCAGCTGCCCGGCGACCAGGCCGAGTGCAGCGAAGACCGCGATCGACTTGAACATGGGGGAGTCTCCCTCTGTGGACGGGAGAGAGATAGCGCTTGAGGGGCTAGGAGGCTAGGAGGCTAGGAGACTAGGAGGCTAGGAGACTAGGAGGCTGGGAGGCTAGGAACTGCCTAGCATCCTAGCCTCCTGGCTTCCTAGCGTCCTCACTCCCTATTTCACCTTCTTCACTTTTTTCCCGCCGGTCGGCAACGGGTCGGACACCGTGAGCGGACCGATCTCCTTTTGAATGCTCCCGAACGGGCTGAAAATGAACTGTACCGCTCCGGTGACCAGGTCGGTGGAGCTGCCCCAGAGAATCCCGCCCAGGAAAACGGTGCCATCGGTATAGAACCCGAAGACGGGCGAGCCACTGTCGCCCCCATCCACGAAGGCATCTACTAGTCCCTGACAGAGCTGGGTGATATCGGAGTCGGTGATGTCAACATTCTCGCAGGTGGCGACCACCTTCCCCTGCGTCCAACCGGTAGTGCGGCCGACCTTGTTCAAGAACTGCCCCTGAATCGGCGTGGCCTGCTCGGCCACGATGCGATACGACGGATTGAGCGCATCGATCTGGAAGAAGGTGGTATCGTCGGACGCGAGAATGGTATTGAGCAACGTGGTCCGGGCGATCTTGCCAATGGAAAAGCTCTGCCCGGCGCCATACTGGGCGCGCGAGACGTCTGCGGTGCGGCAGCGACGGAGCAAAGGGCACTCGCCGCCGCTGGTGTAGTCGGGATCCTCCGCCTCGAACGCGATGTAGTTGTCCGCCACGGGGATGACCCCACCGCGGGTGGCCTGGTAATAGTCGGTCCGCAGCGTGATCCCGCCTTGCACGTTGCTGCAATGGGAATTGGTGATGAAAGAATTCACCCCGTTTTTGACGGCGTTGAACCCCAGCGTGCAAACCAGAACCAGGGGACTGGCTGGTGACGGAAAGAACTGGATCTGGAAGCCGCCGTGCGGGGGACGCACCTTGTCGCGGAGGGCGGTGGCCTGGCGAACTGGTCCGCGGACTTCGAGCACGGTCGCTGCCGCAGGAATTCCAAGACCAGCAACGGTGCCGGAGATGTTCGCCAGCACGGAGGTGTTGACGCCGGTGAAGCGCAGCCGGTTCCTGCCCTCGTCCAAGTCGGTGGAAACGGCACCGCTCAGTGAAAGTACCCGCTGCCAGGACTGCCGATACCACGCATCGAGCTGCAGGTAGTCGTACGCCGCCTGGCGGACCTTGAGGTTCGCGGCGGTCCAGCCGAAGCTCGCGAGGAATCCGCCCAGCGCCTGCTCGGCTTCGGCGCGCCGGCTCACATCGGTGAGCCAGACGGTCGGGGCCCCGGTGTCGTCTATGTAGTAGCCGCCGAAGCCGGGAACGGCGAGCGCGACGTCCAGCTGGGATGGGGTAGCCTCTTGCGAGATCGCGGCGGTGCTGAAGGTGATCAGGCCGGGATCGGTTGGAGTGGGCGTCTCCTGGCAGGCGGCAGTGAGAAATCCGGCGGCGATCAGCGTGGCTGCGAGGTGAGAGCGGGGCATGGAGACCTCCAGTGGGGGCTGGGATCTTTCGCTGGTGACTTCTTCTCGGACGAGTCGGAATCAGGACAGTGCACATCTCCCCTACCGGCGTCGGCCGGTGTGGCGGCGATCGGTTTCGTCAAAACCAGGTTGGGCTCGTGTCGGAACGACACGCAGTCGGAGTCGCTTCGAGGCCTTACTTCCGCCCTCCCAACGACTTATTCGATCGTAAATGCTGGCCCAGGCTCTGCAATGGCTGGTTTTGCAACGTCCGAGAGGGGAGGCAAGGATGCCAGTGGGAATTCGGTTTGTGGGGTATTAGTGCTCCCATGCGGCCTCCTGTTCGGGCGTGCAGCAACTCCCCGAACGGGCCGGCCGGGAGCTATCGCGTCCAGGTGCTGGTGGAGCAGTAGCGAGCTCGGGTCTCGTATATTCCAGGCCCCGATTCACCGCCTGGAGCCCGAGCCATGCCGCGTTCGCGCTGGACATTCACTGCCGCCGTGCTCGTCTCCTTTTTCGCCGGAGCAGGCCTGATGTGGGCGCAACAGCAAGCGCAGGGTGCGACGCGCCGGGAACCGCAGTTCGAGAATGAGCACATGCGGGTCTGGAAGTCCATCATCATGCCGAAGCAGCCGCTGGTGCTGCATCGGCACGAACATGGCCGGGCGCTGATCGCGCTGACCGACGGTGAGCTCAAGGTCGTCGATCAGAACGGAGCGATCCTGGAGACTTACCATTGGGAGCGCGGCAAGGCGTACTGGCTCGGGGCGGATCCGCCCGGTCAGCTGCATGCCGATGTGAACGAAACGGCCAATCCCATCGAAGTGATCGTGGTCGAGCTCAAGAACGACAGATAAGCAGCGTCAGCGCCGGCGGCCCTTGCCTTCCGTAAGGGCCTCCAGCAATCGCTTGGGCGCGGTGAGGCGATAGGAGTCTTCCAGGAGCTCCGCCAGCTCCGTCCAGTCCGCCACCTTGTCGAGATATACCCCAATCCAGCCGCTGGGCCCGACGTAGGGCGGGACGAAAAACCGTTCCGGCGCCGTCTGGACCATGAAGGCCTGGTTGCCGGGTCCGGCTTTGCACCACACGGCCGGGCGTCCGGCCCCATGATGGTCGTCGGCCGAGGCATACATCGCGAAAAGCTTGTTGCGAACGCGGAAAGTCGGCGTGCCCCACGCCTCGACTTCGTGGGCTTCGGGCAGCGCGAGGCAGAGGCGCCGAAGCCGGGCGAGCGGACGAGGGGGCATCGAATCTCTGAGCTAGGCCCGGGCGCGAGCCCGATAGAAGCGCACCTCTGCAGCCTCGAGAGTCGCCAGGCCTTCGTGAATCACGGGGTCGATAGCGGCGAGAAACGCCTCGAGCTTGGCGCGGGTGTCGACGACCTCGATGACGAGGGGGAGATCCAGCGAGAGTCGCTCGACCTTGAAGGTATGAAGCCGGCTGTGGGCGCCGAACCCCATGATTCCTCGCAGCACGGTTGCCCCGGCGAGTCCGCGGGTTCTGGCTTCCCGAACGATCCACTCATAGAGAGGACTCCCTTCATGCTTGTCATCCTCTCCCACGAAAATGCGGAGCAGCGCGCCATCCTCCGGAATGCTCATACTCTATCTCCACACCAGGTGAGTCAGGGCACGTCCGGCATACACCGCGACCAGGGACAAGGCCACCGTCGCGGTGACGTTTAAGGCGGCAACCCCGACGTCGCCGTCTCGCATCGCGTTGACGGTCTCATTTGCGAAGGCCGAGAGCGTGGTGAAGCCACCGAGCACCCCAACAATGAGGAAGGACCGCCCATCAGGACCCAGGAAGCCGCGCCCTTCGACCAGCTCGACGACGGCACCGATGACGAGACAGCCCACGAGATTCACGGCGAGCGTACCCGCCGGGAAGCTGCCGGGCGTACGATTCTGAACCAAGCCACCCAGAACGTGACGAAGGATGGCGCCGGCGAAGCCACCCAGACCGATCAGCAAGAGCCGGATCACGGAGGATAGCGCCGATGGCCTAGGGTGATTGACGAGTAGCGGGTTACTGCTATGGCGTCCCGTAGCCCCGCGCCATGCCGGTCGCCGCGATCACCATGAGCACAATGAGCACCGCCTGGAGGGTGCTGGTCCTGGCGAAGCGCGGAGCGCGCGAGGTATCGGGGAGAGTTCCCTTCGCGACGGCTGCCCGCCAACGGATCAATGCGGCCAGCGGAGCGACTTCGAGCGCCAGGATCAGAAGGAGCAGCCCCATCTTGGTCAGGAAGAGATGGTTGTGCAGGTAATAGGCGGCTCCCTTCTCATAACCCGCAAAGGCGCGCAACACCCCGGTCAGAATCCAGAGACCGGCCGAGACCCCCCACCAGGTATCCGCGGCGAATACCCGGCGCAGCCCGGCGACATCCAGCTGACTGCGTAACGCCCGCGAGCGAGCCCACACGGCGCCGAGCCCGATGCCCAAAGCCAGCAGATGAACCGCAGCAAGGAGCCAGCGCATGGATTCAAGCTAACACAGCCGGTGCGTTCAGAGGTCCAGCGTCTGGAAGATGCCGTCCCGCAGGGTGAGCCAGATGAACTTGAAAATGGGGGTCTCAGGGAGGCGGCGGTACCGGATGGTAGCCGAGAAGGGCGGCTTGTCGTTCTCGGGGTTTTCGGTCTGCAACTTGAAGTTATTGAAGAGGAAGCTCTGCACCGCGTCGTTGAGATCCCGGCCCCGGGATACCTTGTCGAGCGTCTCGATCTCGAGATCATGGTAGCGCAGCTGCAGCTCGCCCTGGGCAAGGTCATCGCGCACGTCGATCTTGAAGATGGCCGTATCGAGCTGGCCTTCGCGGATCCGCACCCCTTCCAGATCGACGATGAACCGGTTGAGCGCGCGGGCGTCCATGCGGCCAAACGATACATGATAGGCCAGGTTCAGCTGCGGCGCCGCGAGGTCGTACTCGAAGCGCGCGAACATCCTCGAGGCACCGGCGAACAGCGCGTGAATGTCGATCTCGCAGGGGCGGCCGACGGACATGCGGAGGGGGTCGGTGGTGACATTGGAGATCAAAGCCTCGATCTCGGTAAACGGAAGGGTACCGAAGCGGGAGCCGTCGGATGCCCGTTGCCTGAAATGCACCTGGGAGCGGGTAAGCCGGAGCTGGCCGATGCGGGTGTGCCGCTCCTCCTGCAGGAACTGGTGCGGAAGCTTGGCGGGAGCGCGCGGGCTGCGTGGCTTGGTCCGATCGACCTCGACCTCGACCCGCAACGAATCGATGGCTATAGAGCGCACCGCAAGGTCTTTGCGGAAGAAGCGCCAGAGGCCCAGGCCGTCCAGATCCACCGAGGCTGCGGTCGCGAGATAGCGGGTATGCGGCCCCGGGCGGGTCCTGGCACGCCGGGTGAAGGCCGCGGTGTCGGGAAGGAGCTCAAAGTCCGTGATGCGGAGAGAGCGGCCCAGCAAGCTGAATCGGGCGGAGCCGATCCGGACGAGGTAAAGGCTGTCGCTCCGCTTGGCAATCGCCGATGCGAGCCGCCGCTGGACATGCGCGGTGTCGAGACGCCAGGCGGCCAGCAGGTGGGCGATCACCAGCAGAAGGCACACCGCAGCGAGCAGCACGAGCAGGACGCGGCCCTTTCCGCCGCGGCGCCGAACGGCTGCCTCGACCGGCCTCCCTGTCATCCCGCCCCTCCTCCAGCTCTCTGCTGCTGACGCTTTCGGGTGATGGCGGGCGCACCAACGGCGCCGACTGGGGCTTGGCTACAGGCGCATCCGAGAGAGCAGGGCCTGAAAGCGGGGCTCCCCACGGAGCGGATCGAGCAACGGATTGACCCCGAAGTAGACCAGCCACCCCCGGCGTTCCTCGAAGGCCCGTTCCGCCGAGTCGAGCGCGCGACTCAGGTTGCCGAGCCCGAGATGCACGGTGGCGAACGCAACGGGGGACACATAACCCTGCCGGTCACGCTCCTCGAGCTCCGCGAGCACCGCCTCGGCGCGGGCGCGCTGGCCGGAGCGGGCGAGCACGTAGGCCAGGGTCGCCTGGGTGTAGGTGCCGGTGCCCGGCAGCTCCATCCCCTCACGGATAACCCGCTCCGCCTCGGCCAGACGACCGGAGAGGGCCAGCACGTGGCCGAGCACGCGGTAGGTCTCTTCCGCGGTGGGATTCATCGAGATGGTGCGAGTGAGGTGAATCCGTGCCTGGTCATAACGGCGGGCATAGTAGTAGATCCAGCCGACCGAGCGCCGGATCGACATCGAGGCGGGATCGAGCTCGAGCGCCGTATGGGCCTCAACCAGCGCTTCGTCGAGCCGGCCATGGGCGGCGAGCCAGAAGGCATACCACTGGTGCGCCGTGGGGTAGGCGGGGTCGAGCTCGATGGCACGCTGAAACTCCTGGCGGGCCGCCGCGAAGTCCCAATCGTAGATGAACAGACTCCAGGCGAGCGAGGCGTGCGCCTCGGCGAGCGAATCGTCCAGCTCGAGCGCCTGCCGCGCATAGCCCTCAGCGCGCGCAAAGCCCTCCGCGACGGGCACACTGCGGTAGTCGAGCTGCAGCGCGTAGGAATCCGCCAGCCCGGTATAGGCCGGCGCGTAGCGGGCGTCCTCTGCGATCGCCTGCTCGAAGTAGTCAATCGCCTCGGTGACGCCCTCCTGAGTGCGCTTGTTCCAGGCGTAGCGACCCTTCAGATACAGCCCATAGGCCTTGAGGTTCTCGGTGTAGCGTTTGGGAGCCGGCTGGGCGAGATCCGCGAAGGAAGTGACGCGCAGCGTGTCCACGATGGTCCGCGCAATCTCCTCCTCGATCGCGAACACATCAGCGAAGGTACGATCATAGCGCTCCGACCAGAGCAAGCGGCCGTCCTCAGTGGAGCTCAGCTGTACCGTGACGCGGAGCCGGTCGTCGGCTCGGCGGACGGTCCCTTCCAGTACCCACGCGGCGCCGAGCAAGGCTCCGGTCGAGCGAATGTCCTGCGGCTTGCCCTTGAGCGCGAACACGGAGGTGCGGGAGGCGACGCGAAGACCTTCAACCTGGGCCAGGGCGTTGATCAGCTCGTCGGTGATCCCGTCGCTCAGATATTCGTTTTCCGGGTCGGGGCTGGCGTTGACCAACGGAAGCACCGCGATGGAACGGCCAATCGCCGAGGTCACGAGGGGACCCAGCCCGGTGGGCTCCTCCTGCAGCGCCGCGATGAGCTCGGCTGCCGTGGCGAAGCGCTCGCGGGGATCCTTCGCGAGGGATTTGAGTAGCGCCTGCTCCATGCGGGCCGGGACCTCGGGCCGGAGCGCGCGCACCGGGACCGGGGTACCGGTGAGCTGCTTGAGGAGGGTGGTACGCGCCTCGCGGCTCCGGAAAGGCGGCTCCCCCGCGAGCATCTCATAGAGGACGCAGCCCAGACTGTAGAGATCGCTGGTGCCGTTCAAGTCGAGCTCACCGCTGGCCTGCTCGGGACTCATGTACTCCGGTGTGCCGAGCGCCATGCCGACCGCGGTGGAGCCGTCCGAGGTCATGGCGCCGTAGGCCCGCGCGATTCCGAAATCGGCCAGCACCGCGAGCCCATCCGCGAAGAGGATGTTATCGGGCTTGACGTCGCGGTGGAGAAAGCCCTGGCGGTGGGCGTAGTCGAGCGCCCCGCCGATTTCCCGCACGATGCGAAGCGCGTCCGGCACCGGCAGGCGGTTTTCCGTTTCGAGGCGCTCGCGCAGGGAGCCGCCTGAAATGTGCGGGGTGACGTAGAAGAGCTTTCCGTCCTCCTCGCCGGAATCGATCAGCGGCAGGATGTGGGGATGGGTAAGTCCCGCGGCAATCCGGATCTCGCGGAGGAAGCGCTCCGAGCCCACTGCGGATGCGATTTCCGGGGCAAGGACCTTGACCGCCACCTTGCGACCGTGCTTCTGATCGAGCGCAAGGTAGACCGTGGCCATGCCGCCGCGGCCGAGCTCGCTTTGGATCGAATATCGATTGGCGAGTAGAGTGAGGAGCATGGCTATGGGCTATCGGCTATGGGCTATGAGCTATGGGCTCGATGCCTTGCGGAACAGTCCTGCCGTCCAGCCCGGCGCGGAGCAACATAGCGCATAGCCCATAGCCCATAGCTCCCCTCAAGGCGTCGCGGGGCGCGGGGCTACCACCGGCGGCCGCGGCATCATCTCCTCCCGATTCGCCAGCTCGTACACGGTCCACGCGACCACGGTCGCGGCCTGCTTGAGGTCGTCGATCACCAGCCGCTCGTAGGTGTCCACGTTCGAGTGGTGAGTACGACTGCCGTATTCGATCGGATCCTGGATGAAGTTGAAGCCGGGAACTCCCTGGCCCACGAAGCTCAGGTGATCGGTGCCGCCGGTATTGCCGTGCCGCACGGCGACTACGCCCATATCCTGGAACGGCGCAAGGATCTGCTGGAAGATCGGAATCGCCGCGCTGTTGGACTGGTCCCAGATTCCCCGCAGCTTGCCGGTGCCGTTGTCGACGTTCAGGTAGGCGGAGATCCTGGGCAGCTCCGCCTTGTGAATCCGCAGCCAGACGCGCGAGCCGAGCAGGCCCTGCTCTTCGCCGGTCCAGAGCCCGATCCGGACGGTCCGGCGCAAGGGAAGGTTCAGCGTCTTGAGAATCCGCATCGCCTCCATCATCACCACCGAGCCGGCGCCGTTATCGGTGGCCCCGGTGCCCGAATGCCAGCTGTCGTAGTGCGCGCCGATCATCACGACTTCGCCGGCTTTGTCGGTGCCGGGGATTTCGGCGGTGACGTTGGTGGGGACTCTGTTGTCGTCAAGAAAGCGAGTCTGCAGGCTGAGCTCGAGCCGAACCGGCAGACCGCGTTGCGCCACCCGCCACAGAGTACCGTACTGCTCGTGCGCAACGATCAGATGGGGAATGGGGTTGTACACGCTGTCGCGCGCGGTGCGGCCGTCGAAGTGGCCGCCGTTCAGAAACATGCCGTAGGTCCAGCTGGAGGCCTGGAGCACCGCCGCGGGCTGCTCCGAGCGGAGCAGCTGGGTGGTCAGGGTCGCGAGGCGCTGGCCGGCGCCGAAGTTCCGCTGTCCTTGCTGACCTTGCTGGCGAGGCGGGGGCGGATTGATCAGCTCCTCGAGCGTCAAGCGGGTCTCTTGCGGATCGAATTCCGGCGCAATGCCCCTCGGAGCGCCACGCAGCACGCAGGCGCCTTTGAGCTTGCCGGTGTACTTCGCGATGTCGGTGGTGTCACGGATCTCCACGATCACCGCCTGGCAGGTGACGACGCCCGGCTTGCCCTTCACCAGCGTGCTGCCACTCCAGGCCTGGGGGTACGCCGCGAGCGGCTTGGGCCAGGGATCCAGAATGCGCCCGCTGTATGAGACGATTTCCCAGCCGCGCCCGAACGCTGAATCCCACGGCTCGACTTTCACGTTGGCGAGCCCCCAGGAGCGGAACGTCTCAGCCGCCCACTCGTTGGCCTTGCGACTGGCGGGGGAGTTGGTGAGCCGCGCACCGATCACATCGGTCAAGTAGCTCGCGAGCGTGTCCAGCTTGGAGCGGCTCATCCCCTCGTCCTTGATCTTCTGGACAACGGCAAGGTCGACGGATTCGCTCACGACTTGGGCGCGGGCGGCGGTGGCGAAGGCTAGAGCGAGGCTGGCGAGCCACAGCGTGCGGGAGCGTTTCATAGGTTGGCTATGGGCTATGGGCTATGGGCTATGGGTAACTGCCGTTTGGCCATCATCTCACAATCAGGGTGGCGAGCTGGCGATCAATTTCTTCTTTCGGAATCCATTTGCCTCCGATCATCACGCCGGCTTTCCTGGCGATGTTCTTGATATCGCTGAGCGGATTCGCGTCCAGCAGGATGAGATCGGCGCGCTTTCCCACGGCGATGGTACCGGCCTCCGCCTCGTTCCCGAGGAAACGGGCGATGTTGCGGGTGCCGGTCAGCAGAGCCTGGTAGGGAGTAAGCCCCGCAGCGACATAGGTGCCCAGCTCCCGGCTCAGGGAGAATCCGGGGGCGTTCCAGAACTGGGGCGCGTCGGAGCCGAGCGCGATGCCGACTCCGCCAGCCTGCAGGGATTTGATGAGCTTGCGGCGCAGCGCGACGAAGCGCTGACGCTTCTCCCGGGTCAGCGTGGTATCCTCCCGAATCCGCTTGGTGCCTTCGAGCCAGCTCAGCGCCAGCTGTCTCGACACATAGCGCAGCTCGGTACGGTCGTAGAGCTGCTCGGTGGGCTCCTCGCCCAGGATCGACTCGAAGAACCCCTGGGTCGGCACCATCCACACCCCCGCCGCCTTCGCGGCGGCGACGAGCGCGGGAATGCGCGTCGTGTCGACGTCGTCGAGCAGCGGGAGGCCGAAGAAGCCGTCCTGCTGCGGCGTCGTGGGCGGACCACTCTTCGCCAGGGCCTCGAGGAAGCCATCGAGGTGATCGATGCTCCAGTACTTCGCTTCGAACGCGCGCTGCAGCCCGACGGCCAGAGGGACATGGCCGGCGAAACGTATGCCGAGCAGATCCGCCGTCGCCGCCAGCGAATCGAACGCCTCGCGCGAAACGCCCGGGTGAATCTTGAGAAAATCGTAGCCCGCCTCCTTTTCCGCCTTGACCATGCGCACCGCGGAGTCGGGACTGGGCACACTGGTGCCGCTAAAGGAGGGCCCGGAGGTCCAGATCCGGGGACTCAGGATCTCGCCCCGGTTGGCGAGGTCCCGGAAATAGAGGTGCCGCGGGGTACCGAGCATCCCACGAACCGTGGTGACGCCGTTGAGCGCCCAGAGCGAGAGCGTACGAACGATCTCCGAATCGGGTGTCTGGCCGGGAGGAATGTGGGCGTGCATCTCGCCGAGGCCGGGCATGAGGAACTTGCCTCTGGCGTTGACCCGCACCGCGCCGGCCGGGATCGGGGTCGAGCCGGTAGGACCGAGTGCGCTGATCCTCTCGCCGCGCACCACGACCGTCTGTCCGGGAAGCACCCGCTGCCGGTCCATCGGAATGACGGTCACGTTGACGAACGCCACGGGGCCGCGGCGAGGGGTATGCTTGATGACCCGCCCCGCGCGGACGTCGGTCATTTTCCCCGCGTCGACCTCCACCTGCCCATTGACGAGCACGTAGTCGATGCCGACGGGGTACTGGTGCGGTTTCTCGTAGGTGGCCTGGTCGGCGACGGTGGCGGGATCGAAGACGACGATGTCTGCCAGCATCCCCGTCGCGAGCCGCCCGCGATCGGTGAGTCCCAGGCGCGAGGCGGGAAGCGAAGTCATCTTGCGCACGGCGTCGGGCAGCGTGAGCACCTTGAGCTCACGAACATAGCGGCCGAGCACCCGGGGGAAAGTGCCGTAGTTGCGCGGGTGGGGGACACTCGGCCCGGGACGCGACAGGGCACCATCCGAGGCAATCGCGGTCCAGCGGTGTTTCATGATCCGCTGCACGTCGCCCTCGTCCATCACGTGGTAGACCATGCTCGCGCCGCCCTTGAGCACGCCTTCGATGACGAGCGGCGCGGCGCCCGCACTGGTGGTGTCAACGCCGCGCTCCACCGCCCAGTCATAGAGGGTCTTGCCGTTCAAGTCCGGCTTCCAGCTCACGCTGGCGAACTGCGGCCGGCGGAGGTCGCCGCCGCCCCGGTCATTCTCCAGGATGTCGACGATGCCCTTGATGATGCTGTCGCGCAGCACCGGATCCTTCACCCGGCGGGCGAAGGCGGTATCGCCGTCGGCCATGGCCCACGCGGGGACCAGCACGCCAAAGCCGGTCGAGCTGGCATCGTAGGGATACTGATCCGCCATCACATCGATCCCGGCGCGGCGGGCCTGATCCAGCAACGCGAGCGTCTGCGTGCTCTTCCCCCACATCGCCTTGCCGATGACCTTGTGGTGGGTCAGCACGACCGGGATCCGGGCTTCCCGCCCGATGCGAATGGCCTCGGCGACGCCATCGAGCACGCCGATGCCTTCTTTGCGCAGATGCGAGGTGTAGAATCCGCCGGAATCGGCCGCGACTTTCGAGACGGCGATGACTTCAGCGGTCTTCGCGTAGGTCTGCGGCACGTAGAAGAGCCCGGTGGAAATCCCGAAGGCGCCTTCATGCATCGCCTCGCCCACCATCCACTTCATCTTGGCGAGCTCCTCGGCGGTCGGGGCACGGTCGGCCTGACCCAACACTTTTTGCCGAATGGTGCCGAAGCCCACCAGCCACGCGGCGTTGATGCCAAGCTTGAGCGTGGCCACGGAGTCGAGGTACTTCCCAAAGGGATAGGGTCCCCCACCATCGGGGCCGCCCAATGCAGTGGTCACCCCCTGCCGCACCCGGCTCTCCGCGTCCGGCATACGGAGAATGCCCTCGTTGTGGGCATGCAGGTCGATGAAGCCGGGGGAGACGACTTTTCCGGTGGCGTCGATGACGCGCGCGGCAGCGCTCGACGCGAGGGGAGTGCGGGAGATAGCGACGATCCGGTCGCCCTTGATGGCGAGATCGGCACGAAAGCCGGGGGCGCCGGTGCCGTCGATCAGCGTGCCTCCGCTGATCAAGAGATCGTAGCGAGGCGGCGGCGGCTGTTGCGCAAGGAGCGCGAGGAAGAGAAACATCAGGCTATTGGCTATTGGCTATGGGCTATGGGCTATGGGCTATGGGCTATGGGCTATGGGCTATGGGCTATGGGCTATGGGTCGCATCGAGGATAGCGCTTCCCCTCGTCAGATGCTCTACGTAACGCTCGGGCGCGATGTTGGTGCCGCAGACGATCAGCCCGACGCGCTTGCCTCGCAACCGCGCGCCCAGGGGCCCGAGCAGCGCGGCGGTGGCCGCAGCAGCTGCCGGCTCGACGGCCAGTTTGGCACTGCGGAAGAGTAGCGCCAGGGCCTCACGGAGCGCGTCATCGTCCACCAGCACCAGATCGTCGAGAAAGCGGCGACAGAGGCCGAGGCTGTACGGCAAGGTGTAGGGCGGACTCAGGCTATCGGCGATGGTACGATAGCCGCCTTCGGGCACTTTTTCCGGGTGACCCGAGCGCAGGCTGCGCAACATCACGTCATTTGCCTCCGGCTCGACGCCGAAGACCTGGCAGGACGGCTGCAGCTGCTTCACGGCCGCACTGAGTCCTCCGGCCAGTCCGCCCCCACCAATCGGCACCACGACGGCATCCAGCCCGGGTACTTGCCGCAAAAGCTCCTGTCCGAGCGTGGCCGTGCCGAGCGCAGTCCGCGGCCCCTCGAAGGGGTGCACGAAGGTGCGTTGCTCTTCCCGCTCGATCCGCTCCGCCACTGCGAACGCTTCGTGCACGTCTTGCGCGAGCACCGCCTCCGCGCCGAGCTCCCGGCAGCGGGCCACCCGAAGCGGATCCGCCGTCTTCGGCATGACGACCTTGGCGGAGGTGCCCAGGGTGCGGGCCGCCCACGCCACGGCGATCGCATGATTGCCCGCGCTGACCGCGGTAACCCCCCGCTCACGCGCGGAGGCATCCAGGGCCAGCATCACGGACAAGGCGCCGCGTGCCTTGAAGCTGCCGGCGTGCTGAAACAGCTCCAGCTTGAGAAACACTTCCGTCTCGCCGCCGAGCTTCCGGGCAATCAGCTCGTCACGCCACGGCCAGACCGGAGTTTCCCTGATGTGGGGCGCGAGGCCGCGCGCGGCCGTCGCAATTTCTTCCAGTGAGGGAGGAGCAGGATCGGTCATGCGGGTGTGCGGGAGAAGCTCCCGGCGGTCGTCCGGTAGACTGGAAGAAAGCACCGCAAAGCAACCTGAGGGAACGATTCTATGTCCAAGCCAATACGCATCATGCAGGCTGCCCTTGCGACCCTGGTGGTCGCGGCGTGCGGTAGCAATACCAGCGAAGTGCCTCCTCCAGGTCCGGAGGGGTATGCCACCGTTCGAGTCGAAAACCAGAGCATCAGCGAGATGCGCATCTACGTGCGTCCCGGCGCGGGCGGCAGCCGGTTCCGCCTCGGCTCGGTGAGCGGACTGCAGACCCAGGTGCTCAAGATTCCCCGCTCTATGGTGACAGGGGTGACGGATCTGGTCTTCGAGATCGATCCGCTCGCCGGTGGACGGAGCAGCTTCAGCGAGCGGATCACGGCCCACCCCGGCGAAGAGATCGTGCTCAGGATCAGCGGTCCATAGTCTCGAAGACGGACGGAGCGACGTTGCCGCCGCAGAGGATCGCGACGGCCGTCCTTCCGCGCCAGCGCTCAGCCTGGCGAAGATAGCCCGCCACCGCGACGCCCGCCGCACCTTCCACGCGGTAACCACTGGTTTCCAGCACGCGCTGCATCGCCCCGCGGATCTCCGCCTCGGAGAGCGTGAGGTACTCGTCCGCGAGGTCCCGGCAGAGCTCGAAGGTGATGGCGCCGGCCTCGATGCCGCCGGCGGTACCGTCGGACAGGGTCGGCCGGGAGGCGAGCTCGAGGATTCTGCCGGCGCGAATCGAGTGGATCATGACCGCCGAATTCTCCGGGGAGCAGCCGACGACCGTGAGCCCCGGCCAGCGCTGTTTGAGCCAGGCGGCCACCCCAGCCAGCAGCCCCCCGCCACCGAGCGCGATGAACACGACGTCGGCGCGGGCAAGCTGGCGACCCAGCTCGACTCCCGTCGTCCCCTGCCCCGCGATGACCTCGAGATCGTTGTAAGGGGAGACGTAAACCATGGCTTCCCGCTCCGCCAGCCGGCGCGCGTAGCTCTCGGCGAGCGCGGAATCGCTTCCGTGCACCTCGACCTCACCACCCAACGCACGTATCCGGGCGAGCTTCCCAGGGTCGGTTCCCTCGGCCACGACGATGCGCGCCTGCAGGCCGAGCTTGCCGGCCGCATAGGCCACCGCGGCGCCATGATTACCGGTCGAGGCCGCGATGACTCCACGCGAACAGGTCTCAGGGGAGAGGGTGAGCAGCTTGCTGAAGGCCCCGCGCGCCTTGAAGGAACCCGTATGCTGCAGGTTCTCGAGCTTGAGGAAGGGTCCGAGTGGTGAGGGTTCGAGCGGGGTCTCGAGGATCCAGGGACGAATCCGCGCCTCTGCGAAGTCCACCGCCCGGGCGAGTTCTATCATAGTGCGGCAGCGCGGCGGTGCGGCAGTGTGGCAGCGCGGTGCGGCGGTGCGGCGGAGCGGCGGAGGGCCTGTCCGGGGCGGGCACCCGTGGAAGCACCGGCGCGGTAGACCTCGACGCCGTTCACCCAGGTGCGGGCGATCCCGGTGGACAAGGCCTGGGGAGCGGAAGTGGTCGCGCGATCGCTCACAGTACCCGGATCAAAGAGCACCAGATCCGCATACCAACCCGGCCGGAGCTCGCCTCGACGGGTTAGGCCCGTGTTATGGGCAGCGAGGGAGGTCATCTTCCGGATCATCTCCTCGAGCGGCACTACCCGGCGTTCCCGCACGTAGCGGCCCAGCACCCGGGGGAAGGAGCCGTAGCCGCGCGGATGGCGGCCGGCCAGCTCTCCGTCGGTACAGATGTTGGCCCAGGGCCAGGCGAGCAGCCGCTCCAGATCCGCCTCGATCATGCTGGTGCCGATGACGCTTTCCTCTTGGCCCTCCGATTCGCGAAGCAGGGCGACCAGCGTCACGGCGGCGTCGCGGCGGCGCAGCGCCGCGATCTGTGCGACGGTCTTGCCGACGTAGCTGGTATCGGCGTCGAAACGGCCCAGCAAGAGCCCTTCGGCCGGGGCAACCTGGTCGAGGACGAAGCGCGCCTCGCGCAGATCAGCGTAGTTGCCTTCGGGAAAGAGCACCCGCAGAGTGGACTGCCAGTAGAGGTAGGGATAGACGTCGAGCGTGACCTTGACGCCCTCGGCGCGCGCCGAGTCGAGCAGGCGGATCAGACTGTCGGCCTGGCCCCACAGCCGGCGCATGGCCAGCTTCGCGTGAGAGAGCTGCACCGGCATGCCGGTGACCTTGCCGATGTTGAGCAGCTCCCCGATCGCCGCCCAGAAGCCGCGGTCCTCGCTCCGGATATGGCTGATGTAGCGGCCGCCGGAGTCGGCCGCCACCTGCGCCAGGGCGAGCACCTCGGCGGGCGTGGCGGCGTGACCCACCGCGTACTCGAGTCCCGTGGAGAGTCCGAGGGCTCCAGCAGCCAGCTCACGGCGGAGCAGCTGTTTCATGCTGTCCACCTCCTGCTCCGAAGCGGCGCGGCGATAGCCGTCGCCGAGCACTTGCGCGCGGATGGTCGCGTGGCCGGCATAGAGCGCGAGGTTCACGGCGGCGGGATGCCGCTCGAGCGAATCGAGGAAAGCCGCCAGGGGATAGGGCGAGCCTCCGTCCTGCCCTCCCACGACGGTCGTGATGCCCTGGCTCACCGCCGCGAGCGCGTCGGGGTGGTCGGCAAGCCCCCGATCCGCGTGGCTATGGGTATCGACGAAGCCGGGCGCGAGCGTGAGTCCGGCGCCATCCACGATGCTGTCGGAGCGCGCGCGGGTCAGGTCTCCGACCGCGGCAATCGTATCGCCGGCGACCCGCAGGCTCGCGGAGCGGGCTGGCGCGCCGGTCCCGTCGAGGAGCTGAACATTGGTGATAAGGAGAGTGCGAGGCGCTGAGCGACTACAAGCGAGCGACGCGAGCAGGAATGCTGGAGCGGCGACTGCGCGGATCGTGCTCCTTAACACGGCATCCACAGATTTCACAGATTAGAGGGATTTTGTGCTCGACGTGCGGCCGGCCGTTATTTGCTGCGTTGCCCTCGGCGCAGACGGCGCAGATGGCGGAAGCCGACCATGCGCCCGCTTTCCTCATCCCAGAGCTTGAGGCCCAGGGTGCGGATGCTCTGCCAGAGGGTCAGCGTGGTCACCTTCTGAAAGGTCGGATTCTCCCGGTGACAGCGCTCGAGCTGATAATTCGGGATCTTGGGGCTCAGGTGGTGGACGTGATGAAACCCGATGTTTCCGGTGAACCACTGCAGGACCTTCGGCAGCCTGAAGTAGGAGCTCCCGGCCACCGCCGCGGTGGCATAGTCCCAGTCCTCGGAATCGCGCCAATAGGCGTCTTCGAACTGGTGCTGCACGTAGAAGAGCCAGACGCCGATGGTGCCGCTGATCAGCACCACCGGCAGCCAGATCAGCATGAACTCGCGGAAGCCGATCAGCAGCGAGAGGATGGTGATCATCGCGGCCAGGGCGAGATTGGTCCCGTGGACGTTGATGATTTCGCGCTTCCCGGCCAGATCACGAGAGGGCCAGCGATGCTTGATGAGCAGAAACGCCGGGCCGAATCCGAGCAGGATCAGCGGATTCCGGTAGATGCGGTATTTGGCGCGCCGAGCCCACTTGAGGGAGAGATACTCGCGCACGGTCAGCGTAGTGATATCTCCGGTGCCGCGCTGCTCCAGGTGGCCGGAGGTGGCGTGATGGATGGCATGCTCGCGGCGCCAGTGCGAATAGGGCGTCGCCGTGAGAATGCCGGTGACCCAGCCGACGATATCATTCCAGGTGCGGGAGGGCAGAAACGAGCCGTGCCCGCAATCGTGCATGATGATGAAAGTCCGGATGGCGAGCCCGGCCGCGGGCAGCGCGAGCGCGAGCGTGAGCCAGTAGCTCACCGACAGACTCCAGTACATCAGGAAGCCGGCGGCGATCAGGGGCACGAGCGTGGAGACCAATTGCCAGACCGCGCGCTTCACGCTGGGCGTCTGGTAGCGCGCGACGATTTCCCTCCACTTGCTATTGTTATCGGCCATACTGGAATTTAAGTGGGCTCTGGGTTATGAGCTATGGGCTATGGGCTATGGGCTATGGGCTTGACTGCCTAACCTCAATTATCAGTAGCTACTAGCTCATAGCCCATAGCTCACAGCTTTACGCCAAACACCGGTACTCAATGCAAAGCCGCTGGAACGATGCCGATGCTGAGCGATGCGCTTCTCCGCTCGAGCTCCGGGTTTACACCTCCCGACTCCTGGGGCTCGAGCCGTCGCTGGTGCTGCAGGGCGGCGGCAACACGTCGGTCAAGACCAGCGTGCCCAATCTCTTCGGCGAGCTGGAAGAGATTCTCTACATCAAGGGCAGCGGCTGGGACCTGGCGACGATCGAAGCGGCAGGATTTGCGCCGGTAAAGCTCGAGCTACTGCGCCGGATGGCGGAGCTGCCCGAGCTCAGCGACAGCGAGATGGTGCGGGCGCAGCGCGCCGCGATGACCGATCCCAGCGCGCCGACGCCCTCGGTCGAAGCCATCCTCCACGCCATCATCCCCTTTCCCTACGTCGACCACACCCACGCCGACGCAGTAGTCACCATCAGCAACACCCCGGACGGCGAGCAGCGGATTCGCGAGGTCTACGGCGACAAGGTGCTGGTAGTGCCGTACGTCATGCCCGGATTCATCCTGGCCAGGACGGTGCGCGAGCTCACCCGCGACCTGGATTGGAAGCAGCTCGAGGGGATCGTGCTGCTGCAGCATGGGGTCTTCAGCTTCGGCACCTCGGCGCGGGCGAGCTACGAGAAGATGATCTTCCTCGTGACCAAGGCCGAGGAGTACCTCGAGCATCAGGGTGCGAGAACTCGGCTATCCACAGATCTCACAGATTGCACAGATGATTGTCAATCGCTGGCACAGGAGTCGCTCCGAGAGCTGGCGGAGCTGAGAAAAGCAGTAGGGGGAGCACGCGGCGGGCCGGTGATCGCCCACGTGGACCGATCTGCGGAGGCCGTTGCCTTTTCGGAGCGCCCGGATGTCGCGGCGATTGCCGGGCGCGGTCCGCTGACACCCGACCACGTCATCCGCACCAAGCCGATTCCTCTGGTGGCTGAGGGAGAATGGGCGCGCGCCGTCGACGAGTATGCCGCGCGCTATACCGATTACTTCGTGCGCAACGCGACCGCGGAGCTCCGCTGTCTGGATCCCGCCCCGCGCTGGGTGGTCTGGCGCGAACAGGGGTTCGTCAGCTTCGGCGGCTCGGCGAAAGAGGCGGGCGTCGTCGCGGACATCGCCCGGCACACCAGCCGCGCCATCACAGCGGCAGAGCAATTGGGCGGCTGGCAGGCCTTACCCGAACCGGAGCTCTTCGCCGTCGAGTACTGGGAGCTCGAGCAAGCCAAGCTCAAGCAGGGCGGCGCGCGCCCGCCGCTCGCCGGCAGGGTGGCGCTGGTGACCGGCGCGGCGAGCGGGATCGGGCGCGCGACCGCGGAGGCGCTGCATGCCCAGGGTGCCGCGGTGCTGGCGACCGATATCAATCCGGAGATCGAGCGGCTCTTCCAGCAGGACGGCCTGCTCGGCATGCAGGCGGACGCGACCGATCGAGTGGCAGTCGAGCGGTCGGTAGCCCGCTGCGTCGAGCGCTTCGGCGGGCTCGACATTCTGGTGACCAACGCGGGGTTCTTCCCGCCCAGCCAGCCGATCGGCACGATCGACGACCAGGTCTGGGAGCATAGCCTGGCGCTCAATCTCAGCAGCCATCTGAGCCTGCTGCAGTGCGCGGTGCCTTACCTCAAGCTTGGCTTCGAACCCTGCGTGGTGATCATCGGGTCGAAGAACGTGCCCGCGCCGGGGCCGGGCGCGGCCGCCTACTCCGTGGCCAAAGCGGGCCTCACGCAGCTCGGCAGAGTGGCCGCGCTCGAGCTCGGCAAAGCGGGGATCCGGGTCAACACGGTGCATCCGCACCTGGTGGTCGACACGGCGCTGTGGACGCCCGAGGTGGTGGCCGGCCGAGCCAACCAGTACGGAATGACCGCGGAGCAGTATCTGCGCAACAACCTGCTGGGGGTCGAGATCACCACGCAGGACGTCGCGAATGCGGTACTGGCGCTGGTCGGGCCCACCTTCGCGAAGACGACGGGTGCCCAGATTCCGATTGATGGGGGGAGTGATAGGGTAGTCTAGGGAAGAGCGAAGAGGGAAGAGCGAAGAGGGAAGAGGGAAGAGCGAAGAGGGAAGAGGGAAGAGGGAAGAGGGAAGAGGGAAGAGGTTACCGCTGCTCCGGGAAGAGCCCCAGCAGTCCTTCCTCGGATGCCGCGCAGATTCCCCGCTCCGTGAGCAGCCCCGTGACGAGCCGAGCAGGCGTCACGTCAAATCCCGGGTTATGCGCCGGCATATCGGAATAGGAGTGCACTTCGCGCGGGTCGCGCTCCTCGATGGGAATCTCGCTGCCTTCTTTCAGGCTCCAATCAATGCTGGGTGACGGCACCGCGGCGTAGAACGGCACGCCGGTATCCCTCGCCGCGAGAGCCTTGAGATACGTGCCGATCTTATTGGCGACGTTGCCACTGCGCGTGGTCCGGTCGGTCCCCATCAGGCAGAGATCTACCCTGCCCTGCTGCATCAGCAGCCCGCCGGCATTATCCACGATCACGGTGTGCGGCACTCCGTGCTGCGCGAGCTCCCAGGCGGTGAGATAGCCCTGATTACGCGGGCGGGTCTCATCCACCCACACGTGGAGAGGAAGCCCCGCATCATGGGCACGATACACCGGGGCGAGCGCAGTGCCCCAGTCGATGGTCGCGAGCCAGCCCGCATTGCAGTGGGTGAGCACCTGGACCGGCTCCCGCTCCCCCTTTCGGCCAAAGAGCTCGCGAAGCAGCGGCTCCCCGTGGGCGGCGATGCCCTCGCAGATCGCCACGTCCTCCTCGGCGAGCGCGCCCGCCAGCGCATAGGCTTCTGACACGCGAGCTTCCGGCGGAACAGCTCGCAGTGCCGAGCCCACGCGATCAAGCGCCCAGCGCAGGTTCACGGCGGTAGGCCGGGTCTCGAAGAGGGTGCGACAGGCTTCATCGAGGGAGCGTTCGGAGGGATCCGCCTGCAGGGCCAGGCATACCCCGTATGCCGCGGCGACGCCAATGAGGGGAGCGCCGCGGACCTGCATGGTACGGATAGCCGTTGCGGCATCCGCGAGAGTGGTGAGCCGGAGGATCCGGAATTCCGCAGGCAGCCGAGTCTGATCGATGATCTCGACGGAGCGGGCGTCGTCCGCGACCCAAAGTGTCCGGTAATGCGTGCCGCGAACCTTCAATGCCCCTCGAATTCCATCAGCGTGAACACCGGGCGACCCTTCGCTTCGAGCAGCTTGCGCCCGCCGAGGTCCGGCAAGTCGATCACGAAACAGGCTGCGACCAGCTCGCCGCCGACCAGCTCGATCAGGCGCACCGCGGCCTCCGCGGTTCCGCCGGTAGCGATGAGATCGTCGACCAGCAGCACGCGCTCGCCGGGCTGGATGGCGTCGCTGTGCATCTCGATCCGATCGGTCCCGTATTCGAGCTCATAGTCGTGTCCCACGATTTCCGCGGGCAGCTTGCCCTTCTTGCGGATGGGGACAAACCCCGCGCCCAGATGATGGGCGACGGCGCCCCCCAGGATGAATCCGCGCGCTTCGATCCCCGCGACTTTGTCCACCCGCTGGACGGCGAAGCGGGTGGTGAATGTATGGATGGTTTCGCGGAAGCCCTCGGCATGGCCGAGCAGGGTGGTGATGTCGCGAAAGAGGATGCCGGGTTTGGGATAATCCGGAATGGTGCGGATCAAGCCGCGCAGGTCCATCAAAGCACCCGCCCGGCGACCGCGCCCAGCTTTTCCGCGAGCGCAGGATCCCGCATTGCGGGCGCCGTCATGACCGCGCCGTCGAGCACCCGGTCGCAGCCGTGCGGACATGCCGCGGGCCGCCGGCGTAGCCGGGGCGCGGCCAGGCGGACGAGCTCCCGCGCGGTCACCACATTCTTCCCCATCACGGCAATCACCTGTTCCACCGTCACCGAGCCATGCGAGGCGTGCCAGCAATCCCAGTCGGTGACCATGGCCACGGTCGCGTAACAAAGCTCGGCTTCACGGGCGAGCTTGGCTTCGGGCATGTTGGTCATTCCGATCACCGCAGCACCCCACTGGCGATAGAGCTCCGATTCTGCCCGGGTGGAGAACTGGGGTCCTTCCATGACTACATAGGTGCCGCCGCGCACACAGGGCGCCCCTGCTTCGCGCGCCGCGACTTCGGCCACGTCACCCAGCCGCGCACATACGGGCTCCGCCATGGGAACGTGCGCCACGAGCCCGGTTCCGAAAAAGCTCTTCGCACGCGCAAAGGTACGGTCGATGAATTGATCCACCACGACGAACGTTCCGGGAGCGAGGTTCTCCCGCAGCGAGCCGACCGCGGAAAGCGCCAGCACGTCGGTGACTCCGGCGCGCTTCAAAGCATCGATATTGGCGCGGAAGTTTACTTCGCTGGGCGGAATGCGATGGCCGCGGCCGTGGCGCGGGAGAAAAACGAGCCGCATGCCGTCGAGCTCACCCGTCAGCAGATCATCCGACGGATTGCCGAACGGCCCGACGACCGATTCCCACCGGGGATTCTCGAGCCATTCGATGTCATAGATCCCGCTTCCTCCGATGATGCCGAGGCAGGAGGTCGCGGGATCGCTCATGATGCTCGAAACTATCGCGGGCCACCTTCCCGCGCCATCTTGCGCCTCATGGAGACAGCGGACCCCAAGCTGGTTTGGCCGCCCGCCCCGATGTGGCCACCCGGCATGATATGGCCACCCGGGCCTAACGTCCCGCGGCGTGGCGGCGCGCTCCGGGCGGCCGTCGGGCGAAGCATCCTCCGGCTGCTGGGCTGGCGGCTCGAAGGCGGGCTGCCCGACCTGCCCAAGTTCGTGGTGACCGCGGCGCCCCATTCGTCCAACTGGGACTTCGTCATCGGAATCGCGGCGGTGTTCGCCCTGCGGCTCGACGTGCGCTTCGTGGGGAAGGCGGAGCTGTTTCGCGGACCGCTGGGACCGCTCATGCGCTGGCTCGGTGGCCTGCCGGTCGACCGATACCGGCCGGAGGGCTTCGTCGAGCAGACCGTGCAGCTGTTCGCGGCGCGCAGGCAATTAATCCTGGCGATGGCACCAGAAGGCACCCGGAAGCGGGTGGAACGCTGGAAGAGCGGCTTTTACCGGATTGCGCTAGCCGCAGGGGTACCCATCGTGCCGGGCTACTTCGACAATGGGCGAAAACGCGTGGGGTTCGGAAAGCCGATTCGTCCTACCGGCGATGCCGCGCAGGACATCGGGGTACTGCGGGAGTTTTACGCGCGCATACCTCGAAGGACGGGAGGCTGATTAGGGCTGCTTCTTTCCCGTCATCTTGTTGGCCGTGTCCTGGACGGTCACCGGGAGGTCGGAATTGAAGATATCCCGCACGACCTTCCAGGTCCCGTCGGGTTGCTTCTTCCAGATTTCGAGATACTTGCCCGTGTCGTGCAACGCAACGGTCCGGCCGGGTGGAGTCACGTCCATCTCGTAGACCCCATGGACATAGGCCACGTCGCCCGAACCCTCCAGATCCACAATGGTGAACTTGGCGTTGCTGACCGCGGGGTAGCTCGCCATCCAGTTGCCGATGTTATCCGCTCCTTTGACCTCCGCCATGTTAGGCGGCATGAAGACGGCGTCGGCCGCATAGAACGCAGCGGCGTGGGCATGAAAGTCCGGGGGCTCGGCATTGAACCGAGTCTGGGCGTCCTGGGTCGCCTGCTCGATGGCTGCCTTGTCGGATTCGGCCAAGCCGACGGGAGCCTTGGCGGGCTGGCACGCGGCGGCCAACCAGAGAGCGGGAACGAGCCGGTAAAGCGCGCGCATGGAGCGCCTCAAAGCGGAGGATAGAGGAAGGTATCGTACAGTGCGGCGGTGCGGCAGAGGGGCAGAGGGGCAGAGGGGCAGGTGCTGCCCGACTGCCCCTCTTCCCGGCTACCAGACTGCCTTACCGCCTGGATTCCGTGGTAGTGCTCACCGTCTCCGGCTTCGAAAAGACTCCGCTAGCCGGCTTGACCGGGATTTCCCGCGGCTTGGCCTTCTCGATCTTCGGCAGCATGATGGTCAGCACACCGTGCTCGGTCGTGGCCTGGATGCGGTCCGCGTCCACGGTGCTCGGCAGGGTGAAGCTGCGCTCGAAGCTGCCATAGCTCCGCTCGTAGCGGTGCCAGCGCTCGTCATTCTGCTCACTGACCTGGCGCTTCTCCCCACGAATCGTGAGCACCTGCCCCTCCACGCTGATCTTCACGTCTTCCGGCTTGACGCCCGGCAGATCGAGGCTGATGGTGAGGTGCTCCTTATCCTCGCGTACATCGCAGCTGGGCGTCCAGGCCGACCCCACGGCCTCGCCGTTCCAGCCTCCCAGCGCTTCATCCATCATACGGTTGAGGCGAGTCAGGTTGCTGAACAAGTCCGTAGCCTGTTCGCCCCTACGGGTTCTGGTGAGATACATGATTGCCACCTCCCTGGCTCTTTGTCGGATTTCCGGACCGGCGGCATACCGGCCCGCTCCGGCATTAGGGAGACCGCAGCCAACGTGCCCATTCGCACAATGGTTTTTCGGTCAAGTTGGCAAATCGGCCGGTCGTTTTGAGCGAGGGGAACTGCAGATTTGGCTAGAGCGCTATGAGCTATGGGCTATGGGCAAGAGCGCTATGAGCTATGGGCTAGGGGCTATCCGTCAATAGGTCTTCCGGAAGTGCTGTAGCTCATAGCTCATAGCTCATAGCTCCTAGCCCATTGCCATCATGCTCCCAGCGGCTCCTTCTCGTATTGATGCTTCAAGCCGGGGTGACTGCGCTTGAGGTACCATCCCATGGCCACAAGGGAGAGCGTGTTAGCGGCGAGGACCGACCACCAGGGAAAGAGGTGGCTGGTGGCGTGGAAGACGGCGTAGATCATGATCAAAAAGAAGACTTCGAAGCAGACCGCGACCATCATCAAGCCGAAGCGGGCCAGCGGTGAGGACATGGCGAGATGGACCAGCTGGGTAACGGCGATGCCGAAGAGCACGAACGCACCGATGTGGAGCAAGGTATAGGCGATCACAGCGCTGGTATCGGGAGGAGTAACGACCGGTGAGGTCGCCCGAAACAGAATCACCTGGCCGAGCACGCTGGGAGTGGAAAGCGGCCGGCCCTGAATCAGATCGGTGAGCAGAAACCAGACGGCCACCGCAGCGGCCCCGATGACCCCCGTGATCAGGCCCTCGCGCAGAAGATCGTGTCGGTGTTGCACCATAGCTCCTTTCTCCCGAGTAGAGAGGGACTCATTTCCCTCTCACTTCTCACCTCTCACTGTGCTACCGGCAGTCCTGCCTGCACCCAGGCTCCAAAGCCCCCCGAAACGTTGGCGACCCCCCGCCGGCCCTGGGAGAGCAGCAGGCTGGCCGCGATCGCGGAGCGCGCGCCACCCTGGCAATGCACCGCGACGGACTGGCCAGGCGGTACTTCATTCAAGCGGTCGGGGAGCTCCGCGAGGGGAATATGGGTCGCCCCCTCGAGATGGCCCGCATCCCATTCGGTGCCGCTGCGGACGTCGAGAATCATGACCCCGTTGTGGCGACCGGCCAGCTCGCCGACCGAGAGCTGCTCCACCCTCCCCAGGGCATTGCCCTCCGCGGTCCACAGCTCCAGCGCGTCGGCCGCGAAATACCCGCGCACCCGATCGAGCCCGATCATGAGTAGGCTCTGAACGACTCGCTCGAGCCGTCCCGCGCCCGGTTCCGCCTCATCGAGCAGCAAGTAAAGGTCCCGGTCGTACGGGAGGAGCGATCCCGCCCAGGTGGCGAAGCTGTAGTTCCAGGGGATGTTGAGAGTCCCGGGCAGATGCCCGGCGGCGAAGTCGGCCGCCGGCCGGAGGTCCACGATGACGGCCCCCGTGGCGAGCAGGCTCCCGATCCGGTGTTCCGCCACTCGCTCCGGGAGGGCCAGCGCGCCTAACACGGGCGGCCCGTCCCGATTGATCCGCTTCATGGTTCCGAAATAGCGCGGAGGCTCGGGCTGTCCGGCGAGCACCTGGCGGACGAAGGCATCCTCGTCCGCCGTGCCGAAGGCCCAGTTGAAGCGCCGTTCGTACCCAATGGTGGACTGGGGAACCGCGCTCATACTCTTCCCGCACGCACTTCCCGCACCGTGGCCGGGCCAGATTTGCAGGTGATCGGGGAGGGTCTTGCACCATGCCAGACTGTGGAACAGCTTCCGCGCGCCGGCCTCGGCGGTCCCCGCAAGCTGTGCCGCCTTCTCCAGGAGGTCGGGACGGCCGACATCGTTCACGAAGACGAAGTCGCCGGTCGCAATGCCCATTGGTTCAGCGGCAGTGGCGGTGTCGGTGACCAGAAAACTCAGGTGCTCGGGCGTGTGCCCCGGCGTGTGCACGGCGCGAAGCTCGACATTCCCCACGCGAATGGAGTCCTGATCCTTGAGCAGGATCACGCCGCGCTCGGCACCGAAGCGGTACCGCCATTCGGGAGGACCGCAGGCCGATAGGTACATCGTGGCCCCGGTTCGCGCGGCGAGCTCCCGGGTTCCCGAGACGAAATCGGCGTGAATATGCGTTTCGGTGACCGCGATGATGCGGAGCGCCTCCCGCTCGGCGGCGGCGATATACTGGTCCACCCGGCGATTGGGGTCGATGACGACGGCCGTGCCGCTCGCCCCGCAGCCGATCAGGTAGCTCGCCTGCGCGAGCTGGTCATCGTAGAGCCGAACGAAGAGCATGCGTCCCCCGGGTCAGCGACCCAGCAGCAGAACCATGGCGCCCATCACCAGCACGAATACCGCGAAGCCCCGCCGGAGCGCCGCCTGCGACACGTGCAATACCAACCGGCTGCCGAGCCCCACCCCCAGCAACGCGATCCCGGTGAAGAGCGCGATCGCGCTCCAGTCGAGGTTCAGGCTGCCATGGTAGCGGACCACCCCGGCGATACAACTTATCATGATCAGCGCGAGCGATGTCCCGACCGCCCGCTTCATGGGGAGCCCGCCCAGCAGGACCAGCGCCGGAACGTACAGGAACCCACCCCCGACTCCGACGAAACCGGTGAGCACCCCGACCAACCCCCCAACCAGGATGACCAACAGGATCGAGCGGCGCGGCCGCTCGCCCCCGCGCTCAATCGCGCTCTGGCCCAGATACATCGAAAGCGCGGCAGCGAGCATGACGACCGCGAAGACGGTGAGCTGCAGCTCCGCCGTGGTCCGGAGACCGAGCTCCGCACCGAGCAGCGCCCCCACGATCGCCGGTGGCCCGAAGGCCGCTACCGTGCGCAGACTGAGCGTTCCCGCTCGCCGGTGGGCTACGGCACCCACGCCGCTGGTGAGCCCAACCACCACCAGGCTCATGGGAACCGCGGCCTTCATGCCGTATCCCATCACATAGTGCAGCACTGGAATCGTCAGGATGGACCCTCCGCCGCCCAGCAGCCCGAGGGCGAGGCCGATCAACAACGCGAGGGCGTAACCGAGCGCGATCACCGCGCCGCGGGAGCGGCGCGAGGGGGGGGCGGCGCGGTGCGGTCGAGCAGGTCGGCCAGCGCGCGCATATCGAAGGGCTTCTGGATGACGGGCCGGCGCAAGCGCGGAATGAACTCGGCGACTTCGAGAGAAGCCGTGTCGCCGGTGATCACGATCAGCTTCTCGAGTCCGGGCGGATCCTGCGCCGCCAGCTGGTCATGGATCTCAATCCCGGAGATGCCGGGCATTCGCAAGTCGGTGACGATGGCATCGTAGCGCTCGCTGCCCGGCGCGCCACCCGAACCGAGGCCCAGCAGCTCCAGGGCCTCGCGGCCGTTCTTCGCTTCGTCGACCTGCCAGCCCCTGCGCTCGAGATAGCGACGGATCGCGGTGCGGATCGCCGCTTCGTCGTCCGCGATGAGCAGGCGCCGGGTGCGCTGCGCCGGCGGCTCCACCAACTCGGTGCGGGGCAATGCGGGCAGCCCGCTCCGGGAAACGGCGCGGCGGTCGAGAAAGGGCAGCAACACGGTAAAACGGGCGCCGTGCAGCCCGCGGCCCTCGCGATTGGCAGCCTGGAGCTTGCCACCGTGCTGCTCCACAATCCCGTGGCTGACCGAGAGCCCGAGCCCGGTACCCTTGCCATGCGCTTTGGTGGTGAAGAACGGCTCGAACAGCCGTGGCAGGGCCTCCGGCGGAATCCCGGGGCCGTCGTCTTCGACGATGAGGGCGAGCTGGTCGGCATCGAGCGTCGCCGAAACGGCGACCCACCCACCAGAGCCTGCCGCGTGGAAGGCATTGCTGAGGAGATTGGTGAGGACTTGCTCCAGCGCAGCGGGGTTGGCGTGGACGGGTGGCAGGTCGCGGCTCACCCGCACCTCGAGCCGCAACGAATCCGCCGCGGCCAGCCGCTCGAAGGCCGGGCGGACCCGCTCGACGATCTCGTGCAGGGCAATGACCTGGCGGTCTTCCCGCTTGGTCCGCGCGAAGGTCAGCAGATCCTGCACGATGGCCCGGCAGCGCTGCGATTGCTGGACGATGGTTTGCAGCGCCTCGGTGTCGTCGCTGCTGCGAGGCTGGCTCAGCAGGTCCTGCCCGAAGGCGAGAATCGCGGTGAGCGGATTATTGAGCTCGTGGGCCACGCCGGAGATCATTCGGCCGATGGTTTCCAGCCGCGCCGCCTGCGCGAGCTGGGTCTGCATCCGCTCGCGCTCCTCCTCCACCCGCGCGCGCTGGGTGCGATCGCGCAGGATCATCACGTATCCCTCGGGCTCGGTTTTTCCGATGGCGCGAAGCGAGAGCTCCATAGGGAATTCGCTGCCATCGGCCCGTTTGCCCTTGAGCTCGTAGCCGCCCGGCGGCGTGGCCGGCTGACCATCCGGTCGGATGTCCACATTGCCCCAGCAATCGTCGAGACTGTTCTCCAGCACGAAGCGGTCGAACGGTTGTCCCAGCACGGCGTCGGCCTCGCAGCCCAGTATCCCGAGCGCGGCCGGGTTGCAATGCATGATGCGATGCTCGGCATCGAGCAGCACGATGCCATCCGAGGCGGCGCGGATGATCTGGTTGAGCCGGGCCTCCGAATCGGCGAGCTCGTCCAGCCGAGCCTGCCGGGCGGCCACGGCTTCACCGTGGAAATCATCCAGCACGGCAAGGATCATCCCGAATCCCAGGAGGAACTGGAACAGGACGTCGACGTACGAGTTGTACCTGGTGAGCCAGCCCAGAAAGTCGGGAGGGGTATAGGAGTCGGGACCCGCGCGCAGGAACGCCGGGATATAGACCGCCCAGAGCAACGCGAGAGCCAGAAAAACCAGCTGGAGCGCCCGACTGCCGCGGCTCTTCCGCTCCACGGGGAGCCGCCGAAGGAGCCAAGCGCAGGCTAAGAAGACCGGGATGGCGATCCCAGCCTGCCAGGCCATCAGCGGATTCAAGTCGGTCGGGGCGAGCATGAAGAGGGTTGCGACGCTGACGAGCAGCAGGAGTCCCGCACCAATGCCCACACGCGGCAGGGCCTGGCGGGTGACGTAGAGCCAGGTTCCCGCCAGCAACGACCCGAGGAAGACCAGCTTTGCGCCGGCGTATACGGCGTAGAGCGCTGCGGCGATCTCGGATTCGTTCTCGCCGAGCGTACCGAGGGGAGTGAGCGGGAGGATCTGGTAGCGCACCAGGAGGGCACCGACCGCCAGCGCCAGGGCGCCGAACGACCAGGCCCACCAGCTCATCCAGGGTCGATGCCCAATGCCGCGCCGCAGCACGAGGCCGAGCCCCAAGCACAACAGGCTCGCGGCCAATTGGAGCTGGATGCCGAGAGCGGAGATCAGCGCGCCTTCCATTAACTAAAGGTAGTAGGTGGCAGGTGGCAGGTGGCGGGTCACTGCCCCACCTGCTACCTGCTACCTGCTACCTGTCACCTTCACATACAGCTCTCCACCTCCAGCGCGGAACTCGTCCGCTTTCGCCGCCATGCCCGCGGCCAGCTCGCGCAGATCCTGGGTGATTTTCATCGAGCAGAACTTGGGCCCGCACATCGAGCAGAAGTGGGCGAGCTTGGCGCCTTCGGCGGGCAGCGTCTCGTCGTGGAAGCTCCGTGCGGTGAGCGGATCGAGCGCCAGATTGAATTGATCGTCCCAGCGAAACTCGAAGCGCGCCTTGGACATCGCGTCGTCCCACTCGCGCGCCCGGGGATGGCCCTTGGCGAGGTCGGCGGCGTGGGCGGCGATCTTGTAGGCGATCACGCCCGCCTTCACGTCTTCCTTATCGGGCAGGCCGAGGTGCTCCTTGGGCGTCACGTAACAGAGCATCGCGGTGCCGAACCAGCCGATCATGGCGGCGCCGATGGCGCTGGTAATGTGGTCGTAGCCCGGCGCAATGTCGGTGGTCAGCGGCCCCAGGGTATAGAACGGGGCTTCGGCGCACCAGGCCAGCTGCTTTTCCAGGTTCTCCTGGATGAGATGCATGGGGATGTGGCCCGGCCCTTCGTTCATGACCTGGACATCGTATTCCCAGGCGATCCGGTTGAGCTCGCCCTGGGTCTCGAGCTCGGCGAACTGCGCGGCGTCGTTGGCATCGGCGATGCTGCCGGGCCGCAGGCCGTCTCCCAGCGAGAACGAGACATCGTACGCCTGCATGATCTCGCAGATCTCGCGGAACCGGGTGTAGAGGAAGGATTCCTGGTGGTGCGCCAGGCACCACTTGGCCATGATGGAGCCGCCCCGGGAGACGATGCCGGTGACGCGATTGGCGGTAAGGGGGATGTAGCGGAGCAACACGCCGGCGTGCACGGTGAAATAATCCACGCCCTGCTCCGCCTGCTCGATCAGGGTGTCGCGATAAATCTCCCAGGTGAGCTCCTCCGGCACTCCGCCGACCTTTTCGAGCGCCTGGTAGATGGGGACCGTGCCGATGGGCACGGGCGAGTTGCGGAGGATCCACTCCCGGGTCTCGTGGATGTTTTTGCCGGTGGAGAGATCCATCACCGTGTCAGCGCCCCACAGCGTGGCCCAGCGGAGCTTCTCGACCTCGTCGTCGATCGAGCTCTTGACCGCGGAGTTCCCGATGTTGGCGTTGAGCTTTACCCGGAAGCCGCGCCCGATGATCATCGGCTCGAGCTCGGGGTGATTGATATTCGCGGGGATAATCGCGCGCCCCCGCGCCACCTCGCTGCGGACGAACTCGGCGGGCAAACCTTCGCGCAGCGCGACGAATTCCATTTCCGGCGTGAGCTCGCCGCGGCGGGCGTAGTGCAGTTGGGTGACGGGGGAGCGGCCGCGGAAGACGGACGGTGAGGACGGTGAGGACGGGAGGACCGACCTCACCGACCGTCCGTCCGCACCGTCCGTCTCCACGACATCCCTCTCAGCTATCCAGGTGCTCCGCAGCCGCGGCAGCCCCTCGCGCACGTCATGCCCTTCGGGCCCGCTGGTGTCGTACACCCGGAGCGGAGGCTCGCCGCCCGAGAGGGCGATCTCACGCAGCGGCACGCGGATGCCGCGCGGCCCGTCGAGGTAGACTTTGTAAGAGTTGGGGAAGACGCCCCGGTAGGGCGGCGGTGCGGCGGTGCGGGCGTGCGGCGGGGGTGTGGCAGGGAACGAAGGGTTCTGCCGCCCTGCCGCACTGCCTGCCTGCCGAGCTCTTGTTTTCATTTCCGCCTCCCTCCGCCGGTATGAACCGGATCAGGTTCCAAGGGTTCCTCTCAACCGGAAGTGCGGTGAGAAGTGAGAGGTGAGAAGTGAGAGGGCCACCCCTCTCACCCCTTACCGCTTACCTCTTACCGCCGTTCGGGTGCCCCTGGCGGTTTCTGAAAGATAGTGGAGTGCCTAGCGGCGTCTCCCGAACAGCCGTAAGAGGAACAAGAAGAGATTGATGAAGTCGAGATAGAGACTGAGCGCGCCGACGACGGCGTAGGAGCCGGTTTTCCCCTCCGGGAGGGCGAGCGCCATGGCGCGGAGCCGGTTGGCGTCCCAGGCGGTGAGCCCGGTGAACACCACCACCCCGCACACCGACAGCACGAACTGCAGCAGGTCGTTCTGCCAGAAGATCGAGACGATGCTGGCGATCACCACGCCGATCAGCCCCATCATCGCGAACTGGCCCACCCCGCTCAAATCGCGCTTGGTGACCGTGCCGTAGAGCGCCAGCCCCCCGAACATGCCCGAGGTCACCAGAAAGACATTCGCGATGGACTGGCCGGTATAAACCAGCAGCACGAAGGCGAACATCACGCCGGTGAGGGCGGAGTAGACCAGAAAGAGCGCCGCCGCGGTCGTGGGAGCGAGCTTGGCCACGCGCGCGGAGAGCAAGATCACCAGGCCAAGCGGGGCAAGCAGGATCCCCCAGAACAGAATCTTGTTGCTCGCGATGGCGCTCAGGATCGCCGGTGAGGCTGCGATGTACCAGGCGACCGCCGCCGTGACCGCGAGACCGAGAAACATCCAGCCATAGACGGCGCGGAGGAAGCTGCCGACGCGCTCGGCGGCGGCCGCTCCGGCCGGGGATGCAAGCGCTTCCGATGCTGAAATTTCGGGATCCATCTCAGGTTTCCTCAGGCGAAGTTGCCGGGAGGGATGCTAGCTAAGACGCGGCCGGAAGCAAGCCTCGGCCGCGCTTACCGGGTGATCAAGAGCCGGAAGGGCGGCGAGGACAGTCCGCCCGGCGTATCGGTCAGCAGCACGCCACGAACGAGGTACTGCCCCGGCGGCACTGGCTCGCCGCCATCGGTGCGCTGATCCCAGCGGTGGCGCCACTCGAGCCGTTGGCCCGGGCCAAGCGGATGGAGCCGGAGCGCGCCGAGCATCGTCTGCCCGCGCAAGAGACTCCAGATGCGTCGGCCGGCCGAGTCCTCCACCACGAAGTCGGCGGTGGGAGTGCGTCCCAGCAGCTGGAGGGTGACGGAGGTCTTTCCGGCATTGCGCACCGAAAACACCAGAGGCACCGGCCGCCCCGATCGGGCGGTGGCCGGTGCCTCCAGGGTCAGCCGAAGCTGACCGAGCTGCGGGGGCAGCTTAGTGGGTCGTGAGCGGCCCAAGCTCGCGGATGACATTCCCCAGCGGGCTGTAGACGAACAGGGTGCCCGCGCCGTTGCCGCCCCATAGCACGCCGGTCAGCTTGACGCTGCTGCCGCTGGTGACCTGGAAGACGTCGGAGCCGCTGTCGCCGCCGCCAACGCCTGCCTCGACGAAGGTCTGGCAGAGCTGCACAATGTTAGTGCCCGAGACCCCGGTGTTGACGCAGGTGTTGGAGATTCTTCCGGCCGTCCATCCCGTCGTGCGACCGACCTTGTTGGCCGTGCTGCCAACTGCGAGACAGCCCCCCGTGGTGTTGCAGTCGTCCGAGGTAATAGTGAACGAACCGGTGATCGTGAGACTGCCATTGTTCGCGCCGGACGTCGCCGCGATGAGGCCCAGCGCCTGATTGGCGCCGTTGAGGTAGGCGGCGCGCGCCGCGTCGCTATAGCGGCAGCGCCGGCCGTTGGGGCAGCCCGGTCCATGTCGTGCGTACACGGGGTCTGCCACTTCGGTCGCGATCTGGGTGGGGTCCACCGATTGGAGCGGTTGCCAATAGGGGGTGCTCTCCACCCCGCCCTGCGTGTTGGTGCAGTGCGATGCCGTCACAAACGATTTCTGGGTTCCCGAGGTCGCGTTGAAGCCGACCGAGCAAAGGAAGCCGGGGAAGTTGATCTGCACCCCGGCTCGCACGGGGCGATCCACGACGTTCTGCAGCGTAGCCACCTGCACGATGGGCGCGGCCTGTACCACGAGCACCGCTTCGTCGGGAACTCCGGCCTGGGCGATCGCGGCCCGGACCTGACCCGTAGAGCCCAGGTCCTCGACGCCGATCACAATCCGATTGCTGGTCTCGTCGTTATCCACGAAGACCGTGCCGGAAAGCTCCAGCGCGGCCGGGGTCGCCGCCGCCTGCCAGCGGTCCAGCTCCTGCCAGTTGTAACGCGCCTCCAGCACATTCACCGCCGCGGTCGCGAGCCCGCGCGCATTCAAGTAACCCGCCAACACCCGCTCCGCAGCGGCGCGGCTCGCACCCGGGCTCAGATAGACAGTCGGAGCGCCACTCGCGTCGAGATAGAATCCGCCGAAGCCAGGAACCTGGCGAGCGAACTCCGTCGCGGAAGGCAGCTCGCCTGCCTGGGCGGAAAACGCCTGGGAGGAGGAAGCGAGCGCGGGAGACGTGGGATCGGGATTATCCTGGCACGCGGCGAGGATCAGAGCAGCACCTGCCGCGAACGCAGCAGATTTGAGACCGAATCGGGTCATGCGATACCTCCAGCAGAACGGTTTTTCAGGGATCCAGACGCCGGACCGCGAGGGAGATCCGGAGCAGGCGCGATATATACCGGTCTTAATGTTCGACCGCCACGGTGCATCGGCCTGCAGAAGCCCAGTTACCTAGATTCCCTCTCCCTGTGACCGGATTTGAGCCCTGCCCGATTTGAGTCGAGCTCTGCTCCGCAGCTGGAATCGGCTACAACCTCTGCCCGGAGGGAGCTGGCTGTTCAGCCGATTGCTCGGCTTCCTGGTGCCGTACTCGGGAAGCATCGGCGCCCACGTGCGGGAATTGCGGCCGGGTTATGCCCGGCTCACGCTGCGCGAGCGGCGGCGGGTGCGGCAGCATCTCGGCTCGGTGCACGCCGTCGCCCTCGTCAACCTGGGCGAGCTCACCAGCGGGCTTGCGATGCTCTCCGCACTGCCTGCCGGGGTACGCTCCATCGTGACGAGTCTCTCGGTCGAATACTTCAAGAAGGCCCGCGGGCTGCTCTCGAGCGAAGCCAGCGTCAGCGTCCCGGAGATTGCGGAACCGGTCGAGCTCCCGGTTTTCGCGGAGATCAAGGACGCCGCGGGCGACGTGGTGTGCCGGGTCAGCGTGGTGTGGCGCTTGGATTTGAAGAGGGAAGCGGGAATCGAGAAGAGCGAAGAGCTGCCGTGAGCCTGCTCGACACGAAGCTCCGCGAGGACGCTGGCATCGCGATCCCGCTGATTTGCGGGGCGATGTATCCCTGCAGTAACCCGGAGCTCGTCGCGGCGGTGTCCGCGGCCGGC
>DASYTT010000078.1:0-2208 GCA_036002045.1 Gemmatimonadales bacterium
GAATCCCATCCTTCGGGGCGCGGGCTGCGCGAGTTTCCTCGCCGGTCGTAGGTGACCACGGCGAACTCGCCGGCGAGCAGGCTGGCGACCCGCTCGAAGTGGCCCGCGTCACCCGTCGCTCCCGATATGAGGAGCAGCGGCGAGCCGCTCCCTCGGAGCTCGTAGTAGAGATCGGTTCCATTCGCCCGAGTGGATGGCATCGGGGCCCTCTGCATTCCTGCGAAGGGCCGCTTCGCAGCAACTCGGAATGGCTGAACGGCGCATTATTATCGGCCCAGCAGGCGCGAGCAACAAGCAGGTCGCGACCACGGGTGATGTATCGGTCCTTGTGTCAGGCAGCAGAAAAGGGGTACCTCCCAGGGAGGTTCGCCAACCACCGAAGGGAGGTACCCCATGCAGCAGGTCGCTGCGGTGCGCACTGTGAAGCAAGCGGCGCGGATTCTCAAGCACATGAACCTTCAAGGCCCGGAGTGGGCCGGGATCCACGAGGCTCGACTGGGCGCGGTGCGGGATGTACTCCACCAGCGCATGCAGGAGCGGGTGGGGAACCGGTTGTCCGACTTGGCCGCGCTGGGGGTCAGGGACCGGCGCAACGGTAGCTATGGACGGCATCTCTTGACCTCGATGGGAACCCTCGAGCTGCAGGTACCGCGGACCCGAACCTTCAGCGCGGTGAGCGTGATCGAGGCCTATGCACGGCGGGAGCCGTGGGTGGACCGCGTGATTCTGGGGTGCTTCGTGTTCGGGCTCTCGACCCGCAAGGTGGGCGAAGCGCTGTTGCCGATCCTGGGCGAGCGGGTGAGTGCGGCGACCGTGAGCCGGGTGGCGCAAGTGTTGGACGAGGCGGTGGCGGCGTTTCACCGGCGTCCCCTCACCGGCACCTACCAGGTGCTGGTGCTGGATGGCGTGGTGCTGAAGCGCCGCAGCGGGGTGGGGGCATTGCGCCGGCCGGTGCTGGTGGCGCTGGGGATGACCCCCGAGGGGAAGAAGGAGATCCTCGATTTCCGGCTGGCTCCCGGGGAGAGCCAGCCGGCGTGGGAGGCCTTCCTCACCGACTTGGAGGAGCGTGGGCTCAAGGCCGCCGGGCTCAAACTCATCGTCACCGACGGCGGCACCGGATTGCTGGCGGCGCTGCCCACGGTCTATCCCGGGATCCCGGTGCAGCGCTGCTGGGCTCACAAGGGGCGCAACGTCCTCGACAAGGTGCGCGAGGCGGACCACCCGAAGGTCCAGCGCGATCTCAACCGCATCAGCCATGCTGAGCATCGCACCGCGGCGCGGCGTGCGGCACGTCGCTTCGCCGAGCGCTGGCAGCGGGTCTATCCCGCGGCCGTGCGGTGCCTGCTCAAGGATCTCGAGGAGTTGCTGGAGTTCTTCTGCTTCTCCGACCTCCAGTGGCGCAAGGCGACTCGTACGACCAACGCCATCGAGCGGCAGTTCGTCGAAGTGCGACGCCGCACGCGCCCGATGGGCGTGTTCGGCGACCGCACCAGCATCGAGCGTATCCTGCTCGCGGTGTTTCTCCATGAGAACCGCAAGCAAGGAATCGCGGCTCCCTTCCCCCTGAACCCGGTCGGGAGGGGTTTGCAAGGATGACTCCGGAGTCGAAGGTCGAGCTCGGATGCGATCCTGGGGCATCTGAGAGCGTCGTTTTTCCGAGGCACGCCGCGAATCGACCGCCGAGCCCGGTCAGCGCTTCACTCCTCGCTCTCAACGGGGATCACGTCTCTCGGGGAGAAAACCCCCCTGACACAGAACTCTTGACGTCACCGACGAGAGGGCGGAGGGCGCGGGGCGCCCGGCTCAGCGCAGGCGCACGACCGGCCTCGAAATCCTCGCCTCGCCGGTCCGCAGGACCACGAGATAGAGCCCGGAGCGCACCGCGCGGCCGTCGCGTCCGGTCGCGTCCCACGAGAAGGCCGACCCTCCGGCCGGAACGCGGCCGGCGAAGATGGTGCGGCAGAGCCGCCCCGCGACATCGTAGACAGCCAGGTGGATTTCCGCCGATCGCGGCGCGTCGAGGCGGATCGCGAGCCGCTGCCAGCCTGGCCGCGCGTCCGCCAGCCGCAGGTTCCAGGCCGGGCGCGAATACTGCACGGAGACTGGCTCGGCAAAATGGAAGTGCGGCGGCGTTCCCCACACCATCTCGCGAAACTCGATTCCTTGAGCTCCGTTCACGGCGCAGAAATAGTCGTGCCCCTCGTCCGC
>DASYTT010000079.1:0-17795 GCA_036002045.1 Gemmatimonadales bacterium
CCAGCTCAGGTCCTTGCCGCCGCTCCAGCGGCTTTGCGCGCCCGGCATGCGCTGGGCATCGCCCACCATCGCACCGGCCCATTCGCGCCAGGGATGGTCCTGCAAGGCATTTCTGCGCAGCGGCTCGAGCTCCCGTAGCAGTTCCTGGCGCATGGCCGTGGTGAAGGACGAGGTCACGCCGACATGCTGCAGGACGTCCGCCTCGTCGTAGAGCCCCAGCAGCAGCGAACCGACCTCGTCCTCGCGGTCCTTGTACCAGCGGAAGCCCGCCACCACGCAGTCGGCGCTGCGCACGTGCTTGATCTTGAGCATGGCGCGCTTGCCGGGGAGGTAGGCGCCCGCGGCAGGCTTGGCCACGACTCCATCGAGCCCCGCGCCCTCGAACTCCGCGAGCCAGCGCTCGGCGAGCTTGCGGTCCAAGGTCAGGGGAGTGAGAAAGAGCGGGGGCACCGCGTCGCCCAAAAGTTTTTCCAAGAGCTCGCGCCGCTCGCGCTGCGGCTGGCCCCGGATGTCACGTCCCTGGGCCGCCAGCAGATCGAACGCCACGAACGCGCTCGGCGTCTCGGTGGCGAGCTTGGCGATCCGCGAGGCCGCGGGATGGATGCGCTGCTGCAGGGCATCGAAGTCGAGCCCCTGGTCCGTCACAATGACGATTTCGCCGTCGACCACGCATCCCGGGGGCAGCTGCTCCAACAGGGCGGTGCGCAGCTCCGGGAAATAGCGGTCGAGCGGCTTGAGCTCGCGGCTCTGGATGTAGAGGTCGGAGGCGCCCCGGTAGACGATCGCCCGGAAGCCGTCCCACTTGGGCTCATAGAGGAAATCGCCGGCCGGCGGCAAGGACTCCGCCAGCGCGGCGAGCATCGGCTCGATGGGAGGAGCGATCGGGTACCCGGCTTTGTCGGCCATGGGGCGGAGTATACCTTCTGATCATGCCCCTCGTCGTCCCGCGCTACACCCTCCAGGATCTGGAATCCTTCCCGGACGACGGCAGCCGCTACGAGCTGCTGGACGGCGTGCTGCTGGTGACACCTGCGCCCGCCCCGCTGCACCAACTGGTCCTTTCGCGGATTTACGAGGCCCTCACGGAGTACCTGCGTTTTGCTAAGCTCGCTCGCGTTTTTTCGCCGGGCGCCATAGAGCTCGAGCCGAACGTACATCTCGAACCGGACATCCTGGTGGTACCAGTGGGAGAACCTCCGACCGGAATCGGGCTGGAAACTCGCTGGACCGCGATTCGGCGGTGGTGGCTGGCCGTCGAGGTATCGGGAGAGGGATCCCGCCTCTACGATCGCGATCACAAGACACCGGCCTACCTCGCGCTCGGAGTCCGCGACGTGTGGCGGGTGGATCTCCGCGACCGTTGCGTCTTCGTGTCCAGCGAGGCCCGGTTGTGCGGCACACCGAGCGGGTGAGCTGGCAGCCTCCCGAGCTCGGCGACTCCCTGGAGATCGCGGTACCCGAGCTGTTCCTATCCTGAGTAAGCGCTACTTGCTCCAGGGCGGCTTGACTCCCACCGACCGCGCATACGTAATCAACTGACCCAGGTGTTCGTGCTGATCGCCGGTCATCACGAACGCCGCTCGCGCCAGCGTGGTATTCCAAGGCGGATACTTCCCAGTGAGTTTCGCGGGATCGGTCGCCTTTACCTGGGCCACGAAGTAATCCCATCCCTTGCTGAGCTGAGCGAGCACCGCGGCCTTCGTGGTGAAATCTTTCTCCAGCTTGGGCAGCGTCTCCTTCGGCGTCCCGAAGTCCGCGGGCGGCTTCCCCCCGACCGACATTGGCCCATAGAAAAGCCATTCGGAGACCACGTGCATCAGCACCTCCGACACCGACCGCACCCCCTGCACCGGTCGCCAGGAGTATTTGTCCTCCGGGATGGCGTTGGCCAGCTGCATGATCTTGTGGTGAACCGTGTCCATGTCGGCCAGGTAGTGGTCGCGCAGATAGGTGGCCGACTTGACGTCGAGCACGTCTTGTGCGGCGACGGTGCGCGGAGCACCGGCGACCAGCACCACCATCGCAGCCCATCCCAGGTTACGCACGGGACCTCCAAAGTGAAGGTGTCAGAAGGCCAGCAACAGCTCTCCTACGTTTGAAGGTTGCCCGCCAGGCTCGAGCAGCTCGAAGCGGAGCGCATGCGCCCCACTCTGCTGCACCAGCGGAACGATCGGGGAGAGATCGATCTCGAGCGACCGCGTGATGAGCGCGTCGCAGGGGTCGCCGTGCGCGTCGTGGGCAAGCCGCAAGAGCGTGAAGGGAGGGAAGGATTCGGCGAGCTCCGCCCCGGTCACCAGGGCAAGCCCGTGGTCAGCACATCCGCCACCGTACTGGACCTGGAGGTGCAGAGTCCGGCTCTCGACGTTGGCGGACAGGATGGTGACTTGATCGTCGGGCAAGGCACGCCAGTCCAGGCCGGGAATCACCTGGAGCACCAGCTGAGCATCGCTGCTGAGCGATGGACCAGCCATGCCGCGGGAGTCCAGGCATCCGAGGCAAGCCAGGCCGAACAGGAGTCCGAGTCGCTTCGCCGACACGGGTCACCAGCAACGCATCGGGTGTGCCAAGCACAGGTCCCCTTCAGCCAACGAGATGGGACGAAACGCCCGGCCGCCGCGTGTCATTGCGACACGTTGCCCGTCGCCCCCGGGGGGCCGGGGGGGAGGGTTTGTCCGCTCCGGCGCTCCTCGATCGTCGTTCTCCCGCATATCATCCTTCACCCCCAGGAGAGCGACCATGCCCGAATTCCTCTACATCTACCGCGGTACCCAGCGCCCCAGCGATCCCCAGGAGGGCCAGCAGATTCTGCAGAAGTGGATGAGCTGGCTCGAAGGCCTCGCCAAGCAAGGCAAGCTCAAGGATCGGGGCCAGCCCCTGGAACCCACCGGCAAGGTGGTGAACGGCCGGGCAAAGACCGTCACTGACGGTCCCTACGCCGAAGCGAAGGATCTGGTCGGCGGCTTCAGCCTCGTCGAAGCCCGCGACCTGGACGAGGCGGTGGAGTTGTCCAAAGGTTGCCCAGCCCTGGAGCGCGGCGGCACGGTCGAAGTGCGGCCACTGATGAAAATCTAGGCGTGGAGTCGCTGGAGTCCCTCTTTCGGCGCGAGTCAGGCCGCATGGTTGCGGTCCTGACTCGCCTGTTCGGCGTCCACAACCTGGCGCTCGCCGAAGACGTGGTGCAGGACGCCTTCTGCCGCGCGCTCGAGGTCTGGCAGTACCGCGGCCTTCCCGATAACCCGGCCGCCTGGCTGATGGCGGCCGCCAAGCATCGCGCGCTCGACGTGCTCCGCCGGGATCGCACCGCGCGCCGCTTCGCTCCCGAGCTGTCCCAGCGGCTCGAGTCGGAGTGGACCCTGGTCCCTACGCTCGAGGAGCGCTTCACCGCCCACGCCATCAGCGACGACCTGCTCCGCATGATGTTCTCCTGCTGTCACCCCGGCCTCAAGGAAGAGGCGCAGGTGATGCTGGTGCTCCATCTCCTCTGCGGTTTCAGCGTCGCCGAGGTTGCGGGCGCCTTCGTCGCCACCCATGCGGCCGTCGAGAAGCGCTTGACCCGTTCCAAGAAGGTGCTCGCCGCGTCGAAGGAGTTGTTCGACGTCACCCGCGCCGACGAGCTCGCCGCCCGGCTCCCCGCGGTGCACCGCGCCCTGTATCTCCTCTTCAACGAGGGCTACCACGGCGCCTCCGCCCAGGTCGCCGTGCGCGCCGAGCTCTGCCGGGAAGCGTTGCGGCTGCTCGAGCTGCTGCGCGAGCACCCGGTCGGCAGGACGCCCGCGACCTTCGCCCTCTCCGCCCTCCTTTCACTCCACGCCGCGCGCCTCCCCGCTCGACTGGATGCGGAGGGCGAATTGCACTCGCTCTTCGAGCAGGACCGCTCCCGCTGGGATCAGCGGCTCATCGCGGAGGGGTGGAGCCTGCTGGAGCAGGCGGCAGGAGGGCCGGAACTCACCGATTATCACCTGGAAGCGGCGATTGCCTGGTTCCACGCCAAAGCACCCAGCATCGAAGCGACCGAGTGGAGCAACATCGTGAAGGTCTACGACCGGCTCCTCGAGCTCAGGCCGTCACCCGTGGTGGCGCTTAACCGCGCGATCGCGCTCGCCCAGGCGGAAGGTCCGGAGCAAGGCCTGGAGGCCATTCGCGCCATCGAGGGCCGCGAGCGTCTGGACCACTATCCCTTTTATGCCGCCGCGTTAGGCGAGCTCGAGCTCCGGGCGGGACGCAGCGAGCTCGCGGCCGGGCATTTCCAGGAAGCCATGACCCTGGCTCGGAATCCCAGCGAGCGGCGCTTCTTCGAGCAGCGGATCGGCGCCTGCTCCGTTTGACGCGCGGCTGTTAGCCCGTGGTTTTTAGCCGGCGCTGGGACGGGATTCTCCTCGGGCGCTGAAGTTCCGCCGCGGGCAAACTCCGAGACCGGGAACCGAGCGCTCCACTTACGCGCCCTAGGGAGAATCCCATCCGGCGCGCCCCACTCACCAGGGCGATTTTTAGCCGGCGCTGGGACGGGATTCTCCTCGGGCGCTGAAGTTCCGCCTCAAAGGGCGACCTGGCTCGGCGAGCAGTGCGGCTGACCCGAGCGGCGCTGTAGTGTCGCGGTTTCACCCGACCTGTGAAGGAAAGGCTGGGCGCCACTAACGCGCTCGCTCGGGCCCCGCACCCGCTCGCCGGCCGCGGTCGCCACCGTCGATGTTAGCCGGCGCTGGGACGGGATTCTCCACGGGCGCTGAAGTTCCGCCGCGGGCACACTCCGAGACCGGGAACCGAGCGCTGCACTTAGGCGCCCTCGGGAGACTCCCGTCCGGCGCGCCCCACTCACCAGAGCGATCTGGCTCGATCTCCCGCAACGCCGTTGAGCGAGCGGCGGTTTGCCGTGGGGCATGCCGTCTTGCGGACTCGGCGCCGAGGATTCTACGATATGGGTATGCCCAACACGGCTCCGAGCTGGACCCGGGAAATGGTCCTGGCGCTCCCGGACGACGGCAACCGGTACGAGCTGTTCGACGGGGAGCTGCTGGTGACTCCGGCCCCAGCCGGAGCACACCAGGTTGCGATCAGCTTCTTATGGCAAGCGCTCCAGCCGTACGTCAGCAAAGAGAGGCTCGGCGTGGTGCTCACGGCTCCTGCCGATCTCAGTCTGGGGGGCGATCAGCTCTCCCAGCCCGACCTCTTCGTGATGCCCTCGCTGCCGCCCAGCCGGGACTGGGCCGACTTCCCCGACCCGATCCTCGTCATCGAGATCCTGTCGCCCGCCACCGCGCGGTTCGACCGGCTGGTCAAACGCCGCCGTTTTCAGCGCAGGGGAATCCCCGAATACTGGATCGTGGACCTGGATGCGCGGGTGATCGAACGCTGGCGCCCAGTCGACGAGAGGCCGGAGATCCTCGACGAGCGGCTGATCTGGCACCCTGAGGGCGCGGGCAGTCCGCTCGTGCTCGACCTGCCGGGATATTTCCGCGAGGTGTGGGGGTCAGCCTGACCGTGGCCTGGACAGCTGCCTATCGATAGGTAGCCGCCGGCCGCGGTCGCCCTCTTCCAGGTTCGCTCTCCCGCAGCCGCTCGCATGCCGCGGTCGCCCTCACTCATTCTCCCCGCAACGCCTCCAACGGCTGCACGCGGGTCGCCCGCCGCGCCGGCACATAGCCCGCCGCCAGGGCCACCGCGCCGAGGACCAGCACCACGGTCACGAATACCAGAGGATCCCGCGGGCTCACCCCGAACACCAGGCGCTCCAGCGCGCGGCTCAAGCCCAGCGCGGCCACCAGGCCCGCCGCCATGCCGAGCGATGCGATGAGCAGGCCGTGCCGCAACACCGCGGCGCGCACCTGGACGGGCCGCGCGCCCAGCGCCATGCGCACCCCGATCTCGTGGACCCGCTGGGTCACCGCGTACGAGAGCACGCCGTACACCCCGACCGCCGCCAGGCTGAGCGCGACCGCCGCGAAGGTCGCCATGAGCAACAGGGTGAAGCGCTCCCGCGCGCGATGCTGCGCCACGACATCGTCCAGCGGGCGCGGGCGGTGCAGCACCAGCACGGGGTCGAGCGCGGCCAGCGCTGCACGGGCGGGACCGACCGCCGCCTCGGGCGAACGGGTTGTGCGAACCACGTAGCTCAGACTCCAGTTGCGGTTGCCGGCGAACTGGGCGTGACTGAGATAGACCTGGGGGAATCTGGTGCCGTTGGCCGCCACCGCGACGTCGCCCACCACGCCGATCACCCGGAAGCTCCGGCTGCCGGTCCGGAACGACTGGCCGAGCGGGTCCCGAGCTCCGTAGGCCTTCTCCGCGAGCGATTTGCTGATCAGCGCGACCCCGCTGGTATCGCTCCGGTCGACCGCGCCGAAGCTGCGCCCTTTCAAGAGCGGAATGCCGAGCGTGCCGAAGAGGTCGCCTTCGATCACGCGGATCTGCGCGCCGAGCCCCTGCTCGGCCCCGGCCGCGTCGCGATACTCCACGCCCCAGAGATGGTAGTCGCCGTTGGCCGGGAGCCACGACACCGCACCGACGGCTTCGACCCCGGGCAGCTCGGCGAGCCTCTGCCGGAAGGCTTGATGGAACAGCACCCGTTGAGCGGGGTCGGCGTAGCGCGCCACGGGCAGGTTCACCTCGAAGGTCTCCACCCGGCTGGCCTCAAAGCCCAGGTCCACCCGCTGCAGCGCAATGAACGACTTCATCAGCACGCCGGCGCCGATCAACAGGACCAGCGCCACCGCCAGCTGGCCCGCCACCAGCAGGTCGCGCACCCGACGGCTGCCCCTTCCCCCGGTGTTCCCGCGGGCCCCCTCGTGCAGCACCTCGGTGGGATCCACCCGCGACGCGCGCCACGCCGGCACCGCGCCGAACAGGAGTCCGGTGAGCACCGTGGTGGCGAGCGCGAATCCCAGCAGCAGCGGGTCAAAGCCGACCTCTTCCGCCCGCGCCAGCGACGTTGGACTCACCGAGAGCAGCAACTTCACGCCCCAGAACGCCACCAGCGAGCCCGCCGCACCGCCGACTACTGCCACCAGCAGGCTTTCGGTCAACCGCTGCCGGATGAGCCGAGCGCGATGGGCGCCTAACGCGGTGCGGATGGCGAGGTCGCGGCTCCGGCCCAGGCTCCGGGCCAGGAAGAGATTGGCCACGTTGAGACAGGCGATGAGCAGCACCAGTCCCGCGGCGCCCATCAGCACGTAGACCGGGCCGCGCGATTCGCCCACGGTGTCGTCCAGCAGCGGGAGGACCCTCATCGTGCGGTCCTTGCTCCCGGGGAACTGGGCGGCGTTACGCTCCATCACCGCGTTCACCCGAGCCTGCGCCTGCGCCAGGGTCACCCCGGGCGCGAGCCGCGCGATGGCGGAGAGATAGTGGTTGTGGCGGCTGTTGCTCCCACCGCGCTCCAGGTTGGCGGGGAGCCAGGCCGCGACGTCCTCGCCTGCCACGTCGCGGAAGCCCGGCCGCATCACGCCGATGACCTGGTACTCGCGTCCGTTGAGTGAAATGGTCCGGCCGATGATGGCAGGGTCTCCGTTGGCGACCTCGCGCCAGAGCCGATAGCTCAGCACCAGGCGTGCGACGCCGGGGCGTTCCTCGTCGGGCGTGAAGGTGCGACCGAGGAGCGGGGTGGCGCGGAGGGCGGCGAAGTAACCCGCGCTCACGTCCATCACCCGGATGCGGCGCGGCTGCTCTCCCGGCGGGGTCAGGTCGCCGCCGGTTTCCCGATAGGTGTACAGGGTGCCGAGCTGGGCGAAGGCGCCGGACTGCTCGCGCACGTCGAGCAGGTCGAGGGCGGTGAGGAACTGGCGCTGCCCGGGCTCCTGCCGCGAGGCGGTGTAGAGCCGCACCAGCTGCTCGGGCTGGTCGTAGGGGAGCGGCGCCAGCACCACGCTGTTGAGCACGCTGAACACGGCGGTGTTGGCACCGATCCCCAGCGCCAAGGTAAGGATGGCGACGACGGAGAAGCCCGGCTGCCTGGTGAGCGCGCGGGATACCTGGCGGAGCTCGCTGACGAAGTTCGACATAGGGCTGGTCTTCCGGGCTGGAGGCGCCGCGGGGTGCCGGCCACGGGCCTCGAGATACGCCGCGGGCAGTGAGAGGAGCAAGTTGCCGAGGGTGGCGAGGGTGCGCCGCAGGGTGGGCGCGGCGTCGCGCTGGTCGAGATAGGTCGCCAGCATCTCCGCGCCGAAGCGCTGCCGGAAGGCCGCGGGGTAGAGGCGGATGAGCCAGGCCACCAGGCGGAGGCCGATCACCGGCGGGCTCCCAGCAAGCGCAGGGTGGCTGGGTGCGCCAGCAGCGCGCGCAGCCGCTCGGCCTCGGCTTTCCCCACGGCGCGGCCGAGGGCGGTGACCGTGTAGTAGCGGCGGACCCGGAGGTCGGCCGGCTCGGGGTGGGGGGCGTCCACCTCGCGGATCAGCCCCGCGTCGAGCAGCCGGCCGATGATACGGTAGAGCGAGCCGATCTCGAGGGAGGGCTGGTCCGGAAAGGCTTGGGCGCAGGCCTGGACGATGCCGTAGCCGTGGAGCTCGCGACCGGCGAGCAGGCTCAGGATCTGGAAGTCAAGCGGGGCCAGGGGCAGAAACTGTTTCGGGCTGGTCCGGGGCATGGGCATTCCTGATATCTGTTGCCTACATATATAACCCCGTGTCGCGCGGTTGGCCCAGCTGGTTCTTAGACCTCTGCCCCCTACTCCGCCTGCAGCGCCCGGGCCGGGACGCGGCGGATATCGAGGTGCTGGGGAGATCCGCCGGCGCCAATAGGCCCCACGGTTGCCGAGGCTGCGGGATTAGCGCAGCAGCTCGCATGATTCCGGTTATTTAGCTAAGCTTCCTAGCTAATAGATTGGAGTCATGCGAATGGCCACGATCACGGTACACGCCGCCAAAACCACGCTCTCCAAGCTGATCGAGCGAGCGCTCTCCGGCGAGGAGATCGTCATCGCCCGGGGAAAGATTCCTGTGGTCCGCCTCGTGCCGGTCGCCAGGACCGTTCCCAAACGGAAGTTCGGCGCGATGCGGGGACGAGCTCGTCTGACTAAGGCATTCTTCGAGCCGCTGCCGCCCGAAGAGCTGGCCGGCTGGCTGGAATAGCTCGGTGCGGGTACTGGTCGATACCCACGCCTTTGTGTGGTGGCTCGAGGGGAACCCCCGGCTATCGCGCCGAGCGCGCTCGGTGCTCGAGCGCGAAGGCAACGAGATCTTCGTCAGCGCCGCTACCGCTTGGGAGATCGCCACCAAGGCCCGGCTCGGCCGGCTGCCCTTCGCCCCCGATGTCGCCGCGGACGTATTCGGCGCGATCATCGGCCAGGGTTTTCAGCCGCTCGACATCACGACGGTGCACGCGCAGCGGGCGGGCTGGCTTCCGGGGCATCACGCCGATCCCTGGGACCGGATGCTCATCGCCCAAGCCCAGGCGGAGGGCCTGGCCGTAGTGAGCAACGAAACCCGGTTCGACGAGTACGGGATTACGCGCGTCTGGTAAGCCGCAGCCGCGAGACCCTTGACGGCTCGCGACTTTCAGCACATCATGTTCCCCGCGCGGTGATTTCCCCGACTTGATGGGCCGCGCGGCCGGGCAACCGGTTCAGCCATCTAAGTCGCGGTCAAGGCCCGCGACGACAAGTCGGGGCCGTTTTTGTTGTTGCAAGCATGGAGAGTGGCGGCGAGAGCTCCGGCTCTTTGACCCGCCCGCCAACCGTGTCCCACGGTGGCCCAGCCGGCCGAGCCCTGCTCGGGTCCATGCGCGTGCTTCGCTCACGAAAGGAACTGACCCGTGTCACAAGTCCAGTCTGTTGCCGCACCCAGAACCCGCCCCGCCCCCGCCGTCGCCCCCGACCTGCTCACCGCCGAATCGGTAACCGAAGGCCACCCCGACAAGGTCGCCGACTTCATCGCCGACAGCATCCTCGACGCGTACCTCGCCGCCGACCCGGCGGCGCGCGTCGCGGTCGAGGTCCTGGTCAAGAACGGCTTCGTGATCGTCGCCGGCGAGGTGACTGCGCAAGCAGACATCCCCGTCGAGCGGGTGGTGCGCGACGCGATCCGCCACGTGGGCTACCTGAGCCCGGACGACCCCTTCAATGCGCAGGGCGTCGAGATTCGCCAGTTCCTCTCGCGTCAGTCGCGGGAAATCGCGCGCGGGGTCGGCAACGGCAAGCGGCAAGGCGCGGGCGATCAGGGCCTCATGGTCGGCTACGCCACCAGCGAAACTCCCGCGCTGATGCCGCTGCCGATCGTGCTGGCCCACGCGCTCACCCGGCAGCTCGCGACCGCTCGGCGCGCGCGAGAGGTGGACTGGCTGGGGCCCGACGGTAAGGCGCAGGTCTCCGTGAGTTACGCGGACGGGCGGCCCATCGAGGTGAGCCGGATCGTGGTGTCTACCCAGCACCAGCGGGGGGTCGAGCGCGCGACGCTCGAGGCCTGGGTGCGGGACGCGCTGCTCCCTGCGGCGCTCAAGCAGTGGCACAATCCGAAGGCGAGCGTGGACGTCAATCCGTCGGGCTCTTTCGTTCGGGGCGGCCCCTCGGCCGACTGCGGGGTGACGGGGCGGAAGATCGTGGTGGATACCTACGGGGGCGCCGCGCGGCACGGAGGGGGTGCCTTCAGCGGGAAGGATCCCTCCAAGGTGGACCGGAGCGCCGCCTATTTCGCGCGCTGGGCGGCGCGGCAGGTCTTAGTCCAGGGACTCGCTCGGCGCGCCGAGGTGGAGGTGGCGTACGCCATCGGGAAAGCGGATCCCATCGCGCTGCACGTCGAGACCTTCGGCACCGGAGATCAGGCCGCGGCAACCGAGCTGGTGCGCAGTTTTGATTTCAGCCCTGCGGGAATCATCGAGCAGCTCGACCTCCGGCGCCCGATCTATCGGCTGACTACCAACTACGGGCATTTCGGGAAGCCGGGGCTGCCGTGGGAGAACGGCGCCTAGCGGACCCGGATCGGCAGCGTCACGAGCACCCCGCGGGCCCCGCCCGGCAGTGCTCCGGTAATGGTTACCCGGAGCTCTCCGGGCTCGCGCGGGATGAACTCGAAATCGAAGGTCTCGCCGTTGCTCACTACCTGCGCCGCGGGCTGCGGGGTCGCGCGCTCAGCCGGCAGGTCCATGCCGTCCTTGGCGACGGCGCGCCAACTCACCGGAGTCGAGTCCCGGACCAGCTGCAGCAGCAGGCTGGGCCGATTGGTGTGGATGTTGATCACCCGGAAGCGATAGGGCTCGCCCCGGCGCAGCTCGAGCGGCGCCGGGGTCGCGCTCCCGTTCAGCAGGACGCTGATCTTCTCCTCGGCATCGCGCCGCGGCGTGGCGATGAGCAGCACCCTGTCGTGCTCGGGATCGAATGCCGCGGGGTCGTCCACCACCAGCAACGCGCCCGAAAGCCCGGCCTGCTGCTGGCGCACCTCGTCGGCGTGCGGGTGATAGATGAAGGTGCCGGACCGCGGCGGGGTAAAGCGTGCCTCGAAGGAATCGCGCGGCGCGATCACCGGTGCGATCCGGCCGGGATGGCCCGAGAACCCCGCGACCCCATCCATATAAGAGTCGAGCTCGATGCCATGCCAGTGCACCGCGGTCGGCTCGGGAAGCCGGTTGACCACGGTGATGCTGACCGGCTCTCCGCGCTTGAGCAAGATCAGCGGTCCCGGCAGCGCGGGAGCACCGGCCGAGGTTCGCGCTGCTTCCTCCAACACATATCTATAGGTCGGCTCCGTTTCGCTGCCGCCGCCGGCCGAATCGACTTGTGCGATGAGGCGCAGCTTGCGGCGGGCGATCGGCTCCGGGGCGGCGGCCGGTCCGCTCGGCCGCACCTCGATCCCCATGACGAGCCCGCCCATCAGCTCCAGCGCGTGATTCTTGGTGTGCAGCTGGTATTCCGGCACCAGCGGCGAGCCATCGAGCGGCCGGCTGCGCAGCACGTGGAAGTTGTTGTGGCAGTGGAAGAGCCAGTAACCCGCGCGCTCGGGGACCCAGGCCAGGGTGAAAGTGCGGCCCGTCGCAAGGCGCTCGGTGACGACCAGGTGCGGTGGCGCGGCGGGATCGTAGCGGGTATCGCGGCTGCCGTCGCCCCGGCTCTCCACCCGGTAGTAGAAGCCGTGCAGGTGCATGGGGTGCGGATTGTCGCTCACGTTGATGACGGCGAAGCGAACGGTGTCGCCCACCGAATAGGTGAGGCGCTCGGTGTTGGGCCAGGTCTTGCCGTTGATGGTGAAGCGGGTCAGGTCCTCTCGTAACACAACACCGCCGGGCCGCTTCTCACGGTTCCACTCGGTCAGCACCAGCACGCGGTCGCGCGGCGGCCTTGGGGTTCCGGCCGCGTCGATGAGGAAGGCTCCGACCAGCTCGGCGTCGTTTACGGCCTGGGCGGTGATGGGGCCGGGCCGGGTCGAGCCCCAATAGAAGTAGGTGCCAGGCGCGCCCGCGACGAAGCGCACCTCTCTGGTGGCGCCAGGCTCGAGCTGGAGCGTAGTCGTGTCGGCTAACCCGCGAGTCGCGAAGTTGTGGACATAGATGGTGCTGTCGGGCAGGGCGTTATGCAGCGTGGCGCGAATCTCGGTGCCTTCAGGCACCCGGATCAGCGGTCCCGGAATGGCGGGCGGCTTGCCCTGCTCCGCGAACGCGCGGAGCACGAGCCCGGGATCGCTGTCCCTGTCGGGGTGCCACTCGCCTTCCCGCACCTCCAGCCGGAGCGTGAGCACCCCGTCGCGCAGGGTTCCTGCGGGCGTGCGGTTGTCGTTTGCAAGTACGGCAGAGGCCAGTGCGGCAGTGCGGCGGTGCGGCAGTGCGGCAGTCGTAGCCACCCCGCCGAGCAACGCGAGGGCGGCGAGGGCGGCGAGGCCGGCAAAGAGACCGTCGCGGGGCATGACCATGGGAGCTCAGCGGCGGAACGCCATCTCCGCGCGCAGGTACAGGTACCGGCCGTTGTATCCGAACGGCGACGCCATGGGCCAGGGGAAGATGCCGAAGCCATTGTCCAGGCTCGCCCGGTCCGGATAGCTATCGAACAGATTGCGCGCGCCGAGCGAGACATTGAGCTCGGCAAAGCGGCGGCCCACCTCGGCGTCGATCAGCAGCCTGCTGCCGTACGTCTGGCCGCACGTCTCGCACGCGCCCAGCTGCGCCGAGGTGAACTTGCCGTACCACGAAGAGCGCAGCAAGCCGTGATAGGCGCCCTGGGTGTAATTGGCGGTGACGGTGTTGCGCCACCGGGGCCGTTCCCGCTCCAGCGCGAGCCGGCTCAGGATGCCGAACCGGGAGGTCACGATGCCGCTGAGCTGGCTCGGCACGGGCTTCTCGTCGGTGATCTTGTTGGAGCCCACATTGAAGGCCACGTTGAGGCCGAAGGACCCCGCCTTGCCCACGGGAGCGAGGTAGTTACCGACCAGATCGAATCCGAGCGTCCGCGTCGTCAGGGCGTTGGTGAAGTAGATCGCGCCGGTGATCGAGGGGAATCCCGCTCCCGCCAGGATCGCTTCGACCTCGGGACCGGCCAGGAAGTCGGTCATGACGATGCGATCCGCGATCCGGACGAAGTACCCGTCGGCGGTGAGCGAGAAACGCTCGCCGGGACTCCACACGAACCCGCCGCTCAGGTTGACCGAGCGCTCGTTCTTGAGCGGCGTGGCGCCCAGCAGCTGGGCGGGCTCGCTGTTGGTGGAGAAGATTCCGAAGTCGAGCGGGGTCTGCTTGCCGGTGTTCGGGTCGAGAATGAACGTCGTTTGGGTGCTGTTGTAATAGCTCTGCGCGAGCGAGGGCGCCCGGAACCCCGTGGACGCCGCGGCGCGCAGCACGACCGCCTCGGAGGGCTGGAAGCGCAGCGCGGCTTTCCCGGTGAGCCGGTCGCCCGCGTCGCTGTAATCCTCGAAGCGTAACGCCGCGTTGACCAGGACTTGCTCGCTGAGCCCGGCTTCCAGCTCCGCGTTCGCGCCGAAGTTGCCGCGCGACACATCCACCGCGTTGGCGGGCCGGAAGCCGCCGAAGACCTGCGAGCCCGGCGGCGCGATGTCGCCGTTGCGGTCCAGGTGACCGCCGTTGATATAGGAGGCCGGCTCTCCCGCCGTGATGTCGTAGTACTCCCGCCGGTAGGAGATCCCGAACGCCAGGTTTGCCGCTCGCGACAAGCCCAACTCGAGCGGCCGCGCCGCATTCAAAGTCAGGTCGAGCTCGTTCGCGGCCAGCGTACCGGCATGGAAGCTCGTCTGGTTGGGAATGCCGGGATCGTCGCCATTGCCGAAGATGCCGTCGAGCCCGGGGGCGCACGCGGTGGTGAGACAGGGTCCCAGGGAGACGTTCATCGTGTTGTTCAAGTTGTAGCGGAAGATGTTGCGCCCGAAGCTGCCGCCCAGGTCGAGGCCCCATCCCGCCACCGCGCCGCGCACGCCGGTCGCCACCGACCAGTCCCACACATCCGGGCGGAACTCGGGCAGATAGCCCAGCGGGTAGATCTCGGGCCAGTTGCGCTCCGAAATGCCCTGCCGCCGGAAGCCGTTGCCGGTGCCGACCCGATGGCTCCAGCCCCCTGAGGCGTACAGCTCACTGCTCCCCGACGCATTGAGCGGAAAGCGCAGGTTGCCGAACGTGATGAGGTCCTTGGCGAGCCCGTCGCCCCAATGGTGATTGGGCTGGGGGACCGGGTTGTTCTTGCTGATGATGTTGCCGTCGTCGTCGATGTCGTCGGCGTCGCCCGGGACGATCTGATCCGCCTCCTCGGGCCAGGCGCGATTGGTGGCGTCGCGGTGACGGTACTCCGCGAAGAGCGCGAGCGATCCGCGGCCGAGCCCGAAGCCCCAGCCGCCGTTGACGGTGACGGCGGTGCCGTCATCGGGATAGTCCCGGGTGACGTAGCGGCCGACGTCCGTGGTCAGGTACGGGGAGAAGGGTCCCTGTTTGAGCACGAAGTTCACGACGCCCGCGATCGCATCGGAGCCGTATTGCGCGGAGGCACCGTCGCGGAGAATCTCGATCCGGTCGATGGCGCCGGAGGGAAGCGCGTTGAGGTCCACGCCGGTGGAGCCCGCCGCCATGCCCGCGGCGAAGATGTGGACCAGCGCGGTGCGATGGCGCCGCTGGCCGTTCACCAGCACGAGGGTGTGGTCGGGCGAGAGCCCGCGGAACGTGAAGGGCCGCACGATGTCGTCGGCGTCGGCGACACTCTGCCGCGGGAAGTTCACCGACGGTGACACCGCCTGGAGGATCTGGCTGGTCTCCGTGGTGCCCTGCTCGGTGAGCACCGTGGACGGAATGATGTCCACGGGGACGGCGAGCTCCTGCGCGGCGGTGTGGCGCGCGCGCGAGCCGACCACCACATCGACCGGGGCCAGCTGCACCGGCGTGCGCTCGAGCGTGAAATCGTGCTCAACAGTGCCGCCCGCCTCGAGCGTGACCGTGGCGCTGGCGGGGAGGTGACCGACCGCGCGAACCCGCAGCGTGCGCGTGCCGGCGGGGACGCCGCGCAGCTCGTAGCGCCCCGAGCCACCCGTAACAACCTGCAGCACGGTCCGATCGGCGCTGACGATGGCGCCGGCGATCAAAGCTCCGCCTGCATCAGTGACCTTGCCGCGAATGATTCCGGGTTGTGCGCTGAGGGAGGCGAGCGGGGCGACGAACCAGAGCGCCGCAAGGGCGCTCGCGCGAGTGAGCGAGGAGAGCGTCACGGTGCCTCCGGGTGAGGAGGGGGGTGGGCGCGATCGCCTCTAGAGTAGGGGAGCAGGACTCGATCTGGAAGGTCTAGTTGCCGAGTGGCTTCCCTTTGGCCAGCGCCGTCTCCACGCTGGTGCCGCCCGGCACGATGCGAAACCGCTTCATCCCCTCGTGGTCCTGCGCCACGAAGCTGATGCTGCCGTCGGGCGCGAAGCTCCAGTAAACGTCGGCTTCGTTTTCCAGGGAAAGATTCTGCGGCAAGGTCAGCACTTTGATCCCGTCGAGAAAGATGTGCTGTACGCCGCCCTCCCCGCGCGTCAGCCAGACGACGTGCTTGCCATCCGCGGTGAAATTCAGATAGCGGGTCATTTGCGTCCCGGCAGCCGCAGGAACCAGCCGGCCATCGATGACGACGCCCTGGTTGGGGGCCTGGGTGATCCAGGCGATGTGCTTGCTGTCGGGGGTCCAGTGGAAGAACCCCTGATAGCCCACGTTGGCGATGCCCAGGTCGACCGAGCTGCTCGCGTAGGACGTGCCATCCACGTTGACGCCCGAGGTCCGCCCGAACAGGAACGCAAAGCGGGTGCCGTCGGGACTCAGGCTCAGCGCGTTGGCCCCTTCCGTCGCCAAGGGCTTGCCGTCGATCACCACCACCGTGGCGAAGCCGTCGTTGGGCTTGGTACGGGCGATGTACCCGATGTGATTGCCGCGCACCACGGCGGGCGCCACACGGAAGTTGACCGTCCTTTGCTCTTCCCGCGTTGCCGCCGGGATGTCCACGATCGAGGTGTAGGCGCTGGACTCCTGGTCGCCCACGATCATAAAGGCCCGCTGGTTGGTGCGGCCGTAGTAGACCGGCCGGCCGTCGGCGGTGAACACCAGGTGGGAGAGCCCCTCGGGGTATTCCTGGCCTTTCTTCCCGTCCACATACATGAAGGTCATGGCGCAGCGCGCGGCGTAATGCTTGGCGTCGGCGCTCAGGTAGATGGCATCGAGGCCGCCGGTGTTGGAGCACTCGCTGCCCACTGCTTTGCGGTTCCCGACGATCAGGTAGGCGTTGCGCGTGCCGTTCACGAAGGGTGTCGAGGCCACGCCGAGGATGGCTGCGCCGGTCGGCGCCATGGTGAGGCTCACGCCCCCCGGCACGCGCATGAGCGGCTGGCCGTCGGCCAGCACTTCGGTGCTCTGGTTGCCGGGCATCGGCCGCTGGGTGATCAGGTGCTTGCTGTCGCCGGTCCACTGCATCTCGCCGGCGAGATAGGGCGCGGGCTTGCCGTCGACGATCAGCGCATAGCGGGGCTGCCCGCTGGTTTCGGTGAAGATCTTCTGGATGTAGGTGTGGTGCTCGCCGTCCGGGCTCCAGAGCGGCTGGATGACCTCCTGCGACAGCGGCCCCGCCACGCCGTCGAGCGTCATCCGGTAGTTCGTCCGCCCGGGGGTCCGGGTCTCGATGATGACGTACCAGTGCTTGCCTCCCGGGCTGAAGCCCAGGGCGTACACCGGCGTCCGGCCCTGGGCCTGGAGGTCGGCGGACCAGGGGCCGCGGGTGACTTCCTTCCCATCCACCAGCACCACGTACTCCTGGCCGAGCTTGGCGTGGTAAGCCCAGCGGGCGCCGTCCTCGCTCCAGGCGACCATCCCGCCGCCCGCGGTCTGGCTGCTCAGCCTGAGCACCTGGTCGAACTTGGGCCCGTCGGTGCCGTCGTAGGCCAGCACCTGGCGGCTGCCGCGGAGGACCACGGCGGCGACGTGCACGCCCTTGGGGCTGATCTCGAACCGCGCCCCGGGCTCGGGGGCGAGCAGGAGCTGGGTCTCGACTTTGGCGTCCTGGGCGGAGAGCGCCAGCGGGGCGAGGGAGGCGAGCAGGATCAGGCCGGTTCGCATGATGGGTCTCCGGTGCCGCGAGGTTCGCAGTGGTATGAGGCCATGCGCAGAAGGGTGCTGAGAGCCGTCAGAACGGCTCCGCGCTGCAGTGGTCCACTGTTAATACGGCGCGGCCGGGCTCGAGGCAATGGTCAGTTGCAGCGAGCAGGCCCCACGGGGCACGGAAATCCCTGGTGCCTGCGGCCTGCTACCTGCTACCTGCTACCTGCTACCTCCCTTACCGCAGCCCGATCCGCCGCACCAGATCGTCAAAGCGCGGATCGCCCTTGAGCGGCTCGTATCCCGGATCCACATGCAGATAGATCAAACCCGCCGAG
>DASYTT010000080.1:0-29184 GCA_036002045.1 Gemmatimonadales bacterium
ATTAGGATCTCATCTATCTGTCTTAGAGGCTAGACAAGCCGATCGAGGTATACCAGAAATAGCCCTTCCTCTCACTCTGCTGTTGAAGGATGTTGTACCTCAATCGCTTGGTCATTCACTAGTATTCTCTGCGACCTACGATTTTAACTTCTACTATCAGGATTTGTACAAACTACTGGAGAAGCCATTGATGTTAGCGCCGGGCAGCCCAGAGAGTGTCGAATTCAGGCGCGGCCTTCCCAATCATGTTGCGCTGATAGCGTATTCTACGATTGAGCGTGAAAACATTCTGACACTCATGATTCTGCTTCATGAACTATCGCATTATGCGGATTTTGCTCTTAAGCTCCGAGAAGGTGCGCCAAAACCGAAGGTGAGCTCAAAACAGCTCACACGATGGATGGCTGAAGCGCAACGTATCGAATATGTGCCGGATGATCTAGCCAAGCAATTTGGGAGCGCCGCAAAAGTTGCACCTCCGGTTCTCACATTCTTCCTACAAGTCGGACTGATCCAACAGATCAATGCGGCCCATACTTGGATAAGGGAGATAACCGCAGACGTTCTCGCGAGTAGAATCCTCGGCATGGCATTCTTCCTCACCCATAGGAAATTTCTCGGCTTTTTCCCAAATGAGGACCCGGGTGAGTATCCACCACCGTATCGCCGACTTGCCGCAGTGGCGATAGAACTCCTCGATCCCAAAGTTGGCGTGGTAAGAGACCTGCGGAGTAGCAAATTCCTCAAAGGCGCCAAGAGTCATACCAAGACTCTTAAGAAGGTATTCAAGGTGTTGAACGTGCATTATCGAGAGGCGGGGCAGCCACATGTTCGGAGGTTAGCATCACCAGTAGACAAAAAGTCTTCCAACGAAGACAAAATGGAGTATCTCCGTTTGCTCGCTCGAGATGTTATCGAAGACTCGATCAGGGCGCCCCTTGCAAGTATTGTGAGACGCATTCGGAAACACGTAATTGGAACTTCAGCTGGGGTGACTGAGGCTTGCTTTGGCGTTGCAGATCTTCTCAAAGAGCGTATCGCCCCAAGCCAGGATTTGAAACGTGCTCAAACGACTCCACCAGCAGCCTATTCGGTACAAGAGACTCTTAATGGAGCATGGCTAACCCTTATTGAAGAAGTTGACCAAACGGAGACACCGATCATTTGGCGGGATAGACTGCGAAATGTTTCTCGTTTGGCAATGAGGGGTATTGAACTGGCCCATGCCCTCGTGAACTATCCGGTGATACATCAGCAAGCCTGGCAGGATGGTTTTCACAAGATGTTGCCTCACGCCCTAAGAAGTCCTCGTTCGCAACGTGTGACCGGAGTTCTGACCCATAAGGATCTAGTTGAAAGGCTCTTACTTCCAAAGGGAGATCTTCGTCTTGTTGTCTCGCCAGTTATGAACACCAAACAGATTGGTGAATCCTCAATTGATGTCCGACTGGGGAATGCATTTTACGTCGTTTCGAAAACTAGAGCAGAATTCTTCGCCATCAAAAGGGGTCGCGAAACCCGGATTCCGGATCGATACTACGAGTTTCACAAGGGCACAATTGATGAGGAGATAGTATTACATCCTGGAGAGTTTGTTTTGGGTAGTACGCTGGAGTACTTATCGATGCCGGCAGATTTGATGGCGTATGTGATAGGTCGCTCGACCATCGGTAGGCTAGGTTTGATCATTGCAACGGCGACTCATGTAGCACCAGGATATAAAGGCACCTTAACCCTTGAGTTAACCAATGTTGGCACTGTTGCTATCAAACTCAAACCCGGAGTCCGGATAGCTCAGCTCGTCTTCCATACCCTTACGAGCAAAGTCGATAGTCCCTATGCGGAGCACGGCCGATACACGTTTTCAGTTGGACCCGAGATACCAAAACTTTGAGGCCGTTCGGCGGCTCGTGACGGGTTAGGGTTGCCATTGCATGTTCGGATTGGGCATCGGGAGTTGCCGGAACTCGTTGCCTTACGGATTCCTATGAGCCCTGCCTCTTGAAGTGAGCCCATTCGATACCGTCTCCGACCTCTCTGCCGCGACTGAAGGGAGTGCTTATTCTCTCCGATCCTCAAATGTAGCTGTCACGTAACACCAAGTCCTGCTTGGTGTCCCCACTTGCAATTATTCGGTCCAATGATAAGTTGCCGAACCAATGGACGACCGGACCGAAACCTCCGAAGCCCCCCGCTGGCAACGACGGCCCACTGAACGGCGAAGGGAGATCCTCGACGCGGCCGCCCTCGTCTTCGGAGAAAGGGGATTCGAATCGGCGACCCTCGCCCACGTCGCCGAGCGCGCCGGGGTGAGTGCCGGCACGGTGCAGCACTACTTCGGCACGAAGGCCAGCCTCTTCCAGGAAGTCCTCACCGATCGCTTCTTCTCGGGCGCCGCCGAGGACGAAGCCCTGCTCATCAATCACCGAGGCAGCTACGCCGAGTTGTTGCGGCAGCTGATCGAGCGGATGTGGACCCGGCTGAACCGACCGGGGAATGCCGATCTTCTGCTGGTGGGGATGGCTTCCGCGCCGAGTTGCCCGGAGGCCGGCCAGGTGGTGAGTGGAGAGATGGGCACCCGCTGCCCGCGGGTGTTCCAGGCAGTCCTCGAAGCCGGCATCCGGGAGGGCGAGTTTCGCCCCGTCAACGCGGAGCACATGTCCCGGGCAATCGGCGCCTCGGTGATCGGGATGCTAGTGGGCCGTCAGCGGCTGCTTCGGCTCTGTCAGGGACAGCTGCCCGAGCCGGGGGCGGTCCTGCGGGAGTTTCTCGGGCTGCTCGAGCGCGGGCTGTCCAACGAGCCATTGCGGGTTAGGGAAGGGAGGGGTGAAGTCGCATGAAGGGCTGGGTGATTCTCGCCGGAGGTTGCGGCCTGGCCGGGCTCGGCTGCAAGCAGGCGCCGCCCCAAGGGGCGCCCCCTCCGCCCGAAGTGGCGGTGGTCCAGGTGGTCCCCCGCAGCGTGGAGCAGATCTTCGAGTTCTCCGGAAACGTCGAAGCGCGGAAGAGCGTGGAGGTGCGCTCGCGGGTCGCGGGAGTCATTGTGGCTCGACCATTTACGGAAGGTCAAGCCGTACGAGCCGGTCAGGTCCTCTTCCGGATCGACCCCACCACCTATGACGCCGATTGGCGCGCGGCGAAAGCGCGGCTCGCGGAGGCGGAAGCCCGCCGGGCTAACAACGAAGCCACGCTCGCGCGGATGACGGCACTGCTCCGGGACAACGCTATCTCGAAACAGGAATACGACAATGCCGTCGCCCAGGCCAAGCAGGGGCAGGCCGCGGTCGACGAAGCGCGCGGAATGGTGGACCGCGCCAAGAAGGATCTCGATGAGACGACGGTCCGCGCCGAGCTGTCCGGCCGGGTGGGCAAGGCCCTGCTCGAAGTCGGCGCGCGGGTGCGCGGCCCTGAAGACGTGCTCACGACCATCGATGTGCTGGATCCGATCTATGTGACCTTCCGCCCCGCGGGCCAGCAGCTCCTGTCCTGGCGTCGGGATGCCAAGGCCAGCCGGCTGATTCAACCGGGCGGCGGACTCAAGGTCGAAGCGATTCTGGCGGACGGCTCCAGGGCGCCCACGATCGGGCGGATCGGGTTCGTCGACCCGGTGCTCGATCCCGCTACCGGCACCCAGGCGTTCCGCGCCGAGTTTCCCAACGCGCAGCGCTTGCTCTTGCCGGGCCAGTTTGTGCGGGTGCGGCTGCTCGGCTTGACCCGGGACAGCGCGATCGTGGTGCCGCAACGGGCGGTGCTCCAGGCGATGGGCCGCCAGACGGTCTACGTGATCGCCCCGGGCGACACGGTCCGCCCACGTGAAGTGGTGGCGAGCAGCTGGACCGGGGACCAATGGATGATCGATCAGGGCCTGACGCCCGGGGATCGCGTCGTGGTGGACGGCGTCCAGAAAGTGTTTCCCGGGATGAAAGTACGGCCCGTGCCCGCCCGGGACAGCGCCGCCGCAAGCGCTCCCGGTTCCGCTCCAGGGGGGCGCACGCCGTGAGCGAGTCTCATCCGGAGGAGGTGCGCTACTTCTTTATCCGGCGGCCGGTACTAGCCGGCGTGATTTCCATCGTGATCACGCTGCTCGGCGCCTTTGCCATGATCCGCCTGCCGATCAACCGGTATCCCCAGATCACCCCGCCCTCGGTCACCATCACGGCCGTCTATCCCGGCGCCACCTCCGAGGTGGTGGCGCAAGCGGTCGCGGCACCGATCGAACAGCAGCTCTCGGGCCTGGATGGGCTGCTGTACTACCAGTCGGCCAACTCCAATGCGGGCACCTCCACCATCTCGGTGTTCTTCGATATCTCCCGAAATCAGGACATCGCCGCAGTGGAGGTGCAGAACGCGGTCAAGCTCGCAGAGCCGCAGCTTCCCGAGGAAGTCCGCCGGAACGGCATCGTCATCCAGAAGGCCAACAGCAATATCCTGCTGGTGGTGGCGCTGACCTCCGATGATCCGCGCTACGATGCGGCCTATCTCACGAATTACGCCAAGCTCTACGTGGAGGACGAGCTCAAGCGCCTGCCGGGTGTGGGGAACGCGCAGGTCTTCGGCGGGTTCGAGTTCTCGATGCTGCTTTCGCTGGATCCCGAGAAGATGGCTCAGCTCGGGATCACGGTGGACGACGTGGCGCGGGCGGTCCGGGAGCAGAACGCGACCAATCCTGCGGGGCGGATCGGGCGGGAGCCGGCACCTCCGGGAACCCAGCTCACGGTTCCGGTCACGACGACGGGGCGGCTCACGACGCCGGAGGAATTCGGCGCCATCATCGTGCGGGCCCGTCCCGATGGCTCGCTGGTCCGGGTCAGCGACCTCGCCCGGGTGCGGCTCGGCGCACTGAGCTACGATGCAGTTGGGCGGCTGTCGGGTCGCCCGACGACGTTCATGCTGGTGTACGCGAGGCCCGGCGCCAACAACCTCGATGCGCGGGACGCCGTCGTGGACCGGATGACCGAGCTCCAGAAGGGATTCCCTCAGGGGATCCGCTGGGACATCCCGTTCGACACCACGCCGTTCATCCGGGCCTCCGCCATCGAAGTCGTCAAGACGCTGGTCGAGGCGATGCTGCTGGTCACGCTGGTGGTGTTCCTGTTTCTGGAGAGCTGGCGCGCGACGCTCATCCCTGTGCTTGCGGTGCCGGTGAGCATCATCGGTACCTTTCTCGGGCTGCAGGTCCTGGGCTTCACGATCAACACATTGACGCTGTTCGGCCTGGTGCTGGCGATCGGGATCGTTGTAGACGATGCGATCGTGGTGATCGAGAATGTCGAGCGGATCATGGAAGAGGAGCACCTGCCGCCGCGGTTCGCCGCCGACAAGGCGATCCGGCAGGTGGCCGGCGCGCTGATCGCGATTGTGCTCTCGCTTTGTGCGGTGTTCGTGCCGGTGGCGTTCCTGAGCGGGATCACCGGCGCGATGTACAAGGAGTTCGCGCTCACCATCGTGATCGCGGTAGTGATCTCCGGCGTGGTCGCGCTCACGCTCACTCCGGCGCTCTGCGCCGGACTGTTGCGGCATACGGCTGCGGAGACCACCAACCGGTTTTTCCGCTGGTTCAATGCCTGGTTCGACCGGATCCGGGAGCGCTATCTGCGCGGGGCCGGCGGCGTCATCGCGAGGCCACGAGCGGGATTGGCCGCCTTCTTGGTCGTCGTAGGGCTCGCAGCGTTCCTGTACCGCAGGGTGCCGGGCGCGTTCATTCCGGTCGAGGACAAAGGTTTCTTCGTGGTATCGATCAACCTGCCGGACGCGGCGTCGCGGCAGCGCACCGACGAAGTCGTGGGGCGGATCGAGCAGATGATCCTCGCCGATTCCTCGGTCGTGCGGACCGTCAGTCTGGTCGGCCTCGACCTGCTGACGTTTTCCAACCAGAGCAATAGCGCGACGATGTTCGTGGGGCTCAAGCCGTGGGACGAGCGCAAAAAGAAGAGTCAGAGCGTCGACGCGATCGTGCAGCGGGTCGGCTTCGGGCTCTTTCAGATGAAGGAGGCCTTCTCCTTCGCCTTCAACTTCCCCGAGATCCCCGGGCTGGGCCGCACCGCCGGGCTGGAGCTCAACCCGCAGGCGCGAGCAGGACAGGATTACCGCACCTTTGCCGGACAGGTCCAGGCGCTGGTGCAGGACGTGAACAAGCTTCCCGTCGTGCAGGGCGCGCAATCGCAGATCCGGGCGGACGTCCCGCAGCTCTTCGTCAAGGTGGATGAGGAGGCTGCCCACGCACGCGGGGTGGGAACGGGACAGATCTTCTCGACGCTGCAAGCGATGCTCGGGAGCCTCTACATCAACGATTTCAACCTGTACGGCCGCACCTACCGGGTGCAGGCGGAAGCGCAGAGTGAGTTCCGGCAACGGCCGGAGGACCTGGGTCGCTTTTTTGTCCGCAACGATCACGGAGACATGATTCCGCTCTCGTCACTCGTGACGAGCGAGATGCGAGGCGGGCCGGCCGTCATCTCGCGGTTCAACGGTTTCCCTTCCGCGCTGCTCACCGCCAATCCGGCGCCCGGCCGCAGCTCGGGTGAGGTCATTCAGGCGGTGGAAAAGCTGATCGCCGACAAATATGCGGCGCAGGGGGTCGGGTACGCCTACAGCGGGCAGTCTTATCAGGAGCGTGCGGCCGGCGGTGGCGGCGGGCTGGTGATCGCGTTGGGGCTGATCATGGTATTTCTGGTGCTGGCTGCGCAGTACGAGAGCTGGGCCATTCCCTTTGCCGTGCTGCTGGGCATTCCGTTCGGGGTCTTGGGCGCGCTGCTCGGTGCCTGGCTGCGCGGGATGGCCAACGACGTGTATTTCCAGGTGGGGATGATCGCGGTCATGGGTCTAGCGGCCAAGAATGCCATCCTGATCGTGGAATTCGCGAACGAGCTGCGCGCCCAGGGGAAATCGATTCGGGATGCGGCGCTCACCGCCGCGCGCCAGCGGCTGCGACCTATTCTGATGACTTCCTTCGCCTTCATCCTGGGTGTCTCCCCGCTCTTGATCGCGAGTGGTGCCGGCGCCGCGAGCCGGCATTCCATCGGCACGGGTGTGTTCGCCGGCATGCTGGTTGCGACCCTGGTGGGGATCTTTTTCATCCCGCTCTTCTTCAGCGTGATCCGGGGTCTGGCCGACCGGCTGCGCTCTCCTGGCGGCCGCACTGCGCCGGTACCCGTGCCGGCTTCGCCGGAGGCCGAATGAGTATGCGCAGACTGTGGGGGCGGTGGCTTGCCCTCCCGGCTCTCGCGAGCTGCGCGGTGGGGCCGTCGACGCGGGTTACCGCTCCGCCTGCGACCGCCGTTCGCGCCCCGGACAGCCTGACCGCGCCCGCTGCGCGACAATTCCTCGATTCGCTAATCCAAGTGCGCGAACGCGGCGATACTAGTACCCGAGTGCCGGCGCCGCGTCCACTGGTGCTGGACCCGGGCAGCGATCAGCCCTGGCTCGACGTGCTCAAGGATTCTCAGGTCGTAGCGCTGGTGCGGACCGCCGTCGCCAACAATCGGGAGCTCCGGCTCGCCGTCGCGCGGGTGCGCGAGTATCGGGCGCTGTCAGGCGTGGCGCGCAGCGAGCTCTTTCCGCAGCTCAGCGCCAATGGTTTCGTTTCGGAGAACCAGAGCGCCTTCGGCGACTTCCCGGTGCAGACCTACAATGTGGTCAAGCTGACGGCGGACCTCGCCTGGGAGCTCGATTTCTGGGGCCGGCTGCGACGGCAGACCGAGGCGGCGGGATTCGATCTCAAGGGCAGGGAAGAGGACGAGCGCGCGGCCGTGGTGTCACTGGTGAGCGATGTCGTTACCGCCTACCTGCAGCTGCGAGAGCTGGACGAGGCGCTCGCTATCTCGGAGCAAACGCTGGAGTCGCGGCGTGCCACGCTCGCGCTGGCTCGGCGGCGCTTTACCGAGGGAGTGATCTCGGAGCTCGACGTGCGGCAGTTCGAGGCCGAAGTCGCCTCACCCGCTGCGCGAGTCGCGGATTTCGCCCGCCAGCGCGCCGAGAAAGAGCATCAGCTCGGCGTCCTGTTGGGGCAAATGCCGGGGCCGATCAGTCGAGGGCAGCCGCTGGCCGAGGTCGTCCAGGCAGTGAGCGTCCCGGATTCCATCCCCGCGGCGCTGCTGTTGCAACGCCCGGATGTGCGGCGGGCCGAGCGGGACGTTCAGGCGGCGACGGCCCGGGTCGGGCTCGCGATGGGGAACCGGCTTCCCAAAGTGATGATCCTCGGGCAATACGGCCGGCAGAATCAGGTCTTTCGCGGGCTGTTCAGCGACAGCAACGAGGTCTACACGGGACAAGTCGGGGTTTCCATTCCGCTGTTCACCGGCGGCAGACTGCTGGACCAGCAGCGGGCGGCGCGGGCGCGCGTGGAGCAGGCTCGGGCCCGCTACGAGCAAACGGTGCTGACCGCGTTCAGCGAAGCGGACGACGCGCTGATCGGCCTCCGGCTGGGACGCGATCAGCTGAGTGCGCAGCAGACCCAGGTGCAGGCGCTTGCCCGGGCCTACGCACTGGCGGTCCAGCGCTACCAGAACGGAGTATCGAGCTACCTCGAGGTGCTGGATTCACAGCGCTCGCTCTACACGGCGCAGCTTTCCCTCGTGGCACAGGAGCGTCAGTACCTCGGCGCGACGGTACGGCTGTACAAGGCGCTCGGCGGGAGCTGGGAGAAGCAGTGAACAGTAAACAGTGAACAGTGAACAGTGGACTGCCCTCCTGCTCAGTGGATCTTGGGAATGGCAGGAGCCGGGACCGGTCCATAGATCGCCCCCATCACGCTTCCGTAGGCCAGGTGCCCGAGCAGGCTCCCGATCGCCATGGGGCCAGCGAGCATTCCTGACATCGCGCTCAGGAGGAGCGCGAGCAGCCAGGGCGCCAGGGAGAACAGCGCGCCGCGGACGGCTGGCGGGCCGGGCAGTCGCGCCGCCACGAAGGCGTAGATCACCGCGAGCAGGGCGCCGATGGCCAAATGCGCGGCCCAGGCGAGCGCCAGGTTGCCACCCAGGTTTTCTGCCAGCATATCCACCGGATTGGAGCGCAGGACCACCAGCAGGGGGGTAACCCAAGCCCCGATCGCGGAAAAGGCCAGGCTTCCGAGGACACCGGCCGTCACCGCCCGCCCCCAGTTGATAGTCATTTGAGTCTCCTTGTGGTTCGAAAGGTCTCGAGACTGCCGCGAGGAGAGATATCGCGCGGCTGACGCCGCCACAAGCCGCCTCGGCGCCGGACATTCCCTTGCGCCCCGCCTCCTCGGGCGTATCGTTAGATCTCTTCTCCCTGCCGGCGGATCGCTCCGTGACCCCAACTGCCGGCTCCGCCTTCCGCTCCAAGCCCCCGGGGGCCTCTCGGTGAACGGCCAGCACAGCATCGGTGTCACCGTCAACGGAACCCTTTACGAACGCTCGGTCGAGCCACGGCTCCTGCTGAGCGACTTCCTGCGCCAGGAGCTCGGGCTCAGTGGGACGCACGTCGGCTGCGAACATGGCGTTTGTGGTGCCTGTACGGTGCTGCTCGACGGCGCCGCGGTCCGCTCCTGCCTGGTGTTCGCGGTCCAAAGCGATGGTCACGAGGTTGCGACGGTCGAGGGACTGGGCAGCAACGGCAACCTGCACCCGCTGCAGCAGGCGTTCCATGAGGCGCACGCGCTGCAGTGCGGGTTCTGCACGCCCGGGTTCTTGATGACTCTGATTCCCTGGCTGCAGGAGCACCCCAATCCGAAGGAGCAGGAGATCAGGGAAGCGCTTTCCGGCAATCTCTGCCGCTGCACGGGATATGCGAATATCGTGGCTGCGGTACAGCAGTACGTGGAACAGCAGGGAGCAGGGAAGTGAAAGCAGGTCGCTACTTCGGCCGAAGCGTGCCGCGCCTCGAGGATGCCAGGTTGCTTACCGGCCGCGCGCTCTTCGTCGACGACGTGCAGCTTCCGGCGCTGCTACAGGTCGCCTTTCTCCGCAGCGATGAAGCCCATGCCCGGATCCGCACGATCGATGCGGATGCAGCGCGCAAGCGCGCCGGAGTTGTGGCCGTGTACACTGCGGCGGATCTGGGTGATTACTGGCGTCCCGGTCCGCTGCTGGTCCCGCCGCCCCCGATCGCCGGGCTGGTCTTTCATACCGCCACGCAGGTTCCGCTCGCGCGGGACAAGGTTCGCCACGCCGGCGAGCCGTTGGCGATGATCGTCGCCGAGAGTCGCTACCTCGCGGAAGACGCGCTGGAGGACATCGTGGTGGAGCTGGATCCGCTGCCCGCCGTGACGGATCTCGAGGCTGCACTCGCGGCCGGCGCGCCGCTGGTACACGAGCAGCTCGAGAGCAACCTCGCCGCCCAGGTGCACCAGGTGAAGGGCGACTACGCCGCGGCGCGGGCCGAGGCGCATGCCGTCATCTCCCGGCGGTTTCACTACGACCGCGGGGTGGCCGCGGCGATCGAGAATCGCGGGGTCGTGGCCCACTGGGATGCGCGGGCGGAGGAGCTCACGATCTGGGACACGACCCAGGCGCCCATTCCGATCCGCAACGGCCTCGCCGCATTGCTGGGGCTGCGGGAGTCGCAGGTGCGCGTCATCGCGCCGTTCATCGGGGGCGGATTCGGACCCAAGATCATGATGTACTACCCCGAGGAAGTCCTGGTCCCCTGGGCTGCGATGCGGCTGGGCCGGCCGGTGAAATGGATCGAGGACCGCCGCGAGAACTTCTATGCCACCACCCAGGAGCGTTCCCAGCTCCATGACGCAGAGCTCGCGGTACGCAGGGACGGCACGATCCTGGGTGTGCGCGACAAGTTCCTGCACGACACCGGCGCTTATGACCCGTACGGCCTCACGGTCCCGATCAACAGCCAGTGTACGCTGCTGGGCCCCTACGTCGTGCCGAATTACGACAGCGAATTCACCGCCGTGTTCACCAACAAGCCGATCGTAACGCCGGTTCGCGGTGCGGGCCGCCAGCACGGGGTATTCGTCATGGAACGGCTGCTCGATTTCGCCGCAGGGGAGCTCGGCCTCGACCGCGTGGAGATCCGCCGCCGCAACCTGATCCCGCCCGAAGCGTTCCCCTACGACCACGAGATCCTGTTTCAGGATTTTCGTCCGCTGGTCTACGACAGCGGGAACTATCCCGCGGCCCTCGACAAGGCCGTCGAGCTGATCGGGTATGAGCGGTTCGTGCAGGACGAGCAACCCAGGCTCCGGCGCGAAGGGAAGCACGTCGGCATGGGCATCGTGTCCTATATCGAGGGGACCGGGATCGGTCCCTATGAAGGCGCGCGGGTGACGGTCGAGCCGAGCGGAACGGTGCGGCTGGCGACAGGCGTCGGTACCCAGGGGCAGGGGCACTTCACGACCTTCGCGCAGATCGTCGCCGAGCAGTTGGGCGTCGAGGTCGGCTGCGTCCAGGTCAGCACCGGCGATACGCGCGAATTCAACTGGGGGACGGGAACCTTCGCGAGCCGCGGCGCGGTCGTGGCAGGAAGCGCGTGCCATGCGGCTGCGGTGAAAGTGCGGGAGAAGATCCTGGCCCTCGCAGCGCCGCTGCTCGACGCCGCGGCGGACGAGCTGGTCCTCGAAGCGGGATCCGTTCGCGTCAAACACGCGCCGGAGCGCGAGCTGTCGCTGGGCGAGCTCGCGCGCAAGGCCAACCCGCTGCGGGGCGCGGTGACCCCCGGCACGGAACCCGGCCTCGAGGCCACGGCGTACTTCGGGCCCGATCGCGGCAACGCGGCCAGTGGAGTGCATGCCATCCTCGTCGAAGTGGATCCGGAGACCGCAGCCGTCGAGATCAAGCGCTATGTCGTGGTGCACGACTGCGGCACGGTGATCAATCCGACAGTAGTGGAAGGCCAGGTGCAGGGAGGTGTTGCCCACGGCATCGGGAACTCGTTCTACGAACAGCTGCATTTCGACGGGAACGGACAGCTCCTGAACGCGTCATTCATGGACTATCTCCTGCCGACCGCGCTCGACGTGCCCACGGTCGAGCTGGCCCACATCGAGACGCCTTCACCCCTCAATCCACTCGGTACGAAGGGCGTAGGGGAGGCCGGCGCGATTCCCACCGGCGCGGCCTTCGCCCAAGCAGTAGAAGACGCCCTCCAGGGCAGCGGTGTCGAGATCACCGAGATTCCGCTCAGCCCGAACCGGCTCTTCGAGCTCCTGGCCGCCGCACAAGCGAGACGGGCGGGCGCTGCATGATCGTCGAGGGGGTTTATCCGCTGCCCGGTACACCGGCCGTCATCTGGGATCTGTTGATGGATCCGGACGTGCTCGCGAAGGCGATGCCGGGCACCAAACAGCTGGTCCGGATCGCGCCGGATCGCTACGAAGGTGTCATGCGCGTGGGCATCGGACCGATCACCGCGGCCGAATTCGATCTGGCCATCACGCTCACCGACATCAACCCGCCCGAGAGCTATGCCATGCAGATCGATGGTAAGGGTCGCTTCGGTTTCACCCGCGGGACGGCCAAAGTCGAGCTTGCGCCGGACGGGACGGCCGGAACGGTGATGCGCTACAGCGCGGACCTGCAGGTGGGCGGAAAGCTCGCGGCGCTCGGCCAGCGGCTGCTCGATTCGGTCAGCAAGCTGCTGACCCGGCAGGGACTCGAAGCCCTGAACCGGGAGCTGCGGAGCCGCTTGGGCGCGGCGCCCGCATGAAGCCGGGGGCATTCGAGTACCACCGCCCGAGGACGCTGGACGAAGCTCTCGCGCTGCTCGCTCGGTACGAGGATGCCAAGCCGCTCGCGGGCGGACAAAGCCTGATACCGGCCATGAATTTCCGGCTGGCGACTCCGGCCGCACTGGTGGATCTGGGTCTGCTCACGGAGCTGCGAGGGATCAGTGGAAGTGGAAGTGGAGGTGTTCGCCTCGGAGCGATGACTACCCACACGGCAGTCGAGACCAGTCCGCTCGTCGCACGCCAAGCGCCGCTCCTCGCCGAGACGATCCGCTTCGTGGCGCACCCCCAGATCCGGAACCGCGGCACCCTCGGCGGCAGCCTCGCCCACGCCGATCCGGCCGCGGAGCTACCGGCGGTCGTCGTCGCACTCGAGGCGACTCTGACGCTCAAGAGCGCAAGCGCCGAGCGGCGCGTGCCGGGGGAGCGCTTCTTCAGGGGACTCTTCGCCACCGCACTCGAGCCGGGAGAGCTGGTGACCGCGATCGAAGTGCCGGCGCTACGCGCGCGCTCGGGTTGGGCATTCGAGGAGATGGTGCGGCGGCACGGCGACTATGCGCTCGTGGGAGTCGCGGCGCTCCTGACGCTCGACGCGGCGGGACGCTGCGCGAATGCCCGGATCGCGCTGCTGAGCGTGGGGGACGGGCCGGTCCTGGCAAAGCGTGCGATGGCGGCGCTCGCGGGGCAGGCTCCCGGCGAGGAAACGGTCAGGGGCGCCGCGGAGCTGGCAGCCAGCGAGGATAGCGATCCCCCCTCCGATATTCACGCCTCGGCGGCCTACCGTCGCCAGCTTACCCGGGTGCTTACCCGCCGCGCGCTCACTCGTGCGGTGGAGCGGGCGCGGTGAGGTCGCCGCCGGCCATGGCGGGAATCCTCGTGGCGCTCGCGGGCACACTCCACCCCAGGCTCACCTTTCTCTTCAGCGGCGCGTGGTTCTCCGCCTCGCTGGTGTCCTTCGTGCTCTACACCTATCTCATGCGGCCCGCCCCGTCCCCGGAGGTCTGAATGCGGACCTACGATCTTTCGCAGCCATTGAATCAAGAAGTGTCGTTCTGGCCGTACTACCCGCCGTTCGAAGTGAAGTACATCAAGCGCAAGGCCGAGCACGGCGTGAATGCACAGTACATCCAGACCTCGAATCACATGGGGACGCATCTCGACGCCCCGCGGCATTTCGTCACCGCCGGCCGGACGATCGACGAGATCCCCATGGAGTGGCTCTGCGGCCCCGGCGTCATCGTGGATCTGCGGGAAGAGATGGGCGACCTCGCGGTCTATACTCCGCAGATGATCGAAAAGCGCGTGAAAGTGAAACAGGGCGATCTGCTCATCCTGCACACGGGCTTCCACCGGCATTCCCAATTCGGCGCCGAGCCGGACGAGGAGCGCTACATCCACCTGCACCCGGGGGCGCACCCCGACATGGTGCCCTGGCTGCTCAAGAAGGGGATCCATATCTGGGGCGTCGACTGTATCTCCACCGATCATCCGATGAACCTGCCGATCGGCCGTTTCCTCGGGAAAGGCATGCACGATCATTACCTGCGGGTCCGCGCAAAGGCGGAGGCGCTGTTCGGAGGAAAGAAGGGGGTGGAGAAGATGTTTCCCGATTCGGCGTACCAGCTCACCCACAACGCGCTGTTTCCGAAGGACTGTATGCACATCGAGAACGTGGGCGGCGAGATCGATGCGCCGGAATTGCAGAACAAACGCTGTATCGTAGGCTGCTTCCCCTGGAAATTTCGCGGGGGCGAGGCGGCGTTTTGCCGGACGGTGGCGTGGCTCGGCGAGTGGCCCCGCAACCCCTGAGCTCCGCATGAAATCGCGCCGTGATGCAGCCCCAGGATCCAGATCCTCGATCTCGGGATCCACAGATTTCACAGATGACAAACACGATTGGCATGGCGGGGACGCCGGACACCCAGACCTATGCGATTATTGGGGCCGCAAGGGAGGTGCATCGAACTCTGGGTACGGAATTCCTTGAGCCGGTCTATCAGTCTGCTCTTGAAGTAGAGTTTGAAAGACTTGGGGTGCCATTTGGACGGGAGGTAGAATTGCCAGTGTACTACAAGGGTCTGCCGCTCGGGGTATCCTATCGAGCAGACTTCGTTTGTTTCGGCGATGTGTTAGTCGAATTGAAGGCACTGGACCGACTGACCAAACGGGAAAGCGCCCAAATCGTCCATTATCTCGCTGCAAGTCGCCTGAACCGCGGGCTACTGTTCAACTTCGGTGCGAGCTCACTTCAATACAAGCGTTTTGCCGGTCCGAGCGGGTTCTTAGAGCAATCCCCTGGTGAATCTGTGAAATCTGTGGATCCCGTGGGTCGAAAGCCGTGACCACGCTCCTGAGCGCCTCGGAGATCGCCCGAAAAGTCGCGGTGCGGGAGCTCTCGCCGGTCGCGGTGATCGAGGCCGCGCTGGAGCGAATCCAGCAGCTCAATCCGCGGCTCAACGCCGTCGTCACTCTCAACGAGCAGGCGCTCGATGACGCGCGCGAGCTCGAGCGCCGGCTTGCTGCAGGGGAGGAGGCTCGAGTACTGGCCGGGGTGCCGGTGGGCATCAAAGACGTCACCCAGGTCGCCGGGCTTCGGACGACTTTCGGATCGCCGTTGTACCGAGATCACATCCCCAGCGAGGACGCGCTGGTCGTCCAGCGCCTGCGGGCTGCTGGCGCGATCATTCTCGGCAAGACCAACACGCCTGAGTTTGCCGCGGGGGGCAATACCTGGAACGACGTATTCGGACGGACGCGGAATCCGTGGAATCCGGCGCGGAGTGCCGGCGGCTCGACGGGCGGTGGTGCGGCGGCGCTCGCCACGGGCATGATCGCGCTGGCCGAAGGCACGGACCTCGGGGGATCGCTCAGGATTCCGGCCTCGTTCTGCGGAGTCGTGGGTCTGCGTCCGTCACCCGGGCTGGTGCCCACCTACCCGACTGATTTCGTGTGGGACACCCTGCAAGTCACCGGGCCGATGGCTCGCAGCGCCGAAGATGTTGCCCTCATGCTGCAGGCGGTCGCAGGGCCCAGCCCTTACGCGCCGCTGCGGCAGCCGAGCGCGGGGAGAGATTTTGTCGGGGCAGTGCGCCGCGGGCCGAAGCCAGGTCTGCGCGTTGCGTATTGTCCCGACATCACGGGCATCGGCAGCGAAGCGGGGATCGAGAGCATTTGCCGAGCCGCGGCCCAACAGCTCGAGCGGTGCGGCGTAAGCGTCGACCTCATCAAGCTCGATCTCTCCGCGGGTCGGCAGGCATTTCTCGCGCTGCGCGGTCTCTGGTTCGTGACCTGGATGCAGGAGCGGTTGGAGCGGATCGAAGAATTCGGCGTCAACGTCAAAAACAACACCAAGGCAGGGCTCGCGGGAACGCTGCGCGAGCTTGGCGCGGCGGAAGCGGTGCGCGGGAGAATCTGGCTGCAGTTCCGCGAGCTGTTCGAGCGCTACGACCATCTCCTCACGCCGACCATGGCGGTGCCGCCCTTTCCGGTCGAGCAGAACTACCCCGACACCGTCGCCGGCAAGCCGATGCAGACCTACATCGACTGGATCGCGCCGACCTTCGTGCTGAGTCTCACCGGGTTGCCAGTGGCGTCGGTCCCCTGCGGATTGGCGGCCGGCATGCCGGTGGGAATGCAGGTCGTCGGGAGGCCCGAAGGAGAGGAAGCGGTGCTCGCGCTGGCCGCAACGCTGCAGGCCGGCTGCCCGATCGGACTTCCGTCGCAGGGAGGGTCCGAGCTGCCGGGCCCGGCCGCATGAAGCGCGTCGAGCGTCGCGCCCTGTTGCGCGGTCTGGATTGCGGGCAGAGCCGCAGTCACTGGGCGACAAACTCCTTAGGTTTCCGGCAAGTCGCCTCCCGGCAAGACGGGACTGAACAGCCTGGCAACTTGGGGTTTCACGACTTTGCCCATCGCGTTGCGCGGCAAGGCCTGCACGCAGCGCAGGGTGCGCGGAACTTTGTAGGGAGCGAGCCGCTCCTTGGCCCAGCGCTGCAGCTCCTCGATGCTCAGCCGGGCCCCCTCGGTCAACTCGACGGCTACGCAGATGCGTTCGCCCCAGTCCGGATCTTCGACGCCGACCACGGCGCAGTCCGCAATGGCGGGATGCGTCCGCAGCTCCTCCTCGATCTCCAGCGCCGAGACCTTGAAGCCGCCGGTCTTGAGGATGTCGACACTGCTGCGGCCCAGGATGCGGTAACTGCCGGCATCGACGATGGCGGTATCGCCGGTGCGAAACCAGCCGTCACGAAACGCCGCGCGGGTCGCTTCCGGCTGCCTCCAGTACTCCAGGAACACATTGGGCCCGCGTACTTCGATCTCTCCGGGGCTTCCGGGGTTCGCCAGCGCGCCCTTCTCGTCCACCAGTCGCACCTCCACTCCCGGCAGCGCCGCTCCGACATAACCCGGCCGGCGCTCGCCGTGGAGCGGATTGGCGAGAGCCATCCCCAGCTCAGTCATGCCGTAGCGCTCGAGCAGGGTGTGCCCGCTGATCCGTCGCCACTCCTCAAGGGTGTCGATCGGCAGAGCCGCCGATCCGGAAATCATAACCCGCATCCTGCGGCAGCCCTCCGACAGTGCCGCGCGGCGCTCCGGCGGGGCCACCTCCCAGGCAGCGATCAGGCGGCGATAGATGGTGGGCACCGCCATGAACAAGGTCAGCCGTCCGGTTGCGATCCGCCTCCATACCTCGTCCGCGTCGAACCTGGGCAGCGTCTCGACGGTTGCCCCCGCCCACAGCGCAGAGAGCACCACGTTCACGATTCCGTGGACGTGGTGCAGCGGCAGCACCAGCAGGATCCGGTCGGAGGGGGTCCACTCCCAGGCCTCGATCAGGGCGGTGATCTGCGCGCGCAGATTCGCATGCGTAGTGACCACCCCTTTCGGCTTCCCAGTAGTGCCGCTGGTATAGACCATCAGCGCCCGGCGTTCTTCGGTGACGGCCGGCAGGGGCCCGGTTGGTCCGCTCAGCAGCTCGGCGGTGGTGACGAAGCGTGCTCCGATCTCGGCAGCCAGGGGGTGCAGCAGCTCCGTGGAGGCGGGTTCGGTGACGAGGGTCGCTGCGTCGGCATCGCGGATGGTGTAGGCGAGCTCCGCGCGGGGATGGGAAAGGCCGAGCGGGACCGCAATGCCACCCGCACACCAAATGCCCCATTGGGTGGCCACATGCTCGAAGCCCGGGGATACGAAGAAGGCGATGCGAGCCTGCGCGAGATCAACGCTCCCCGCGAGCAGACCAGCAGCGACTCGCGCCGAGGCGGCAAGCAGCTGGGAGTAGCTGTGCTCGCCCGCGGTGTCCACGATCGCGATTCGTTCCGGGTGAGCCTCGGCGCGGACGATGAGAGGAAGCAGGGATTCCGCGGCAGCCATGCCCCAAGAAACGACCGGGAGCGATGGGCGGCAAGAGCCGCCGCCCGTTCCCCGTCAAGCCAGGTGCCTCTGGTTAGAGCTCCCGGCCGCTGAACAAGCGGATCCGCACGGGTCGCGGGGCGTCCACCGCATCCTCCACGTAAAGCCTAACCCGGCGCATCCGGGCCGGCTCAAAACGGTCCAGCTTGCGATAGCCGATGGTGGTGCCGCTGGCCAGGGGCTTCCATGCTCCGCCGTCCGAGCCTTCCAGCCGGTAGCGCGCCACCCGCTGGCCCTGCCGGATATCCTCAGCGAGCTCGGCAATGCCCACGGTCCGGAGCCGCCCCAGGTCGAGCTCCGCGGCGGCGCTCCGGGCGCCGAGCGGGCGCCAGCGCACCCGACTGCCCTCGGCCACGTTGTCGCGAAATACGATATCGAGCTGGATGCGCAGCTGGCGTAAGCGAGCCGCGTCGATATCGTGCAGCAAGCCTTCCCGCGTCGGCGGCACATTGAGCAGCAGCTTGGAGTTCCTTCCTACCGAAGTGAAATAGAGCCCGACCAGGTCCTCGACGGTCTTCACCTTGGCGTCTTCCGCCGGATGGTAGAACCAGCCTGGCCGGATCGAGACGTCGGTCTCCCCGGGCCGCCAGACGGTCCCGCTGGGGTCGCCTTGTTGCAGGGCTCGAATGATGCCGGGTCCATCCGCGCCAGGATACGGCACCGCGGCAGGATCCATGGTGGACCAGTTGGTTTCGCCCGCGACCCCGCGCTCGTTGCCGATCCAGCGGATGTCCGGGCCCGCATCGGAGAACATCACCGCTTTCGGTTGCAGCTGGCGCACCAGTCCCCAGAAACGGGGCCAGTCGTACACCTGGCGCTTACCGTTGGGACCCTCCCCGTTGGCGCCGTCGAACCAGACCTCGTGAATCGGACCGTACTGCGTGAGCAGCTCGGTGAGCTGGTCGCAGTAGAGTTCGTTGTAGCGCGGCGAATCGCCGTACGCGGGATTGTTGCGGTCCCAGGGTGAGAGATAGAGACCCGCTTTGAGCCCCTCGGCGCGGCAGGCGGCGGTGAATTCGCGCACCAGATCGCCCTTGCCTTCACGCCAGGGACTGCTGGCGACCGAGTGCCGGGTGGTCCGGCTGGGCCAGAGACAGAATCCGTCGTGATGCTTCGCGGTGAGGATCATCGCGCGAAAGCCACCCGTCTTCGCGGCGCGGGCCCATTGCCGGGCGTCGAGCTTCGTGGGCGCGAAGCTCGCCGGATCCTCTCTACCGTCGCCCCACTCACGGTCGGTGAAGGTGTTGACCCCGAAGTGGAGGAAGATCGCCAGCTCATCCTGCTGCCATTCGAGCTGAGGCCGTGAAGGCGCCGGGCGCCCGCGCGCAACCCCGCGCGGCAGGAGCAAGGCGGCCGAGCCTGCGGCGAGAAAACCGCGCCGAGTCATCGGGGTCATCGAACCCGGAACTCTCCCCTCAAGCGAATGTCGACGGACGACGCGCCGAGCAGCACCCGGAACGTACCCGGCTCGACGACCCAGCGCATTTCGCGGTCGAGCATACGCAGGTGTTCGGGTCCCAGCGCGAAGCGCACCTCCCGCTCCTCACCTGGCTGCAAATGCACACGCTGGAATCCGGCGAGCTGCAGGACTGGCCGCGCGAGCGACGCCAGCACGTCGCGCAGGTAGAGCTGGACGATCTCGTCGCCGGCGCGGGCTCCGGTGTTCTTCACCCGGCAGCGCACCTCGATCGTGTCGGTGGGCCCGATCTCTTCCGGGCGCACGCTGAGTTGTGAGTACTCGAAGCTCGTATAGCTCAGCCCGTACCCGACCGGAAAGAGCGGGCGCCCCGTCAGATCGAGATAGTCATCCCCGCGCCCGGTGGGTTTGTGGTTGTAGACGAGGGGGAGCTGTCCCTCCGCCAGCGGGAAGGTGAGCGGGAGCCTGCCCGCCGGGTTGTACTCGCCGAACAGCACGTCGGCGACTGCCCGACCGCCCTGCTCCCCAGGATACCAGACAGCGAGTACCCCGGCGACGCGATCCAGCCAGCGCGACATCGTGATGGCGCTGCCACCGACCAGCACGACCACCACCGGCTTACCGGTCTCGGCGATCCGGAGGATCAGCTCTTCCTGGTGGCCGGGTAAGCTCAACGAAGCTCGATCCCGGAATTCTCCCTCTTCGATGCCCGCGACGACGATGGCTGCCTCGCTCCGGCGCACCGTGGCCACGGCGCTGTCGAGCCGGGCCCGCCAGTCGTCCGGCACGCCGGCGTCCCACACCAGCCTAACCCGGGCATTTCCCGTGCTCTCGAAGTACTCGAGCCGCAGCTGATGGCGGCTGCCCGGCGCAATCGTCACGGCCGCCAGGCGGGCGCCGTATGACTGCTTTTTCCAGTTGTCGATCAGGAGCCGACCGTCGAGGTACAAGCGATAGCCATCGTTGCCCTCGACGCCGATCCGCTGCACGCCGCCCGGTGGCACGCTGAGGGTGCCGGTCCAGCGTACGGAATACCAGTCGCGCGGAATTCCCGGCCCGGGCGGATTGAAGGTCCAGAGAAAATCGACGCGCGCGTCGCTGCGAACCAGCCGAGGCTCGCCCTCGAGCCGGATGTTATCGAAGTACTCTCCCCTAAGTCCGGCGCCGAGCCGCTCGGCCGGGATCACGACGTACTCGGGCGACAGGCGGCCCGGGCCCGGCGCATAGCGCACGCGGGCGGCACCCAGCTTTTCCTGGAGCCCAGCGAGAATCGAGATCTTGTCGATCCCCGGGCCGCTGTAACCGCCGAGCCGAGCCTCCTCCGCATCTGTCCCGATTACGGCCACCGATCTGATGGCGCGACTCAGGGGCAGCAGCCGGCGCTCGTTGCGAAGCAGCACGATCGAGGCCCGGGCCGCCTCGAGCGCGAGCGCGCGATGAGCGGGATGGCCGTTCCACCTGGCGGCGCTGTCGGGATCGGCATAGGGATGCTCGAAGAGTCCCAACTCGAACTTAGCGCGCAACACGCGGCCCACGGCCACAGCGATCACGGAGTCCGCGATCAGGCCGCGGCGAAAGGCGTCGAGATAGGGGCGATGCTGTGGAAAGGAAGACTGGAAGATGACATCGAGCCCCGCCTCGAGCGCGTGCTGGGCGGCCATCGCGGTAGTGGGCTCGGTGTGATGCAGCACGGTGGCGCCACCCGTCGCCGCGGCATCGGAGATCACGAATCCCGTGAAGCCCCACTCGCGCTTGAGCTTGGTGGTCAACAGCCAGGGATCCTGCGTGGCGGGCGCGCCGTCCACCGAGTTGTAGGCGGTCATGATCGAGCGCGCATGGGCTTGCTGAATCGCGGCTTTGAAGGGCGGAAAGAACACTTCCTCCAGGGTGCGCTCGCTGCGATCGATCGGATAGCTGTCGCGCCCACCCTCGCCCACATTGGCGACGAAATGCTTCGGGGTGGCGACGATTCCGGCGTGCTCGAAGGCCGCGACGAACGCTCGCCCCAGCAGGGAGGCCAGGTAGGAGTCTTCCCCGTAGGTCTCCTCCACCCGGCCCCAGCGAACATCGCTGGCGAGGTTGAGCACGGGCGAGAGGACCTGGCGAATGCCGCGGCTCCCAGTCTCCCGGGCGATCGCGCCGGCCACCCGCGCGACGAGGGCGGTGTCCCAGGTGGCAGCCAGCGCGATCGCCTGCGGGAACATCGTGGCTCCCTCGCGCGCCAGGCCGTGCACGGCCTCCTCGAAGGGAATGATGGGGATGCCGAGCCGGGTCCGCTCGACGAAGAAGCGCTGGATGGCATTGATCCGCTCGGCATGGCCGCGCGCGGTCCCGGACGGTGCGGTGATCTGTAGTCCGAAGACCCCGTGGGACCAGTCCTGGGTCGGGTCGTCGAGATCTCCGGGCAGCATGAAGAGCTGCCAAAACTTTTCCTCGAGCGTCATCCGGGCCAGCAGGTCGCGGACGCGCTCAGGTACTGGAAGGTCCGGATCGCGATAAGGGCTTGGTTGAGCGGGCTGCGCGGCGAGCCCGGTGCCTGCGGCGAGAGCAAGTGCCAGGACCGCGACCGAGCGGTGGCGCATGCTCAGAAAGCCCGGCGCACGTCGTCGGCCAGCGCGGCATTGGTGGCGATCGCGCTGGTAAGATTCCAGGTGGTCTGGCCGTGGAGATCCGTGATGACGCCGCCGGCCTCCGCGACGATCGGCACGAAGCAGGCGATGTCCCACGGATTGAGGCGCGCGTCCACCATCACCTCGGCGCGGCCGGTGGCGACGAGCAGATAGCCGTAGCAATCGCCCCAGGTGCGCACGACGGCGGCGCTCCCGGCGAGCCGCTCCCAGCCGACGCGCTGTGCCGGCGCAAAGCCCTGCTCGTCGGACGTGAGCACGGTTGCCTCCGCAAGACGGGCGACCTCGCTCACCCGGCAGCGGGCCCCGTCGTGCCAGCAGCCCTCGCCCGGCGCCGCGGAGAGCTGCTCGTTGAGCGCGGGAAATGCCGCGGCGCCTGCCTGCACCACGTCGCCCTCCACGACCGCGACGAGACTACCCCAGAGCGGCACGCCGCGCACGAAGGTCCGGGTCCCATCCACCGGATCGAGCAGCCAGGTGCGTCCGCTGGTGCCTTCGGCCTTGCCAAATTCCTCACCCAGGATGGCGTCGTTCGGGAACCGCTGGGCAAGCCAGGCGCGCCCAAGACGTTCCGCTTCGCGGTCGGCAATGGTGACCGGCGAGCCGTCGCCTTTCCGCTCGACAGCGAGACCGCTCCGGTAATACTTGAGGGCCGCCGCGCCGGTGAGGCTGGCCAGCTCTGCCGCCGCCTGGAGCAGGCTCGAGGGAGTGGGCACACCTGCAGGATACACGCACCCGGTCCGGGCCGCCGCTCCCGCTAACTTGAGTACCTATGCCGGCCCGACCGCTGCTCGCCGTTCTCCTGCTCGTAACGTCGGCGAGCGGCCTGCTCGCGCAGCGTCCACCGTTGCAGCGGCTGATCGAGCGGGGGCGCCATCCTGCGATCCGCTGGGGAGATTTCTCCGATGTGCAATCGGCAGCCCAGACGCTCTACCGTGACAACGGCTGGCAGCCGCTCTGGATGGCGCGGGGCCGCCCGACGCGCTCGGCCCGGGCACTGCTCGATGCGTTGGCCACCGTCGGAGACCGCGGGCTCCGGCCCGAAGACTATGATGCGAGCCAGCTCAGCGCGCTGGCCGCGACGCTCGAGCGCGGCGGCGCGGATGTCGAACAAGCCGTGCGGTTCGACGCGGCGCTCAGCATCGGGGCGCTGCGGCTGGTTCGGGCCCTGGCACTCGGGCGGATCTCAGCGCGTGAAGCGAGCGTGCGCTTCAGCACGGCGCGGGCACGGTTCGACCCGGTGGCCACCGTCCGCGAGCTCCGTGGGAGTCTCGAGCCCGGGCCGCTGCTGACGGAGCTCGAGCCGAGCTGGCCTCAGTATCTGGTACTCAAGCGAGCGCTCTCCCGCTACCGGGCGCTGCTGCGTGACTCCCTTTCATGGCGCCTGCCGAGACCGCGCACCAGTGGACTGCGCGAGGGGGACCGCTACGCCGGGGCAGCCCGGTTGCGGCGGCTGCTCGCCACGCTCGGCGATCTCGCGCCGGAAGCCGCGGCGCCCCGGAACGGCGACAGCACCTTCTCCAGCGAACTGGCCGATGGAGTTCGTCGCTTTCAGATACGGCAAGGTGCCGGCACGCATGTCGACGGGGCGCTGCACGAGGCCAGCTGGCGACTGCTCTCTTCGCAATTCCCCCGGCGCATCCGCCAGATGGAGCTGGCGCTGGAGCGCTGGCGCTGGCTCCCCCGCGAGCTCGAGACAGCCGGAGAACCGCTGGTCGTGAGCCTCCCCGCGATGCGGCTGCATTACGTCGCGCGCGCAGCGGAGCCGTTGCCGGTCGGCATGCGGGTTAGTCTCGGCAGCGGGTTCGAGCGGGCGCGTCCAGTGCAGGCCGAGGTAGTAGTCCTGCTCGTGTTCCGCCCGCCGGATCGCGCGCTGGGCACGGTATGGTTCCCGACGTCCGGAAACCCGTGGCTTGCGCTGCACGGCTCGACTGCGGCAGAGTCGTACGACGAGGTGGCGGGTTGCATCCGGGTAGCGGACGCGGAGCTGCTCGCGACGATCCTGCTGCGCGACCGATTCGACTGGCCGCTCGAGCGGATCCACGCCGCGATGGTCGGCACCAAGCCGGTGTTCGTAAGGTTGCGCCGCAACCTTCCGCTACTGGTCCTCTACGGGACCGCCGTGGCTCGAGAGAACGGGCAGGTCTTTTTCTACGAGGATGGCTTCGGGCAGGACCAGCGGCTGGAGCGGCAGTTGGCGCGGGGGTATCCGTATGCTAGGTGGTAGGTGGTAGGTGGTAGGTGGTAGAGGTAGGGGGTAGGGGGGAGGGGCTAGGAGTTAGGGGGTCGTGAGCTCGCCGCGGATTTTCTCGAGCAGAGCCTTGGTCTTGAGCACGCCTTCCTTCTCGGGGAGGCGGGTACCCTCGTATTCGATCCCGATCCAGGAATGGAATCCCGCCTCGGTCACGAGCTTCAGCATCCGGCGGTAGTCGATCTTGGTTTCCTCACCCCGTTCATCGAAATCGTAGGACTTGGCGCTGACCGCCTTGGCGAAGGGCATCATATCGGCGACACCCTGGTAGCGGTCGTATTCATAGAAATTGCCGAAGTCGGGCAGGGTCCCGCAGCGGGGGTGGTCGACCAGCTTCATCACGCCGACGAGCCAATCGCCGTGGGAAGAGAGCCCGCCGTGGTTCTCGACGATCACGTTGATATCGAGCTTCGCGCCGTACTCGGTGAGCCGGCGGAGGCCGTCGGCGGCCAGCTTCTGCTGCTCCTCGAAGCTGCCCTCGCTGGCGGCGTTCACCCGGATGGTGAGACAGCCGAGGGTCTTGGCCGCATCCGCCCACTTGTAGTGGTTCTCGACGGCCTGGGTGCGCCTGGCGGCATCGGGGTCACCGAGCCTGCCTTCGCCGTCGCACATGATCAGGTGCTGAAAGACGCCGTGGTCCTTGGCCCGCTTGTTCAGCTCGGCGAGATAGGCCGCATCCTTCGCCTTGTCCTTAAAGAAGACGTTGACATACTCGATGGCTTCGAGGCCAACCGCGCGTGCCGTCTCTGCGAAGTCAAGATTGTCGAGCTCCTTGGCCTGCAGCGCCTTGTGGAAGGACCACTGGGCGAGGGAGATCCGGAACGGCTCGGCGCGGCCAGCGAAAGACAGCCGGGTCAGCAGCGGATTGGCCGCGACAGCGGCGGCCGTAGCGAGGAATTCGCGTCGAGTAGGCCTCATGGCAGGGCCGAGTAGTGGGGGGTTACGCCCATGTTGTAGAGCATGAACGCATACAGGTCCGCGGTCTGATGAATGCTTGGGAACGTATCCGCAGGCGACCAGGGGCGCCAGACGAGCCTCGGGATCAGCGCGTCAGCGCAGCACGCGGGCGACCATGATCCCGTCCTGGGTTTTGAGCTCGAGGATCCGCTGGGCGAGCGGGAGCGTCGAGATTTCCACCGCCTTCCCCACGAGAGGTGCGTGGAGCAGATGCAGCTGACCGCCCTGCCACAGAGCGATCCCTGTGTGCGCGACATCCAGGCCGGCCAGGGTCGACGTTGCCGCGATGAGATCGCCATCCTGGATTCGGTCTGCGACCGACGCGATGCGATCCTCCGGGATATACCACCGCGCCGATCCGGCATTGAGCCGCGTTTCCATCGCGGCGATAGCTTTGGAAACGGCGGGATCGGACATTTGACGATACGCCGTCGGGTGGGACGACATGAAGCTCAGGGGCTCGGTGTCCTGGACTCCGCCCAGCTCACGGGCTAGGAGCTTGAGCCGCCCACGCTCGGCGTTGTGGGCCAGCCACTCGGAGAAGTAGTGCAGCCGGCTCGGATACCCGTTCAGCCTTCCATCCCGATAGCGGATATCCTGGAGGTAGCCGGCATAGCGCGCCTCTGCGGCGGGCCGATCAGCCAGCGCCGCGGTGCCATCCTGCCGGATGAACCGCGTCAGGGCCAGCATATTCTCGATGAAGGTGACGCAATCGAACTCCCGGAGATTGATGATGACCCGCTCGGGACCGGGCGCCTCCAGCGTGCCAGGGGTATAGGTCGCTCCAACAAAGGTCTCGCCGAGCCGTGCGATGGCTGCGCCAGGCGGAAGGGTATCAAGCCCCCGGGCCACGGCCCAGCGGACCTTGTTGTCGAGGACTTGCCAGTCGGCGTCGGGCCACGGGGCCATCGGAGCCGCCTGGATCAGGAAACCGGTAAGTATGAGAGTGATCGGATGCACGGAATGCCCTTGGCTCGATAGCTTGCTCCCGTCCTGAAAGGTAGCCGGATCGCTGGCAGTCGCATTGCCAGGGGCGTACCTTTTGTCCCGTCCCCTTTGAGGCCATCCGCATTGACAGCTTTTATGAGACTCACGACCGGTTGTCTTCTCACGACCGTGGTGCTTTTGCCGCCGGGTGCGGCTCGCGCGCAGACCTCCAGCGACTCGGTCTGGGTCCGCCGCGACACCATGATCGCAATGCGGGACGGCGTCCGGCTCAAGACCTACCTGGTGTCGCCGGCGCGCACGACGAGCCCGCTGCCGATTCTGCTGATGCGGACTCCGTACGGCGCGGAGGGCAGCGCGCGGAACTTTCCCGGCGCTTACCGCTTTCTGGCGAACGACGGATACATCTTCGCCTTCCAGGACATTCGTGGCCGGGGCGAGTCGCAAGGTGCCTACCTGATGAACCGACCGCTGCGGACCGATTCCAGCGGTGTGGACGAGGCCGTCGACACCTATGACACGATCGAGTGGCTGATTAAGCAGGTACCCGACAACAACGGCAAGGTCGGCGGGTTAGGGATCTCCTATCCGGGCTGGCTGGCCACAATGCAGGCGCTGTCGGGGCATCCCGCACTGCGCGCGGTGTCCCCGCAGGCCCCCATGAGTGACACCTGGATGGGCGATGATTTCTTCCATCAAGGCGCGTTCCGGATGAGTTACGGCGTCGAATACACCTACGGCATGGAAGTGGGGAACTTCGACGTCGGCTCGAACGACATGTACGACTGGTATCTGCGGATGGGGCCACTCTCCAACGTCGTGAAGAAACTCAGTCGCACGTGGCCCTCCTGGGATGGCTTTCTGGCGCACCCGCGCTACGACGCCTACTGGCAGTCCCGCGCCACTCCGAACCAGGTTCGTCAGACGCCGGTGGCGGTCCTCAATGTGGGCGGCTGGTACGACCAGGAGGACATCCTGGGGCCTTCGAATACGTATCGAGCCTTTGAGCGAACCGACACCCGGGGGATCAACCGGATCGCGCTGGGACCCTGGAACCACGGGGGCTGGTACGGCGCGGGAACCGCCCTGGGACAAGTGCAGTTCGGCGATTCAACTGGTGTGTGGTTCCGCCGCGAGGTCGAGGCACCCTTCTTCGCGTTCTACCTCAAGGATCGCGGGCCGCTCACGCTGGCCGAGGCGACGGTCTTCGAGGGAGGCTCGAACCAGTGGCGCAGCTTCGACGCCTGGCCGCCCAAAACGATGACCCCCCGAAACCTCTACTTCCGGGCCGAGGGCAGGCTTTCCTTCGATCCGCCGACCGTCGCCGCCGCTGCGTTCGATGCCTACGTTTCCGATCCGGCGCATCCGGTTCCCTACCGGCCCCGGCCCGTGCAGGTAACCTACTCCAGCGGATCGCAGTGGGGGATCTGGCAAGCGATGGATCAGCGCTTCGTGCATGGGCGGCCCGACGTGCTGGCGTGGGAGACGGAACCGCTCGCCGAGGACGTGGTGATCGCGGGGGACCTCACGGCGCGGCTCTTTGCCTCGACTACGGGGTCGGATGCCGACTGGGTGGTGAAGCTGATCGACGTCTATCCGGATACCGTCTCCGCGAATCGGGCGATGGGCGGCTATCAGCTCATGGTCTCGGGCGAGATCCTGCGAGGGCGCTATCGCACGAGCTTCGAGCGGCCCGCCCCGATTGCTCCCGGCCGGGTACTTGCGTACAACGTGAAACTGCCGCCCCAGCTCTACCGCTTTCAGCGCGGGCACCGGATCATGGTGCAAGTGCAGAGCACCTGGTTCCCGCTGTACGACCGTAACCCGCAAACCTGGGTGCCCAGCATCTTCGCGGCGAGGGCGTCGGACTATCGCGCCCAGACTCACAGGATCTGGCGCAGCGCACGGCAGCCCTCCCACCTCGTGCTCCCGGTACTCCCAGAATGACACCCAAGACCCGGCTCGGCGTCGGCTTCGTCGGCAGCGGCTTCAACGCCCGCTTCCACATGCTTTCCTGGCAGGGCGTGCGCGACGCCGACGTGCTAGGCGTGTGGAGCCCCAACGCGAATAACGCCCGGAAGGCCGCCGCCTACGCCAATTCGCTCGACGTCGGGGCGTGCAAGCCTTATCGCTCCATCAAGGAGATGGTCGCCGACCCCGCGATCGATGCGATCTGGCTGTGCGGACCCAATCAGGCGCGTATCGCCAATGTCGAGGAGATCGTGGATTCGCTCGCGCGCGGAAAGGGAACCCTGCGCGGGATCGCCTGCGAGAAGCCGCTCGCACGCAACGTCGCCGAGGCCAAGCAGGTGCTGGCGCTGGTGCGCGGCGTGCGGCTCAAGCACGGGTATCTCGAGAACCAGGCGTTTGCGCCCCAAGTGGAGCGGGGGCGCGGGCTGCTCTGGGCGCGCGGCGCGGCGCTGACTGGTCGGCCGTATCTGGCGCGCGCGGCGGAAGAACACAGCGGGCCGCACATGCCGTGGTTCTGGCGGGGCAAGCTGCAGGGCGGTGGCGTGCTCAACGACATGATGTGCCATTCCGCGCTGGTGGTCCGGCATCTGCTCACCAAGCCCGGCGACCCGCTCTCCAGTGTCAAACCCGTGCGGGTGACGGGTCACATCGCCAGCCTCAAGTGGAGCCAGCCGGAATACGCGCGCCGGCTCAAGCGAATGATGGGGCCAGCGGTCAACTATCGCCGGGCGCCGTCCGAGGACTTTGCCAGCGTGACCATCGAGTTTCGGACCGCGGAGGGCCAAACCGTCATCGGTGAGGCGTCGACTTCCTGGAGCTTCGTCGGCGCCGGCCTCCGCCTGTCGGCCGAGTTGTTAGGCCCCGAGTACTCGATGTCATGGAACTCGCTCGACTCGGGACTCAAGCTATTCTTCAGTCGCGAGGTGAAGGGCCGTCAGGGTGAAGACCTCGTCGAGAAGCAGAACGCCGAGATGGG
>DASYTT010000081.1:0-38201 GCA_036002045.1 Gemmatimonadales bacterium
TGTTGAGGTCGATGTACGCGCCGCGGGTGCGCAGGTGCGCCATCACCTGGGCAGGGGTCGTGGGCCAGTTCCGGGGTACGTCCCGCCAGCCGCGATAGAAGTAGTCGCCGTTGGTGACATGGATCGGCCGCGCTCCATCCATGCGCCGCGCGTTTACATCGGCGCCGCGGCCCAGCAGCTCGTCAATCACGTCGAGCTGCCGCGTCATTGTCGCCCAGTGAATCGGCTGGCTGGATCCCTTGTCGCCGGCGTGCAGCAACCCGGGATCGGTGTCGAGCAGCCGGCGCACCTCGGGCAGGTCGTGCTCGCGGATGGCCGCCGCGACGCTCTCCCCGCGGGGCGAGGCGTTGAACCTCGTGGCGAGCGTAGTCTCCAGCAGGTGCTCCAGCTCGGCGTACCCGCGGTCGCGCGCGATCTCGAGCGGGTTGTCGTCGACCCACAGGTTCAGCGGATCGGGGTCTCGGTTCAGCAGGAACGCCACGACCTCGAGCCGGTTCTCCCGCACTGCGAAATACAGCGGCTTGCGGTACTCGAAGTGGGCGCGCACCAGCGACGGGTCCGCCGCCACCAGGCGCTCGACCGCCGGGAGGTCGCCAGCAATGCAGGCATTGAACAACGCCCACACCTCAGTGCCCTGGCCGGGCGACCAGAACAGCGGCTCGGCTTTCTTCAGTTCCTCGGGCTGGATCATGGGGTCACCGTTCACTCCACTGGGCAGAGCTCGGCGAGGCGCCGGAGGTCCTTCCACCCGTAGTTGCCGGTGCCGGGGTCGTCGTCGGTCTTGACCGCTCCCAGTGCCAGCCAGGCGTAGCGGGACGGGTTTCGCGCGTCGCCGAACAGCCACATGCTGGTGATGCCCTGGCTGAGAAAGCGCCGCGCGACGTGACCGATGAGCCGGCGCCCGAGGCCGAGGCGCTGGTACTCCTTCAACAGGTAGATCTTGCTGAGCTGCCCGGCATACTCCCAATGATCGCCGCGCGTCCCTTTGGCGAAGCCGACCAGCTCGCCCTTCCTGTTCTCCACGACAAAACAGAACCAGCTGCCGTCCTGGTCCGCGAACGCTTCGCGCCACTGCTGCTCCCGGACCGACACCGGAGGGCCATTCATGAGCATGGGCGCGTAGGTGGCATTCCAGGTCGTGACGTGCAGCTGCGCGAGCGCGGGGATGTCCGCGGCCACAGCCTCGCGGATGACCAGTGAGGCGAGGTCCGGCTGCGTCAGCTTCACGGCTTCACCCCGAGCTCAGCTCGACGGGGGCACCATTCCCATCATGCGCAGATAGGTGATGAGGTTGCCGTAGTGGAGGTTGGTGTGCGCGACATTCTCGATTGCGGCGCCGGTCTGGGCCGTCCCGGCATACGCGGCGGTACACGCGTCGAGCGCCTGCTTGAGCTTGGGAACCACCGTCGCCTTGTCGGTTTTGCCCTTCTCGATCGGATCAGACCATTCCACGGTCCGCCCGGCGGCAACGGCGCAATAGTAGTTGTACGAGTCCGCAACGTGGGCGATCAGCTGTCCGAAGGTGCGGACCGTTTTTGTCGGCTGATAGGTGTATTTGTCCGCGGGCACGAGGTCCGCCGCTTTGGTCACCCAGGCGCTTACGTCGGCAAAGCTCTTGCGCAGCGCCGCAGCCGCGTCTCCGGCAGAAGCCGGCGATTCGGCTCCAGCCCGGGCGATTCTAAAGCTGCCGGTCTGGGTGCCATCGTTCACGCGACCCGTCGCGATGCCATTAACGGCCGTGCCTTCAAAGACGAAGCGCTTCGAGCTACCGCCATCGTCCTTGACGTCGACTTCGAGCTTGAGGGCGCCAGTGGTCAGATCGAATGTTCCAGTCCTGAAGTCGGCGGGGCCGGGGCCCGTGACCGTGCCTGAAATGATCTTGCCGTCGAACTTCAGCTCGAACTTGACCGGATGCCGATTGGTCAGGTCGAGACCGATGTCTCCGGTCCAGGTGCCGGAGATCAGATCGCTCGACTGCGCGAGGACCGGGTCGGCTTGTGACAGCACGCAGCATGCGATTGCCAGGGGGAGAACTCTCATGATTCACTCTCCAGTGTAAAGGGTCAGCTTCGGTATTTGAGCAGGACCTGGTCCACGGCACCGTGGCCGGAGGGAAACGGCACGGCTGCGACATTCGCGCCGGCCTGCAACAGCATTTCGACCGACTCGGGCGAGCAGTACTCGGTCCAATAGGAATCCACGCATGCCTTGACGGCGAGCGCCAACGGGGTCATTCCGTTGGCGTCGGGCAGGTCGGCCGGAGCGCCGCGGTCCAGGAGGAGTTTTACGACCGCGGAACTGCACCGCCAGGCTGCGACATGGATCGCCAGGCTGTTCTTGGGCAGGCCATAGTAGCCATCGCCCTCAGTAAAGGGCGCCGCGACGTCCACGCCGAGATCGAGGAGCGCTTCGACACCGGGCGGATTGCCGGTTCCCGAAAACTTCGCGAGCAGCTGGCCCCCCATGGCCTTGAGCTCCCTGACAAGGGCGGGCTCCTTCTCCGCGATGGCTCGGGCGGAGGCTACGTCTCCCATGGCGCAGGCGGCAATCAGGCGATCGACTCCGGTGAGCGCGATGGGGATACCGCGCTGCGCGAAGAGCTCGAGCACATCGCTGCGACCTTCGCGCGCAGCCCGGGCAATCGCCGTGATGCCGTCTTCGACCAGGGTGGGATCGGCCCCATGGTCGAGGAACAGGGCGACCATTTCGAGGCTGTTGTCGCGCGCGAGGGCGTGATGGATGGGACACCAGCCGCGCTTGCGGTTGAAGTTGATATCGGCGCCGTGCTCGAGCAGCCATTTGGCCCCCTCATAGTCGTGCCAATCGGACTTGCGGACCAGCATCAGGCTGAGGTCGTCGGGGCTGAGCTTGCCCGTTTCCACCACGAGCTGCATGGCCCGGCTGTCGTATTCCTCCGGGGAGTGATACACGACCTCGCCGTCGGTAGGGTCCGCGCCGCGCTCGAGCAACAGCCTGGTCAGCTCAGGGTGGTGGGCCACGCCGGCGGCACCGTAGAGGGCGGTCTCGAACTCTCCCTTGTTCCAGAAGCCGGTATTGGGATCGGCACCGGCGTCAAGCAGCGCCGTCGCTGCCTGCAGGAAGCCGGGCGTTCGGGAGGGATCGAGCCGAAGATACTTCGAGAGACAGAGGTAGTTGAGCGCGTCCCCGCCGAAGGGTGGAGACTTTGCCGCAACGCTCCGGGGATCCTGGGCGAGGAAGCGACGCACCGCGGCTGCGTCGCCGAGGACCGCCGCGGTATGGATATCACTGCTCTCGAGCTCAGGGTGGGCGGCGAGAATCGCCTTGGCTCGCTCGAGGTTCCCGTGCCAGATGGCGGCCTCTAGGAACTCCGTACGTGTATTCACAGGTAGCTGAGCCATTTATCGCTGCGACCCGCCTTGAGCCCGGCGAACCACCTGCAGGGGAAATAGAGCAGCACGATCGGGATCGCCTCCGGATTGCGGAGCCTGGTCACGAGCAAGGCCAGCGCGTGAATCAGCGGGATATGGAGAATGTAGTAGAAAAAGGGGATGCTCGGGCCCAGCGTCCATCAGGAGGAACAGCAGGGAGGCGGGATACTTGTTAGTGGCCAGGAAGCTGCGGGGCCGCCTCGGCGCCAGGGACGTCGTCATGCTGAAATAATCGTGCGGCTCCGAGGAAAGCGGGGTCCGGATCTGGTATGCGAGTCGTACGGAATCTGTCAGAACGTCAGCGTTCCAGCCGATAACCGACCTTCCACACTGTGCGGATGTGGCGAGGATCGCCGGGATCCGGCTCGAGCTTCCGGCGGAGCTCGGCGATATGGATGTCGACGGTACGCGAGACCACGCCGGTCTGGTACTCCCAAACGTCGCGCAGCAACTCGGTGCGGGAAGCCACGGCCCCGCGGCGCCGCAGGAGGGCGAGGAGGAGGTCGAACTCGCGCGGAGTCAGCGACACCAGCTGGCCGCCCCGGTAGACCGTGCGCGAGGCCGGATTGACTTCGATCTCGCCGAAGCGCTCGACGGCGGGAATCGGAGCTGTCTCTTTGCCCCGGGTCCGGCGGAGCAAGGCCCGGACGCGGGCGATCAGCTCGAGCACGCCAAACGGCTTGGTGACGTAGTCGTCCCCTCCGATGGAAAAGGCCTGGACCTTGTTGGCCTCTTCACCCTTCGCGGTGAGCACCAGCACGGGAACCTCGCTGCCGGCGCCGCGAAGCGAGCGGAGCACCCGGTAGCCATCCATTGTCGGCAGCATGAGATCGAGGATGATCAAGTCGACGGCATCCCGCGAGGCGATTCCGAGTCCGGCGGCGCCATCCGCTGCGATGAGCACCTCGAACCCCTCATTCTCGAGGGCCGTCCGGAGCCCGAACGCCAGGTCCTCATTGTCCTCGATCAGCAGGATCCGGCTCATCGCCGCTGCTCGGTTGGGGCGCTCGCGGCCGGAAACTCCACGGTGAAGCGGGCCCCACCCTCGGGCGCCTTCCCCACCCATGCGCGTCCCCCAAGCAACCGCATCAGGTCCGCCACGACCGACAGGCCGAGCCCCGAGCCGCCGGCCGGTGTGTTGCGATCCCGATCGAGCCGATAGTACGGCTGCCAGATCCGCGTCCATTCGGTTTGCGGAATCCCGGGACCGGCGTCATCCACTGTAACCCGCGCCCCGCCAGGAGGATCGCTGCCAGCCAAGGTCACGCGGATGGTCTGGCCGGGTGGGCCGTACTTGACGGCGTTCTCGACCAAGTTTCGGAGCACCCGGCTGATAGCGTCCCGATCCCCCGTCACTTCCAGATCGTGGACCACTTCCAGCTCCAGACGACTCCCCTCCGCATCCAGGAGAGGGGCGAAGGACTCGGTGAGCTCGCGGGTTACTTCGGTCAGCGAAACTCGGGTGGGAGGAGCGGCCGCCGTGGGCCGTCGCAGACGCGAAAACTCCAGGACGTTGTCGACCAGGTTCGTCAGGCGCAGCGCCTCCCGGTGGATAATCTCGGTGGCGCGGGCGCGCTCCGTCTCGGTATGGAATCCCTCGGACTGGAGCAGCTCGCTCAGCACGCGAATCTGAGTGAGCGGAGTCCGGAGCTCGTGCGAGACGCCCGACACGAAGTCTTCCCGCAGCCGGGCGAGCCGATGCTCGCGGCGAAGCAGGAGCAGGGCTCCACCGCCCATGGCCAGCGTCAGGACCAGCAGCGCCACGATCGTGGGGGCCCGCGAGGGCGGAAGGCCTCCGGCGAGCAGAAGACGCGCCGCCGCGGGGTGAATCGCGGCGGTCACCGTGAGATCTCCAAACGCCCGCCCAAGCGTATCGGTCCCGGTAAAGATCCGCGTCTCGGGTCCGGTCTGGAACAGCGTGCGATGATTGGGGCCCGCCACCTCGATACGAACCAGGGAATCCGCGATGCGCTCCGGCACCAAGGAGGGCGGGAAGAATTGCGCCTCACCCAGGGCGCCGCGCAGCGGCCGCTCGATCTGGGCCGGCTCGACCACCATGCCGTAGACTCCGCGAACCCCTCGCTTTGGATCGCCCACCTTCCAGAGCAGCACCACATCGGTGGGGCGGTTGAGCTGCGGCTCCCCCGGGGGCAGGATCTGCCATTGCCTCGGTCCCCGCCGAGGCGCCGTATCGCCTGCCGCCGCGACTGCCGCGGCCAGCAGCGCCTGACGTCCCGCGTCCGAGAGCGCCTCCCCCAGCCAGATGAGCTCCGGGTTAGGCTGGTTGCTCACCCGGAACACGGCGCGGCTGAAGCCCGCGCTCATGCAGTCGCAATCCTTCTCCGCCAGAAGCCGCCGCAACAGCTCCGGCCCGGGAAGCGTTGCGTGCTGGCCGACCTCGTGGAGCAGCAGCTCGCCGGCCTGAGTCATCCCATAGCCGACCCAACTGCGACCTTCGCGGGAAAAACGCCAGGCCGCAATGGTGGCGTGATGGGCGAGCGATGCCTCGGCGGTGGCGCGGTGGGACGCGGCGGCGCTCGCGGCTTGATACGCGAGCGCTCCGGCCAGGCCCAGCGTGGCGACAAAAAGCACGCCGCCGAGGAGGCCGGGAGGTGGTCGCCGAAGGACGCGGAGAAGCGCTGCGCGGAGCATAGTGACGGGTATAATGGGAGGATACAGGCCCCGCCCGGTGTACGGAAGCTGTAAGTTCCCCGCGATGACTAGTCATGCCCCACACCCCAAGGTCCAGGTCGAGTACCCCCGGTGGACCGACTCGGTTGCCGACTGGGACCGGAGCTACGGATCCGACGAGGAGCGCATGCGGCTCGCGATCGCCGTGGCGCGCGCCAACGTCGAGCACGGCACCGGCGGCCCGTTTGGCGCCGCGATCTTCGAGGCACGCTCCGGCCGGCTGGTGGCGATCGGAATGAACAGCGTCGTGCGGCTGAACAACTGCACCCTGCACGCCGAGATGGTAGCGTTCATGATGGCGCAGCAACGGGTGGGTTCCTTTACGCTCAACGCACCCCAGCTTCCCGTGCACGAGCTGTTTACCTCCTGCGAGCCATGCGCGATGTGCTTGGGCGCCACGCTGTGGAGCGGGGTACAACGGGTGGTGTATGGTGCGGCGCGGGAGGACGCTTCGCTCCTCAAGTTCGAGGAGGGGCCGGTCTTCCCGGAGTCCTACGCTTACCTCGAGGAGCGCGGGCTGGCCATCGTGCGCAACGTGCTGCGGGAGGAAGCTCGTACGGTGCTCAATCTTTATCGTGCCAAGGGCGGGAAGATCTACAACGGATGAGCGCGTCACCGGATCCCGGGCAGCTAGCCGAAGCCGCGGCGGCGCTCAAGGAGGCGAACCTCGCGTTTGCCAGGGCGCACCCGGGCGAGAGCGCCGGACGCCAGCCGGTCCACACGGTGTACGGCGGGGCGCAGCTCTTCGCCGCCGATTCGGTCCCCAGGCTCGGCGTCCTGGCCCAGAGAGCCTTGGACCGTTACGCGCCGGATCCGGAGCGACTCGGCGCGGCGCTCGGGATCTCCAACCATCCGGCGCTGACTACCATCGCCGAGCGGGTGCGCGGCAAGCTGGTCCGGGAGCCCATCGAAGATTTCCGCATCGATTTCGAGGACGGCTACGGCAACCGCCCCGACGCGGAAGAGGACCAGCATGCGCACGCCATCGCGGCTGCGCTCACCCAGGGCAGGCGAGCCGGCACGCTGGCCGCATTCATGGGAATCCGGATCAAGCCGCTCAACGAAGAATTGCGCGCCCGCAGCGTCCGCACCCTCGACCTGGTGCTCACGGCGCTGGCTGGTGCCGACGGTCTTCCGGAGGGATGGGTGGTGACGATCCCGAAAATCACTGTGATCGAGCAGGTCGGGTTCGCGGTGGTGGTGCTCGAGCAGCTCGAGCGCAAGCTCGGGCTGGGCCAGGGCACTCTGCGCTTCGAGGTGATGGTGGAAACACCCCAGGTCATCCTCGACTCCCGGGGAACTTCCCTGTTGCCGCGGCTACTCGAAGTCGCGGAGGGTCGGCTCCTGGGTGCGCACTTCGGGACCTACGACTACACCGCGGGCGTCAACGTCACCGCGGCGTATCAGCGGATGCGCCATCCGGCCTGCGAGTTCGCCAAACAGGTGATGCAGGTGGCGTTTGCCGGCACCGGGGTCTGGCTGTCCGACGGGTCGACCACGGTGCTGCCGGTCCCGTTCCACCGCGAGGGGGATGGGGAGGAGAGAGACAGCGCGCCGCTCAGTGCCGAGCAGGAAGCTGCGAACGCCGCGAGCGTGCATGCCGCGTGGAGGTTGCATTTCGAGGACGTGCGGCACTCGCTCGCCGGCGGCTTCTACCAGGGGTGGGACCTGCATCCCGCGCAGCTGGTGAGTCGCTACGCGGCGCTCTACAGCTTTTTTCTCGACGGCATCGACGCGTCAGGCGCGCGGCTCAAGAATTTCGTGGGTAAGGCAGCGCAGGCTACCCTGGTGGGCGACGTGTTCGATGATGCGGCCACGGGGCAGGGGCTGCTCAACTTCTTTTTGCGGGGACTCAATTCGGGGGCGATCACCGAAGCCGAAGCGCTGGCGATGACCGGGCTCCGCGCGAAGGAGCTGCGAGGGCGCTCGTTCGTCGCGATCATGAAGAACCGGGCGGGGGCGTGAGCGGTACCAGCCTCGAGCTGGTCGATCTGGTGGCCCGCTGGGTCCACCTAATCGCCGGCATCATGTGGATCGGGAATTCGCTGCTGTTCAACTGGCTCGACCGGAATCTGCTTCCCGCGGGAAGCCATCCCCAGACACCCCGACCGATCGGCACGATCTGGCTGCTGCACAGCGGCGGGTTCTACTACGTGGAGAAGACATTGCTCGAAGGGGCCGCTGTTCCAGCGCCGCTCCACTGGTTCAAATGGCAGGCCTACTCGACCTGGTGGAGCGGTCTACTGCTGCTCCTGGTGGTCTACTACTTCGGCGGGCGCGCCTTGCTGGCGGATCCGAGCGTCGCTTCGCTGAGTCACGCCCAGGCAGTTCTTGTCGGTGCGGGAGCGATCCTGGCCGGATGGGCGCTCTACGAAGCGATGCAGCGGTTCGTCGCGCCGCGCGCGCCGGGAGTGGCGGCCGCCGTCTGGATTGGCGGGCTCACCGTGCTTGCGATCGCGCTGACCCAGCTGCTCAACGGCCGGGCCGCCTTTCTGCACGTCGGCGCGATGCTCGGCACGCTCATGGCCGCCAACGTGGTCTTGACGATCGTGCCGTCGCAACGGGCCCTGGTCGCCTCGGTGGAGCAGGGCCACGGCGGGGGCGCGGAGCTCTCCGCCCGCGCCAAGCGGGTATCCATCCACAACAATTACTTCACCTTCCCGGTGATCGTGCTCATGCTGAGCGGGCACTTTCCGACGCTCTCCAGTCAGCCGCACAACTGGCTGGCGCTGCTCGTGCTGATCGGCGGCGGCGCGGCGGTGCGGCACGTGCTCAACATTCGCTTCGGATTCCCGGTGTGGCGTCCCGCCCTGTTCGCCGCGATGGGCGCGACCGTGGCGGCGCTCTATACGATCGGGCGGAGCGGTTCAACATCGCCGGCAGGCCGGAGCTCGGACGCAGGTACGCCGGTGAGCTTTGCCGACGCGCGCCACGTCATCGATCGCCGCTGCGGGTCGTGCCACTCGGTGCGGCAGAGTGATACGAGCTTTGGCCCAGCGCCGGGCGGGGTGACGTTCGACACACCCGAGGAGATCGTCGCGCGCGCGGCGCGAATCGGGGAGCGGGCGGTGCTGACACGCACGATGCCACCGGGCAACAAGACGGGCATCACGGACGGGGAGCGAGCGTTGCTCGGGCGATGGATCGCCTCAAGGTAGGAATCGTGCTCGTTTTGATTGTTTCAGCTGCCGCGATAGGTGGTGTATCCGAACGGGCTCAGCAGGAGGGGGATGTGGTAGTGGTCTGAATCTTGGGTCGTGGTGAACTGAATAACGATCGTGGTGTAGAGGGATTCGCGACCTCCGAGCTTGAAATATTCCCCCACGGCAAAGCTGAGACGATAGAAACCGGGGGCTAACGCCGGGAAGGTTTTCACCCGGCCATCGGTGTCGGTCACGGCGGATCCCAGGACGGCGCCGTCGCGCTCGAGGGAGACGGGGATTCCCCGCGCGGGCTTGCCGAGCGCGGTGTCGAGGACGTGGGTGCTCAAGGTGCTCATGCCAGCAGCTTCTCGAGTCTCAGGCGCATGATCCTCCGTTGCTCCTTCGCGGCGATGGCGAGCTCGACCTCAGGTTCGTGGGTCAGCCGCTCGCGGGCCAGGGCGAGGAGCTCCTCCGGCGGCTTCCCCGTCGCGCAAACTATATAGATGTAGCCGAAGCGCCGCTCGTATTCCCGGTTGAGCGTAGCGAACTCGGCGCGCTCCGCCTCGCTTGCCGAACCAACGCTCGCCTGCTCACTCGCGGACCAGGCCCGTGCGCGTGCCGCTTGAGGAGCGGCGCCGGTCTGCTCGCCGATCCGAGGGTGGTGCGAGAAGGCCTCGAGCCAATCAGTCCGGCCGAGCGTGAGCCAGACGCTGTCCGCGGCCGCCAGCAGGACGTCGCGGGAGCCGAAGGGCCTGCGGGTCAGCATCGCTGTCACCCAGCGGGACGAGCCACAGCATGCGGTCAAGAGCTCGGCGGCCCGGGCTTCGGGCATCCTGTCGAGCTCCGTGATACTGAGGGGCACCGCGGCTCAAACCGCCACGCGTCCAAGCAGTCGCAACCGCGCCACCCCGCCATCGGGGTAGATGTTGAGGCGGACGTGGGTCGCCGCCTGGGCTTTGCGGCCGTCCCACCGCTGGCGCGCGTGGGGCTCGACCGACGCTTTGGGCACCAGAATGCGCCAGCGGACCTTGGCGGCGTTGAATGCCGGGCCGGCATCGGTGGATTCCAACATGACGTGGCCCGGGGCATTGCCTTTGTAGTGATCGGTGTCGAGCTCGACCCGCTCGATGACGCCGCGACGCGCTAGCCGGACGATGCACCAGTCGTGTCCGGGGCCCCGCCGCCGCCGGGTCTCCCAGCCATCCGCCATGTGGGTCGAGCGACCCGGAAGCAGCAAGTTCTGCGGGTTACCGTAGTGCATGTCGCTCGCGGACACCACCAGGGCTCCGTTTTCGAGCGCCGCGAGGTCCACCTCGCGTCCTTCCGCGAAGACGCTCTCGTCAGGAACGGCTTCGCCATGCACGCGGAGGCGCGCCACACCGCCGTCAGGAAAGATGTTGAGGCGGAGATGAGTAACCCGGGAAGGTTTGCCGGTGAGCTCGAAGGGATTGGCGCGATTGCCCTTAAGTGGAGACTTGGCCAACAACGGCCGAAAAGGCAGCTCGGCGGACGATGCAGGACCGCGACCCTCCACGGCGCACGCATCGAGGCTGGCGAACTCCGGATAATTGCCGGTGAAGAAGCTGGTATCGATGACGACGCCCCGGATGATGCCCGGGATACCCAGCCGGAGCACAGCCCAGTCGTGACCCGGAGTCCTGCGCCGGCGGGTTTCCCACCCATCCATCCACTTGCCGCGCTCGGTGTAGACCCCTTCGCGCCATTGTGGGGAAGCAGCCTTGATGAGCGAGTCCTTCGGAGCGAAGAACTCATCGTTCGCGGCGATGACGGCACCGCCGAAGCGCTCGGCGGCCAGGTCGGGCAGGTCGGTGAACATGGAAGGGATCATAGCGATCCGAAAGCGAGACGGCCACCGGCGAAGGTTGCCCGGACCACCCCAAAGAGCTCTTTGCCGGCGTAGGGAGTGATCGGGTGCCGCTGCAGCAGCCGAGCGGGATCGACGGTGAAGCTGGCCTCCGGCTCCCAGACCACGATGTCGGCGTCATAGCCTGCCGAGAGGGCGCCCTTGCGCTGGTGCAATCCGACCAGCCGCGCGGGTGCTGCGCTCAGCCAATTGGCCAGTCGTTCCGGGACGACGCCACGGGCGCGCGCGCCGGTCCAGACCGCCGGCAGCACGAGTTGCAGCGAGGCAATCCCGCCCCAAGCCGAGAAGAAATCGCCGTTGGTCTGTTTCAGTGCGGGCGGGCAGGGCGAATGGTCGGAGGCGACGAGGTCGATCTCACTGGCGAGCAGCCCTCGCCACAGCCCCTCGCGCTCGGCGCGGCCGCGAATGGGGGGCGCGCACTTGTACTCGGTGGCGCCGTCTGCGATTTCCTCCGCCGCGAAGCTGAGATAGTGGGGACAGGTTTCCACGCTGAGGGGAAGCCCATGGGCCCGTGCGGTCCGGAGCAGCGGCAGCGAGGTCGCAGAGGAGAGATGGACGATATGCACTGCGGTCGGGCAGCTCTCGAGCAGGCCAATCAACAGCGCGATGGCGGAATGCTCCGCCTCCACGGGACGGGAGGCGAGGTACTCCGCGTAGCGCCGGCTGCTGGTTCCGCTGCGCAACAATGCAGGGTCTTCGGCGTGCACCATGAGAGGGAGGCCGAGCCGTGCGAGTACCGGAAATGCCTGGCGGAGGTCCGCCTCGCTGACACTGGGGAATTCCGGTACCCCGGAAGGAGACAAGAAGCACTTGAAGGCGCAGGCACCGGCGTCCCGGAGTCCTGCGAGCTCGCCACCGTTGCCGGGGACCACCCCACCGATGAAGGCTACGGTCACCGCCACCTGGTCGCGCGCGGCGCGCCGCTTCTGCTCGAGCGCCGCGCCGCTGGTTGTGGCAGGGATGGAGTTCAGCGGCATGTCGCAGATAGTGGTGACTCCACCAGCCAGCGCGGCACGGCTGGCGGTGGCGAACCCCTCCCATTCGGTACGACCGGGCTCGTTGACGTGGACGTGGCTGTCCACGAGGCCGGGCATGACCAGCGAGTCTCCCGCGTCCAACGGCACCAGGCCGGCGGGGACGTCGTCGAAGGGGGCAACGCGGGTTATGCGGCCCGCATCCATATATATGGACGCGGGTCGGAGTCCTTCGGGGGTGAAGATGCGCCGGCCGCGAAGGAGTGTCACGAGCTCCAGAAGCGGCGCAGCAGATTCCCCGCCACCTGACGACGGTACGCGGCGGAGGAGCGCAGGTCGTCGATGGGTGCGATTTCCCGCTCCAGGATGCGGACCACATCTTCGATATGGGTTCCCGCCGCAAGGGCCTGCTCCGTTTGCCTGGCACGGAGCACCATCGGGGCCACGCTGCCAAACGCAATGCGCGGCACCGCGCCCTTGACCCCGGCCATCACGACCTTGGAGATCGCGAGCGCAGCGCGGGTGCCGACCTTCCGGAAGAACTGGGTGCCCTCGACCGGCTGCACCTCTACGGCGGTGATGAGCTCGTCGGGCCTCAGCACGGACTTCCGGTACCCGGTGTAGAACTCGGTCAGCGGCACGCGCCGCTCGGATTCCGCGCTCCGGAGCACGAGAACAGCGTCGACCGCGGCGAGGATGGGAAGCGAATCGCCGGCTGGCGAAGCATTGGCGATGTTGCCGCCGAGCGTGCCGCGGTTCTGGATCTGAATGCCGCCCACCAGTCGCGCAGCCTCGACCAGCATGGGAAGGTGTGTCGCCACGAGCGGAGAGCGGATGAGCGCGGTGAAAGTGGTGAGGGATCCGATCACCAGAGTGTCGCCCCGGAAGGAAATCTCGCGCAGCTCGTCGAGAGCCCAGAGGTCGAGAAAACGCCGCGGCTTGAGGGTGCCGAAGTTGAGCTCCACGTAGAGGTCCGTAGCGCCGGCGAGTGGAGTCCGGGACTCACTGTGTAGAGTCGCGAGCGCCTGGTCGAGACTGGTAGCGGTCTTGAGATCGAGCTCCGCAACGGCTGTTTTCACTTGGCCGGCTCCGCGGCGCGCCACTTCATGACCGCGCGGTAGATGGCGGGATACCCGGTGCAGCGGCAGAGATTGCCTGCGAGGGCGGTCTTGACGTCGTCGAGGGTAGGGACGCTGGGTACGCTGAGTGCGGTCAAGATCATCCCCGGCGTGCAGATGCCGCATTGCGCGCCTACTTCGCTCATGAAGAGCGCCTGCAGGGGATGCTCCCCCCTGAGTCCCTCGATGCTCAGCACCTCCGACCCGGCCACCTGCGACACCGGCACGAGGCAGGAACAGACCGGCTCACCGTTCAGCAGCACGGTACAGGCGCCGCACTCCCCCTCACCGCAACCCTCCTTGGTGCCGGTCAAGCCGCACACCTCGCGGAGCACGTCGAGCAGCCGGGCCATCGGATGGGCGGCGACCTCGGTGGGAACGCCGTTGAGCAAGAAATTCACGGGATGGTCGGAACGGCCGCCAGCAGCTCGGGTGTGGCGGGGATCTCCCGGACATCGAATCCCAAGTGGCGCAGCGCGTTGACGATGGCCGGGGCGGGGCCGTCCATCGGCAGCTCGCCCAGTCCCTTGGCGCCGAAGGGCCCGCCGGGATACGGATTCGTCAGCATGACGACGTCGATCTCGGGGGTGTCGAGGGTCGTCGGGATGGCGTAGTTGGTGAGCTGGGCGTTAGCCATGGCGCCATTCTTCATCACCACGCGCTCAAGCAGCGCATAACCCAATCCCTGCACGGTGCCACCCTCGATCTGTCCGCGCGCGAGCGCGGGGTGAATCGGACGGCCGAACTCCTGCACCGTGGTCAGCTTGAGCGGCCGCACCTCGAACGTATCGGGGTCGACCTCCAGCTCGGCGACATCGCAACCCCAGCCGTAGGTAGCGTAGGCGTCGCCCCGGTAGGTGTCGTCGTCCCATTGGATCCAATCGGGCGGCTCATACATCCGTTCGACCGTGAGCGCGCCGTGGCGCGCGTAGTACTCCGCCGGAGCGAGGCCACCGAGCTGCTGTTTCATTTCCAGGGCACACTCTTCCAGAATCTTCCCCACAACCATACAGGTGCGCGATGCCACCGTGGGGCCACTGTCGGCCACCCGTGAGGTATCCGGCTGGGCGACCTCAACGTCCTCATAGGGGATGCCGAGCGCATCGGTGACGATCTGCGCATGCATGGTGCGGGTGCCCTGACCAATCTCGGTGCTGCCCACGGCGATGCGGACGCCGGTCGGGGTGAGCACGAGCCGCGCGCGGGATTTGAGCGTGCGCTCTCCGCTGCCGGTGAACCCCGCGCCATGATAAAAGAGGGAGAGGCCGATCCCGCGGTTGCTGCCCCGGTATTCCTCACGCTTGCGGGTGAAGTCGGTGCGGCGCACTGCCGCATCGAGCACCAGGTGGGCGCTCGCATCTTCGCGCAGCGTCTGGCCGGTCGCCATGGTATCGCCCGGGCGGAGGGCATTGAGGCGCCGGAGCTCCACGGGGTCCATGCCGAGCGCTTCGGCGATCCGGTCCATATGCACTTCAACGGCAAACTCGGTCTGCGGTGCGCCGAAGCCGCGGAAGGCGCCATTGGGCGGAGTGTTGGTGAAGACCGCCCGGCCACGGATGCTGATGTCGTCGCAGCGGTACGGTCCCGCGGCATGAATACAGCCGCGCGAGAGCACTACGGGACTCAGGGTGACGTACGCGCCGCCGTCCAGGATGACCTCGACTTCCATGGCGACGAGACGGCCATCCTTGGTCACGCCAGTGCGGTGGCGCACGATAGAAGGGTGCCGCTTGGTCGTGGCGACCATGTCTTCGCCGCGGTCGTAGACCAGCTTGACGGGCCGGCCCGATTTGAGCGCGAGCATGGCGGCATGCCCGGCGAGCATCGAGGGGTATTCCTCTTTGCCGCCGAAGCCGCCGCCGGTTTCCGTCTGGATCACGCGCACGGGCCGACCAGGCCCCAGCAGGCAGCGGACTGCCTTGATGACGTAGAAGGGACACTGGACCGAGCCATGGATGGTCACCCCGCCGTCTTCCGGCACCGCGATCACGCCATTGGGCTCGATGTAAATGTGCTCCTGGTGGCCGGTGCGGTAGGTCCCCTCGATCACCTGGTCCGCGCCGGCGAGCGCGGCGGCGGCGTTGCCCTTGACGATGTCGATGGCCTTGAAGACGTGCGACGACTGCTCGGGGTCGAAGAGCGGCGGCGCCTCGTCGTACTCGATCTCGACGCGGGCCGCGGCGAGCTTGTCTCTGTCTTCATGCGCGAGCAGGAGGATCGGCTCAGCGAGGTGGCGGACCTCCTGCTCAACGAGATAAGGCTGATCCTGGGCAATCAAGTCGACGACGTTCCGGTCCGGCACATCGCGATAGTCCACGATGGTGAAGCCCGCAGGGTCGAAAGCGAAGCGAATCGAGCGGATGCGACCGCACGGAATGGTCGAGCGGATGGTGCGGCCGTGGAGCATACCTGGAAACACGAGGTCGTCGGCGTAGCGGGCCGCACCGGTGGCTTTCCCGATGCCATCCTTGCGGGCGACACTCCTGCCAACGGCTGAGACTTGGCTCATGCAGGGCAATCTAGGTCGCGCGGCGCTGGTGGTCGAGAGCGATTGACGATTGCATGGGGCCGGGCGACATTCTCGCGATCATGGTCACCGCGCCAGCGACGCTCTTCGAGCTGCTGCAGTCGATTCCCGCCGAACAGATCGCGGTGGTCATTCCGGAGCACGATATCCGGGTCAGCTATGGGGCGTTGCGGCGCCAGGTGCAGGCGCTCGCCGAGGTACTCGCCGCGAGCGGCATCACCCGGGGCGAGCGGGTCGGTATGGCGCTGCCGAACGGGCTGCCGCAGATCGTGGCGTTCCTGGCCGCGTCCATGTCGGGCACCGCAGCGCCGCTCAACCCGGGATACAAGGAAGACGAGTTCCGCTTCTACTTGCAAGACACCAACGCACGCGTCCTGTTACTGCCGCCCGAGGGCGCGGAAGCAGCGCGTCGCGCAGCCGGCGACCAGGTGCCCATTCTCACGGTGGCAATGGACGCCGCCGGCGAAGTTCAGCTCGGCGAGGTGAGCCAGCGCCGCCAGTTCGAGCCGCCCGCCGTGTCCGATGTCGCGCTGATCCTGCACACCAGCGGCAGCACGGGTCGCCCGAAGCGGGTGCCGCTCAGCCATGCCAACCTGTCCATCTCCGCGCGCAATGTGGCCCACAGCTACGCGCTCACCCCGGACGATGTGTCGTTGTGCGTGATGCCGCTGTTCCATGTGCACGGGCTCGTCGCATCGACCCTGGCGACGCTGGCAACGGGTGGCACCGTGGTCGTGCCCAGCAGGTTCAATCCACTCTCGTTCTGGCGAGTGGCCCGGGACCATGGGGTGACGTGGTACTCCGCTGTGCCGACGCTGCATCAACTGCTCCTGGCGCGGGCGGGCGGGAGCTCCGAATCCGCACGACCAGCCGGCACCGAGAAGCTGCGGTTCATTCGCTCGTGCAGCGCGGCGCTGCCTCCGCAAGTGATGCAGGACCTGGAAACCAGGTTCGGGGCGCCCGTACTGGAGGCCTACGGCATGACCGAGGCCGCCCACCAGATGGCTTCGAACCCGCTCCCGCCCGGCGAGCGGCTGCCCGGCTCGGTGGGACGGGGAACCGAAGTTCGCATCAGCATCATGGACGAGCACGGTCGCCATCTTCCGACGGGAGAGCGCGGCGAGGTGGTGATTCAGGGCCCGAACGTCATCACGGGCTACGAGAACAATCCGGAGGCCAACGCGACCTCTTTTGTGGACGGGTGGTTTCGGACCGGCGATCAAGGCGTACTCGACGCGGAGGGGTACCTCACCCTGGTCGGGCGGCTCAAGGAGCTGATCAATCGCGGCGGCGAGAAAATCTCGCCCCGGGAAATCGACGAGGTCCTGCTGGCCCATCCGGCCGTGGCCGAGGCCGTGTGCTTCGGCGTCCCCCATGCGACTTGGGGCGAAGAAGTGGCCGCCGCGGTGGTGCTTCGTTCTGCCGTGAGCGAGGCCGACCTGCTGGGGTTTTGTCGCGACCGGCTGGCCGACTTCAAGCGTCCGAAGCAGATCCACATCACCGACGCGATTCCGCGGACGGCGACGGGAAAGATTCAGCGGCGAGTCGTGGCGGAGGCGTTCTCGGCCAGCGCCAAGTGAGGATCGTCATCGCGGGAGCCGGCGCGATCGGCGGCTACCTCGGTGCTCGGCTGACCCGAGCCGGTGCCGACGTCGTCCTCTTTGCCCGGGGCTCGCACCTCCGCGCGATGCAGGATAGGGGGTTGCGGGTTCAAAGCCCGGATGGCGATTTCGAGGTGAAGCCGAAGCTTACCGGTGACCTGGCGACGATCGGTCAGGCCGACGTCGTCTTCCTCGGCGTGAAAGCACACAGCCTGACCGCGCTGGCCCCCGCGCTGCCCCAGCTCTTCCACCAGGACACCGTGGTCATCAGCACCCAGAACGGGATTCCGTGGTGGTACTTCCAGGGAGCCGGCGGGGAGCTGGAGGGGCTTTCGCTGGAGCGGGTCGACCCGGGCGGGGTCATTGCGTCGGCCATCGAGCCGCGGCGAATCGTGGGATCGCTCGTCTACTTCTCGACGGACCTGGCCGAACCCGGCGTGATTCACCACACCGAGGGGAACCGGATCAGCTTCGGCGAGCCCAGCGGCGAGCGTTCGGAGCGCGTCAAGCGGATCGCCGAGGCGCTGATCGCGGCGGGATTCCGTTGCCCGGCCACGACGCGGATCCGGCACGAGATCTGGGTCAAACTGCTGGGTAATGTCGCCTTCAACCCGATCAGTGCGCTGACCGGGGGCACCCTCGAAGAGCTGGTCCGGCATCAGGAGGTATCGGCGGTGCTGCGCGACATCATGCGGGAGGCCGAAACGGTGGCTGGGCGGCTCGGCATCGAGCTGCCGATTTCGATCGAGCAACGGATGGCCGGCGCGGAGAAGGTGGGCGCTCACAAGACCTCCATGCTGCAGGATCTGGAGGCCGGTCGGCCGATGGAGATCGAAGCGGTCGTCGGGGCGGTGGTGGAGCTGGGAGAGCGGCTCGGGGTGCCGGTGCCGGTGACGAAGACGGTGTATGGGCTGACGAAGCTGCTGGGCGAGGTGGTCGGGCGGTCGGGCGGTCGGGACGGCGGGCGGTGAAGCTCCACAACAAGTGGTTTCAGCTGGTCGCCTCGCTGATCGCGATGATCATGATCGCGAACCTCCAGTACTCCTGGACGCTGTTCGTGAAGCCGCTCCAGGCGGACACGGGATGGAGGCTCTCGGATATCCAGTTCGCCTTCACGCTCTTCATCCTGTTTCAGACCTGGGTGCAACCGCTCGATGGCTGGCTGATCGACCGCCTCGGCCCCCGCGGATTCATCAGCGCGGCAGGGTTGCTTTGCGGCCTGGGCTGGGCCGGCATGGGTTACGCCACGAGCCTGCCGCTGCTCTACACCATGTACTGCATGGCCGGCATCGGCGCCGCGTTCGTCTACAGCGCGTCCATCGGCTCGGCACTCAAATGGTTCAAGGGCCGCCGCGGGTTAGCCTCGGGCATGATGGCGGCCGGCTTCGGCGGCGGCACTGCGCTCACGATTCCGTTCATCTCGGCGCTGATCGCCTCGCGCGGGTATCAGACGACATTCATCGCGACGGGCCTGGTACAGGGTCTGGTCATCCTCGTCGTGGCGCAGTTCCTTCGCCATCCTGTTGCAGAGGGAAGCGAGAAGAGGGAAGCGGGAAGCGGCCCCGCCCCGCTCCCGCATGCCGAGGGGCGACCGCTGAGCACGCTGGAGATGCTGCGCACACCGCGGTTCTACGTGATGTATGCGATGTTCGTCCTGATGGCTACCGGCGGGCTGCTGGTCACCGCGAGCGCCGGCCCGATGGCGCGCTCGTGGGGCCTCACGGCTGCTGCCCTGACGCTGGCGGCCACGCTGAGCCCCCTGGCGAATGGAGCCAGCCGAGTCTTCTGGGGCTGGGCGTCCGACCGGATTGGCCGGGAAACGGCGATGGGGGCGGCCTTCCTGCTGCATTCGGTGTGTCTCGTCCTGGTGGTCGTCTTGGGACAGCGCTCCGGCGGCTGGTTTGCGTTTAGCCTTGTCCTGGTCTACTTCACCTGGGGCGAGATCTTTGCGCTGTTTCCCTCCGCGGTGGGCGATTATTTCGGCGCGCAACACGCCACCTCGAACTACAGCGTCCTCTATACAGCCAAGGGCGTGGCGTCCATCATCGGCGGCTGGTTCGGCGCATTTCTCTACGAACGGACCGGGAGCTGGTCGGTGGGCTTCTTCGGCAGCGCGGCCATGGCCCTTACCGCCGCGGCGCTCGCGTTCGGGCTGCGGGCTTCCCTCGCCGCGAGTCGGGTGCGCGAGGGTGTCCCGGTCACTGTAAAGTAAGGGCTCCCATGACCGATCGAGGGCGACAACTGGAGATCCGAGGAGACCTCGCGCAACGCTACGGCGACGTGCTCACGCCTGAAGCCGTGCGGGTCATGGAGGCTCTCTCGCGTCTCGATGCAGACCGCAAGACGGTGATGGCCGCCCGGCTCGAGCGGAGGGCGGCCCGCTTTCGGAATCGGCGGCGGATCGAGTTCCTCGAGCCGAGCAGCCGCATTGCGCGGACCGACATCCGGGTGCAGGACGCGCGGGAAGGGAACTTCATTGGCAGCGAGATTCCCGGGGATCTCCAGCGCCAATGGATTCAGGGCACCGGGCCCGCCGCCCGGCCGGGCGCCTCGACGGAGCAGAGTCTCCGCAACGTGGCTTATGCGCTCTTGTCGGGGGCGGACGGCTGGATGTTCGATGGGGAAGACGCGCTGGGCCAGGTGGGGACGATGTCCCTGGACAATCAGCGCAACTTGAAGCTGGCCATCCAGCGTGACGCGCGCTTCCTGCAGGTGGCCGAGCGGGTGGCAGAAGAGATGAACCGCTGGGCGGAAGGGTTTTTCGGGCACCCGATCATTGCCGACTGGACGCGCCAGCTCGAGTTCACCACGAAGATATTCCGGCCGCGTGGGCTGCACCTCGACGACCGGCACGTGCGGCATGCCGACAGGACGGGCTTCTCGGCCTCGATCGTCGACACAACGCTTTATGTCGTCAACAACCACCGGGAGCTCACGGAAGCAGGCGCTTCGCTGGTGCTGTACCTCCCGAAGATCCAGACGGCCGAGGAAGCCGCGCTCTGGCACGAGATCCTGGGAGCGCTGGAAACGCAGCTGGCGCTGCCTCCCGCCGCGGTCAAGGTGTACGTCCTGGTCGAGCAGCTCGAAGCGTGCTTTCAACTAATGGAGATCCGCGCCGCGCTGGGCCGCCGCTTCGTCGGATTCAACACCGGGCGCTGGGACTACATCAACAGCGTGTCCGACGCACTGGCATGGGATCGGGATTTCATCAATCCGAACATCGATGCCATCACGATGACATACGGCTACATGCGGAACTACGAAGACCGCGTGCGGCGCGCGGTGAATACGCCCGACCAGCAAGGACGCTTCGCGCTCTGGCAGGGCGGGATGGAGCCCAATATTCCAGTCGGGTCGGAGGCGGGCGTCGCGAACGGGATGCAGAGGGCCATCGCCGGGGCGGAGCGCGAGCAACGCGAGGGTGCCAGCGGGAAGTGGGTGGCCCACTGGAAGATGGTCCACATCGTCCGGCCGGTGTGGGAGAAGCTCGGCCAGGATAACCAGCTGGGACGCAGCTTCCCTCGGCTCGGCTACTCGGCGGCCGACGCACAGGGTCTCCTGCTGCTCGAGCCGGCGCCGCGAACTGTGCGCGGCGCCCGGGATCTCTTGAGCGTGGCGCTGCAGTATGGCAACGCCTTCGGGCAGGGGCTCCAGGCGGCCGCGCTCAAGCCGGCCGATTTCTTCGGCAATGACGACGTGCTCTACCTGATGGAGGATATGGCGACGGGCGAGATCCGGCTGAGCATCCTGTGGGAGTGGCTGCACAAGAGCGCGGCATTGACCGCGGATGACGCGATCGGCGTCAAGGCGGGCGAGCGGTTCGGCGCCGAGCTCTGTGCGCGGCTGCTCGACGAGGAGTACGAGAAGTTACGGAGGGCCGGCAACCGGGATGTACACGACGTCTCCAAGAACACTACGCTGCCGATCGCCCGGGAAATCGTGGCGAGCTACCTCGCCGACCAGGTCAAACTGCCCTGGTACATCGATCTCCTGAATATCAATCTCGAGAACCACGATCTGAACGAAGCCAAACGGCGGATCCGGCTGCTGACAGAAGCCTTTCACCGTAACGGCACCCGCATCACGGAGAACCTGGACTTCGGAAGGACCTAGCTAACCCTGCGGATGTGGCTCACCGGGGCGGTAACTCTTGAGCGCCCCCGAAGGGCAGCGGGCAACTTGCGCCGCCACCGCATCGGCCGAGGCCGCTTCGGGAGCGACCCAGCGCTTGCGACGCACGTCGAAAACCGCCGGCAATCCCCGAACACAGTTGCCTGAATGGATGCAGAGGGCGGGTTCGAAGGTGACGGTGATGTCCGGGGTCTCGTAGACTTGCAGGGCTCGCGCCATGGCTCAGCTCAGGTAGCGTTGCTTCAGAATCGTCAGATGATGCTCGAGATGACCGGCGGCCAAGTATGCAAGCGCCCGGACCGTGAACTCCTTCCCGCTCGCGGTGCCGCGGCGATCCCAGGCGGACTCCGGTAGCGCCTGAAAAAGAGCCAGGGTTGCACCGCGGACCGCGCGGAATTCCTCCACATGGCTTTGCCAGGAACGCGCGTTCGCAGCGGCGTGGGCGACCGCAACGTTCTGGTCGAAGCTGGGGAGGGGCGTGTCGAATCCCCGCGCGAACCAGAAGGCCCGGAAGACGAACAGCCGCTCCGTATCATTCAGGTGGCCCAGCACCTCGCGGATGCTCCACTTGTCCGGCGCATAGCGATGGAGCGAGCGCTGCTCGGAGATTCCCGCCAGCAGCTCGAGCGTTTGCGGAAGCTGCGCCGCGAGTATGTCGCGGGCGTCGCCCGCCGGCACCTGGTCGATGTAGGTGAAGTAGTACTCCGCTGCTTCGCTACGCGCGGGCGCCTGGAGCATAGTGCGCATTTTAGTGTCCGTGGGCGCCGATGTCCACGAAGCTGCCCGCCAAACCGCAGCCAGCGCCGCGGCTACCATCCAGGCTGGGAACGGGGCATTTTTGGGAATGGACCGGATGACGGCAACAGCCATTCGCGGTGCCTGGGCTACTCTGCTCACGGCCGGAGCCCTGTCGGCGTGCGGTGGCCCGCCAGCGGTCCAGACGGCTCCCTCCCCGGAGCCCTCCGCAGCGCAGGGTGAGCCCGCCGCGCTGAGCAGGGCCAAGGCCGACAGCGCCCGCTACACCGCGGCCGACATCCATTTCATGTCCGGCATGATCCACCATCACGCGCAGGCGATCGTGATGGCCAATTGGGCGCCGACGCATGGCGCCAGCCCTGCGGTGCTGCGCCTGGCGGAGCGCATCATCAACGCCCAGACGGACGAGATCGCTATCATGCAGCAGTGGCTCCAGGATCGGCGCCAGCCGGTGCCCGAGGCGCGGGCAACCGGAATGAAGATGACGATGGGCGGGATGGAGCACGAGATGCTAATGCCCGGCATGCTCAGCGACTCGCAAATGCAGCAGTTGGATACCGCGCGTGGAGCTGAATTCGATCGGCTGTTCCTGCTCTTCATGATCCAGCACCACAAAGGGGCCATTACGATGGTGCAGGAGCTGCTCGGCTCCTACGGCGCAGGGCAGGATCAGACGGTGTTCAAGTTCGCGTCCGATGTGAATGTCGATCAAACCACCGAGATCGCGCGAATGGAGAAAATGCTCGTCGCGCTTCTCACCTCGCCCGACTAGAGGAATTCTCATGCGATCCGTGCACTCCATTCCGCTCAGCGTCCTCGCTCTCGCAGCGTGCGCCTCCTCGACCGCCACCGTGGGGAGCGGCCCGCAGCCGAGCAGCAACCTGTCCACCGTGGCGCCGAGCCCCGACCCCCGCATCGGGCTGCGACCCGGGAAACAGGATGCCGGCGAGGCGGTGTGGAACCTGCGCGTCGTCTCCAAGACGCCGACGCCCGCGAATTTCGCCCAGAGCATCAACTCCGACCTGGCCTTCACCGGGCACTATGTCATCCAGGGCAGCTTCAACGGGTATCAGGTCTGGGATATCACGAATCCAGCCCAACCTACTCTCAAAACGGCCTACGTTTGTCCCGCCTCGCAGAGCGACGTCTCGGTCTACAAGAATCTGCTGTTCGTTTCGGGCGAAGATCTGAGTGCGCGGCTCGACTGCGGCACCCAAGGGGTGAAGGACACGGTCAGTCAGGATCGGCTGCGCGGCCTCCGCATTTTCGACATCAGCGATCTCGAGCATCCAAAAAATGTGGGCAACGTACAGACCTGCCGGGGCTCGCATACCCACAGCGTGCTGGTCGACCCCAAAGACACCGAGAACGTCTACGTCTACATCTCGGGCTCCTCGCCGCCCCGATCACCCAGTGAGCTCGCTGGGTGTGTGCTTCAGCGCAGCGACCCCAACTCTGCCTATTTCCGGATCGAGGTGATCAAAGTGCCGGTGGCGCATCCCGAGCGCGCCGCCATCGTCAGCTCGCCGCGGATCTTTGCTGATCTGGTGGCCCCGGTGCGGCATGGCGAAGCACCGGAGGATATCGCCGCGGCCAAGCGGGAGCTCGAGGCCGCGCGGGCGCGCGGCTGGTACACCGCGATGCTCTTCGGCAGCGAGCGGCCGCTTTCGCCGCGCTTCACCCAGCCGCTGCTGGACAGCATCGTCAAGGCGCGCGGCGGTACCGGTACCGCGACCGCCGCGGACAGCGCGGCGCTCCGCGCCGGGCTTCAGAGCATTGTAAACGCGATGATCGGCGATCAGGGACCCACTTCCGGGCCGGGCTCGGGGCCGACCCAGTGCCACGATATCACGCTGTATCCGGCGATCGGGTTGGGGGGTGGTGCCTGCGAGGGATACGGCTTCCTGCTCGATCTCCGCGATCCGGCGCAGCCGGTACGCGTCGGGGCGGTGTCCGACTCGAACTTCTCCTACTGGCACTCGGCGACGTTTAACAACGACGGCAGCAAGATCCTCTTCTCGGACGAATGGGGGGGTGGGGGAGCGCCCAAGTGCCGGAGCACGGACAAGAAAGAGTGGGGGGCAGACGCGCTCTTCACGATCGCCGACCGGAAGATGCAGTTCCAGGGTTACTACAAGCTGCCCGCCCCGCAAACTTCGCTGGAGAACTGCGTAGCCCACAACGGCTCGCTGATTCCGATTCCGGGGCGCGACGTGATGGTGCAGGCCTGGTATCAGGGCGGCATTTCCGTCTTCGACTGGACCGACGCAGCGCACCCCAAGGAGATCGCCTTCTTCGACCGTGGTCCCTTTGACTCGACTCGGATGGTGCTGGGCGGATCCTGGTCGGTGTACTGGTACAACGGTGTGATGGTCAGCTCCGAAATCCTGCGCGGCTTGGACATCTTCGAGCTGGTCCCGAGCGGGTTCATCTCGCAGAACGAGATCGACGCTGCCAAGACGGTGCACTTCGACTACCTGAATGTGCAGGGCCAGCAACAGCTGGTTTGGCCTCCCAGCTTTGCGCTGGCGCGGGCCTACGTCGATCAGCTCGAACGCTCGCAGGGGCTGGCCGCAGGCAGGATCTCGGCGGTGCGGCAGGCGCTGGCAAGCGCGGAGCGGGCCGCGGGAGGAGCGCGGCGGGACGCGCTGACCAAGCTCGCCACGGAGCTCGAGGGTGACGCTGGGGCAGCGGGCGACGGGGCCAAGGTACGGATGCTGGCGGGAGCCGTGCGGGATCTGGCCCGCTAGCTGCCTACCGCATACTCGGACTTATGTCCACGGCAATCCCTCGCCACTTGCCCTGGTTGAAGCGCAGCAGGCTGAGCGCGCAGCGGGTCAGGTGGCCGGCGAGAATCGCGAGCCAGATGTGAAGCGGCTGCAGGGTGCCGGTCTGCTGGATTACGAAGCAGATCCCCAGCGGGACCAGCACCTGGGAGACGAGCGAGATGTACAGCGGGCTCTTGGTATCCCCGGTCCCCTGCAGCCCCCCGGTGTAGCTCAGGGCCACCGTGACGAAGAGGCCCGACACGCTTAATACGCGCAGGAGCTGGGTGCCGATCGCGACGACCACGGGCTCGTTCATGCCGAACACCGCAAGCAGCTGGCGCGGAAAGAAGAAGAAGAAAATCCCCACAAAGGCGGCGCCGGCGAGCCCGATTCGAGCGGCGACATGCACCGCGTGAGTCGCGCGATCCGGCTCGCCGGCGCCCAGGTTCTGCCCCGCCACGGCTGCCGCCGCCCCCATGAGTCCGATCGAGGTCCAGGTAATGAGGGAGAACAGCTGGGAATAGGACACCGCGAAGGCCGCCTGGGCGGCAGCACTCTGCGCCAATGACCCGATAAAGGACAGCATCAAGACCCCACCGACGTTCATCGCGATACCCTGAATGCCGGTGGGCAGGCCGAAGCGGAAAAGCAGCCGGATGATGTTCCAATCGGGACCGAAGCTTTCCCCCCGCGGGAATGAGACAACCCACCCGCCCCGCCAGAACTTGAACAACGCATAGAGCGCCACGAGGCCGGACGCGGCCACCGTTCCGATCGCGGCGCCTGCGGTGCCGAAGGCGGGGATCGGTCCGAGGCCCGGGATCAGCACCAGGTTGAAGAGAATATTCAACACGGTCATCACCACGCCGAGGACCATCGGGGTCCGCGCGTCTCCCGCCGAGCGCAGCGCGCCGCTCAGCATGTAGAAGACCAGCATGCCGCTGCTGAGGAGGAACATGATCCGGAGGAAGGGCAGCGCCTGCGCCTTGACGGCGGGGGCCGCGTTCACAAGGTCGAGCAGCCAGGGTGAGAGTACATAGCCCAGCGGCGCCATGATAAAGAGGGAGATCCCGACGGCGGTGAGGAACGCCTGGTAGACGGTGCGGTCGACCTTGGCTTCCTCTCCTGCGCCGGCGAAGCGCGCGACCAGCACGCTCATCCCGGTGAAGATCGAGGTGATGAAGACAATGACGACGATGATGATCTGCCAGGCGACTCCGATGGCGGCGTTGCCCATGTAGCCCACGAAATGACCAACCAGCACATGGTCTATGATGCCTTGCAGCCCGCCGATGATGTTCGTCAGCATGGTGGGCCAGGCGAGCTTCCAGACGGCGCGGGGCAGGGGCCCCTCGACGAGGGAGCGGTCGTACCGCCGGGTAACCTCGGTCAAGCCGCGTCGGGCCGGCGCAAGGTCAGCCGGCTCGCAAGCTTGCCGCGAGCATTACTGGCACGGCGGCAAGGGCCTTCGACACGATGCAATTGGTCTTGGCATCCTCGGCCAGACGCTTGAGCTCATCCTCGGAAAGGCCGGCAGCCGCAGCTACGGTGGTAAGATCGATCCCGGTAATGGCGAACCCCTCGCCGACTTTTTCAAGATGGACCACGGCCGAGGTCTCGATGCTCTCCGGTGGATGGCCGGCCTTGGTCAGACCGAGGGAGAGGGCCATGGAAAAGCAGGCGGCGTGCGCCGCTCCCAGCAACTCTTCCGGGTTGGTGCCGGGCGCACCCTCGAAGCGAGTCTTGAAGGAGTAAGCGCCCTCGAACGCTCCGCTGCCGAGGCGGATACTACCGCTGCCGGTGCGAAGGTCGCCGGTCCAGCGGGCGGTGGCAGTGCGATCCATGGCTGCTCCCTGGTCGAAGGGTGGGAGCAATCTAACGATGCTCCAAAGGGCTCGGGCCGCGGTGCCTAGCCTCCGCGGGGCGCTGCGATGGGCCGAGGTGATGAAGCAGCTTGGGTACCCATGAAACTTGGTTGGTCTGGCGCGATCCCAGTGGGGATCGTCTCCGGATGAGGCGATCGTCCGGCTGCCCCCTTACGGCGCAGCGGCCTTGGCCGCCAACGCCGCCGCGTGAAACTGGTCGAGCATCTTCTGATGATCGCGGTACTCCGGCCGGGCGGCCTGCCGCTCCGGCTCCCAGGCTGCGAGCAGGGCTCTCCGGGCGCGCTCCAGGCGGGGCAGGTCCCCCGCGAGCTGGGCGGCGGTTCCTTGGATGAGAAAGCCGAAGAGGTGATGCGGGTTAGTCGACAGGATCGTGTCGGCCAGCCGGAACGCGGCCGCGGTATCGTTTTGCAGGTGCAGGTGGAGCAGAGCGGCATGATAGCGCGCGTCCGCGTCCACCGTGTCCAGCTGGCTGTACGCTGCGAAGACCATGGGTGCAAAGCGCGCGACGGTGGCCGTGTCGCCGGTCTGGGCGGCACCCATCACGCGCTGGTACAGCCGGTCGAAGCGCTCCCTGGGGGACATGGTACTCAGGTCGGGCGGCGCGGGAGGAGCGCTGGCAGCCGCGTCAGCGGCCGGGGTCTCCGCCGAGGCTTTCTCGCGCAGCACGAGCGCAACCAAGATGCCGAGCGTCAGAATCGCAGCAACTCCCGCCGCCCGCCAAGCTCGGCGCTCACGCGAGCGCAGGGTAACGGTTCGTAGGGCCGCTCCGCACTGACCGCAGTAACGCCCCGTAGCGCGCACCCCGCACCCCGGACACGTGTCGGGTTGATTCAGCATGCTGCCCCTCATGTCCATGCCTGACGGAAGTGATTCCACCATGAGGATGGTCTGAAGAAAGAATGAAGGAACCTTACTGGCACCTTATTAGTACATACATACATTGGGGGCTATCTCCCGTAGCGTACGCGAGATAATCCAGCTTGGACCCGCGTGGGAACGCACAAGGGAGCATCGCCATATGGGAGTTCCTCGGAGTTCTCGCAGGGTGATGCTCGGCGCGGTGTTCAGCGCCCTGCTCTTCGGAGTGGGCTGCACCGACACGGAGATCGTCTACCGCGACCGGCCCCCTTTCAATCCGGCACCCGATCTCGCCAGCGGACTGCTGGGCTATTACACGATCGCGACCAAACAAACGACCTGCGGCAATTGCCATGTGGGGCACCAGGCGGACTGGGTCACCACTCGACACGCCAGTGCCTACCAGACCCTCGTTGACCTCAACATCAGCCCAACCGCGACTTGCTGGAGCTGCCATACCGTCACCGAGCGGGGCAACAAGCTAAAGGGGCTGGTGGGCTGGGACGCTGCAGGGCACGACAGCGCTTATCAGGACATCCAATGCGAGAGCTGTCACGGCCCGGGCAGCGACCACGTGAAGGCGCCCGAGGACCGCAGCAAGTGGCCGCTGCCGCGGGTCGGTCTGGCCGTCGCCGACGCGAGCTGCGCGGCCTGTCACAGCGGCGCCCACCATCCCTTCGCGGAGGAGTGGGCGCAGAGCGGACACTCGCAGGTCATCAGCACGCCCGCCGGGCGCGCCGAGTGCGCCTCCTGTCACGAGGGGCACGCGACACTCAAGGCTTGGGGCGTGGTGACCAATTACGTGGAGCGGGACTCGACGGCCTCCACGTCATGGCTCCCCAACACCTGCTCGGTGTGCCATAACCCCCATGGCTCCGAGAACACGGCGCAGCTCCGCTTCCCGATCAATACGCCGGACCCGGACCAGAACCTCTGCATGAAATGTCATCTGCGGCGGGGCGAGCCGGAGCCCGGGCGGAGCACACCGCACGCTCCCCAAGGCTTCGTGGTGCTCGGCACGGGTGGCTATCGGCCGTCGGGTGTGAGCATCGATACGCTCATCGGGCTCACCACCCATGCGAGCGTGGCGAATCCGCGGCTGTGCGCTGGGTGCCACGTGAATCAGTACACCGTGACGGACCCGACTTCGGGGAACTTTGTCTTCCAGTCCACCGGTCACCTGTTCAGGCCGATCCCGTGCCTCGACGCCCAGGGCAGGCCCATCGCGGACAACAGCTGCGCTTACAGCCCGCCGGTACGGACCTTTAAGGCGTGCACGGCCTCCGGATGTCATTCCACGGAAGCTGTGGCAGCGGGCCGTTTGGCTGGAGCGCGGTTCGACATCGAGCAGCTCGCGGCACAGATCTGGGTCGACACCGATGGGGACAAGACGATCGATGCGGCGCCGATCGATGCGGGCTATTTGGCGATCATCAAGCGCGACCTTCCGGCCGAGCTGACCAATCCGACAGTCATCACGCCAGCGCGGGGCGCCGAATTCAACGTGAAGACGTTCGGCGAGAACCGCTATGGGAACGGAGACAAATCGCTCGGCGTGCACAACCCGTTCCTGGCCCGGGCGTTGTTGGCCGCAAACATCACCGAGCTCCGCGCGAAGTACGGGCTGCCTGCTCCTCCAGCGGCTGTGGCGACCCTGGTCGACAAAGCCCTGGATGATGCGAGAAGGCGGCAGCCCAACTTCTTCCGGAACCCGTCGGCGATGAAGTAAGATCCTGGGGTGATCTCCCCCCTCACGCTCTTGCTTCAATTCCCCCGGAGTGCCCTAAGCGGCGCTTCGGGGGACACCCTTTTTGGCCAGCAGGATACGCTGTCCGCGGCTGCTGGCAGCGTGCGGGACACGCTCTCCTCGGCCCCGCTCCCTGGTGGCGTCGTCGCCGTGCTGCGGTTCCTGTTCCAGGTTCCCCAATGGATTCAGATCGGCGGAGCCGTCCTCGGGGCGGGTGTCGCTGTGACCCTCCTAGTATTTCTCTGGCGCCGACGCCTGAGCAGCCTGACCTGGCTGCGCACCCGCACGCGCCAGGTTCAGGCGGCACTCAGCATCGGGCTATTGCTGTTGGTGGGGGTCGCGGCACTGGCCGGGATGAAGAGCTGGGATTACATGCAGCACGAGAACGCGTTCTGCACCGGCTGCCACATCATGGAGCGTCCTTTCTGGCGCTTCGCGGCCGGTGCGGGGAAGCATGAAGAGCTCAAGTGTCACGACTGCCACCAGCAGTCGATCTTCGCGAGCACGCGGCAGCTGGTGCTCTGGGTGGCGGAGCGCCCCGAGAAGATCGGGGCCCACGCAGGCGTGCCGAACGGCCGCTGTGAGAGCTGCCACCAGGTCCAGGGCGGCCGGGAGACCTGGCAGCACATTCGCCGTCTGGCGGGCCACCGGGTCCACTTCGAGTCGGATTCGACGCCGCTCCAGCGGCTCCAATGCGTCAAGTGCCACGGCGCCGAAGTACACAAATTCCTCCCCTCCAGCCGCACCTGCGAGCAGAGCAAGTGTCACGAGCAGCAGCCGATCAAGCTGGGACACATGGCGCTCCTGCCGGAGATCAGCTGCATGACGTGTCACGAGTTCGCGGCGGATCTGCCGGGGCTTGCGACGCGCGACTCGGCGCTCGGGGCGATGCGGCCGGCCAAGGACCAATGCTTCAGCTGCCACGAGATGAAGCAGAAGCTGGCCGGCTACGACGTCGGCAGAGATCCGCACCAGGGCTCCTGCGGCTCGTGCCACGACGTTCATGCCGACCTGGTGCCGGCGGACGCGCGGGCCTCCTGCAAGCAATGTCACGGGGATCTCTCGAAGAGTCCGTTCCATAGCGGGGCGAATCACGTGCGGGTGCAGGCGCAATGTCTCACTTGCCACCGGCCGCACGCCGCGGCGGTGGATGCATCGGACTGCGTGGGCTGCCATGACCAGGCGCGCCGGCGCGGGTTATTCAGGGCGCCGCTTCCCTTCGACACGGCGGCGGTGTTGCGGCGCCGGCTCGTCCCGCTGACTCCCGTGCCTTCCGCCACGAGCTTCTGGGAGCACGACCCGCCGAGCTCGCGCGGGCCGAGCGAGGCGATGGTGGAGGAGCTGGAGCCGAGGGTCAGGGCGTCGCCGCGTGTCATGACCGCCCCTGCCCGCGATTCCTTTCCCCACGCCCGTCACAAAAGTCTTGCCTGCCTCACCTGTCATCGGATCGACGTCGCCGGCCGTACCGGAAGGCTGACCTTCCAGCCGCCGAGCGGATGTGCCCTCTGCCATCATCAGAACTGGCTGGCCGGCCAGGTGAAAGCGAGCGATTGTGCGCGCTGTCATCGGGCGGAGGCCCTTACCAAGCCGCTTGCGAGAGAGGTTCAGGTCCAGGTCGGGGCGCGCGCACCGGTGTCACGTGCCGTAGCGTTCCGCCACGACGGCCATGCGAAGCTGGCGTGCGTGGAGTGTCATCGGCCACCTGAGGCGTCGCCACCAGACAGCGTGAGCCGCTGCACGGCCTGCCACGACCAGCACCATACCGAACAACGGGACTGCCTCCAGTGCCATGCCCGCGACACGAAAGCCGCGCACAGTCGAGCTACTCACACGGGGTGCGCGCAGTGCCACGCGCCGGCGCGGATCGCAAAACTCGTCCCGGCGCGACCGTTCTGCCTGAGCTGTCACGCAAAGGAGCGAGAGCATGTTCCCGGCCTAGAATGCTCGACCTGCCATTTTCTTGCGACACCCGAGGAACTTCGCCCGCGGCTGCTCCACGCGAGGGCACCGTAATGCGCCGAGCCGGGCTGCTGCTGTTCATCGGCCTCAGTGCGGCGGGGCAGGTAACCGCGCAGTCCTGGCGGCTCCGCTTCGACGCGTCGGCGCAGCGCGTGGCATTCCGCGGTGTCACGCCAGACAGCATTCCCGAGGCGCTCGTGGTGCCCGGCCCGTCCGGCGGCCCGATTTCTCCGGACAGCTTCGCGGTTACCTGCTTCGGCGATGATTTTTGCCGCTTCTATCGTCCCGGTCCGGTCCGGCGCGGCATTCCAGCGAGCGCGAGTGCAGATCTGTCGATGTGGGGGTTGGGGATCAGGGGCTTGAGCGTCCGGATGAACCTCCGGATGCTCGGCGACCTCAGCGGCGACCGGCTCTGGCCCGGAACCGCCCCGGCCCTGCGCCTCGTGGAAGGGTATGCCGAATACGTGCGCGGCGGACTCACTGCTCGAGCCGGGCGGGTCATCGAACAAGGCCGGCTGGGAAGCTCCGGGGGAGGCCTGGATGGGGCGCAGGCGACGCTGCGCCTTGAGCGACTGAACCTCACGATCGGCGGCTACCTTGGCTGGGGACTCGCACGAGGGACGATCCTCCCCGTCACTAGTCCGGCGGTAAACCCCTTACTGGACTTTCAGCCGGGCAGCCGCCAGATCGTGGCCGGCGCGCTGGCCGGCATGCACCTGCCGGTCGGGAGCCTCGAGGCCGAGTACCGTCGGGAGGTGGATCCCGGCACGGACTACTTCGTCTCGGAGCGGGCGGCGCTGAGCCTGCAGGCTCGGCCGGCAGCGCGGGTTAGGGTCGTCGCGGGGGCGGATTATGACCTGGCCCAGGGCAGGCCGGGCAGCGCGGAGGCGTTGCTGAGCTACACCGGCCACAACGTCTGGGGCACCCTGGGTGCCCGGCATTACCGGCCCTTCTTCGATCTCTGGACCGTGTGGGGTGTGTTCAGTCCGATGCCCTACAACGCGATGAACGGCTCGCTGGCGCTGCGTCCGATCGGCCCGCTGCTGCTTCGCGCCCGGGGCGAATGGTTCCGCTACGATGCCGCGGAGATCAGTGCGCCGGGAGTGACGCTCGAAGACCGCGGCTGGCGCTGGGCCCTGGAGGGAACCGCGACGCCCGACAGCAGCTGGACGGTCGAGCTCGCGGTGCACGATGAGCTGCGTCCCGGAGCCTCTTCGCGCGGGATCGACGGCCGGATTCGGTGGCACCCGCGCGCCGCGCTCGAGCTGGCACTGGAGGGAGGCCGGCTGGAGCGCCCGCTCGAGCTGCGCTTTCAGGACGCCGGGCTCAGCTGGGCGGGCGGCTCCGCGGACTACCGAGTCGGCGAGCGGCTTCGCTTCGGCATGTCCGTGAATCGTTACTGGGAGGCCCGGGACCGGCCTGACGCCGCGAGCTTCGACTGGAACCAGTGGCGGGTGAGCGCGCTGGTATCCCTCACGCTGCGCTCCGACGCGGATCGCTGGGTGCTGCCGCCCGCCCGTCGCGGCGGAAGCATGCCGTGAGAATCCGGCACGCGTGGGCTGCCGGGGCGCTGGGTGCGCTGCTGCTCGGGGCGGCGGGCGGCGCAACCCTGCGTCAGGGAGCGCAGGGCTTCGATCACACGAAGCACGCCAAGCTGTTTGTCTCCTGCGCCACCTGTCATGCGGGGATCGAGGGGGAGGGAGCGGCGGTGTTTCCTGGGGCTGCGTCCTGTGTGACCTGTCACGATGGCCAAATCGAGGAACGAGTTGCGTGGCAGCCGCGGCGTGGACCGCGGGTGTCCAACCTTCGGTTCGATCATTTGCGCCACGCCGAGCTGCGGCGGGTGCGCGATGACACGACCGGCAGCTGCACGGATTGCCATGCCGAGCGCGGAGCGGGCTGGATGGAGGTGCGGGCACCGAGTGCGCCGCAGTGTCTGGGCTGTCACACTCCCGGACGCACGGAACACCTCGCCGCGCCGGACAGCGCCTGCGCTTCGTGTCATCTGCCCCTCGCACGCGCGGTAACCCTGCCGAGGGAGCGAGTGGCGAAGTTTCCCACCCCGCCCTCGCACCAGGCGCCGAGGTTCGTCGTTGCAGGGGGGCACGGCGCCCAGGCCAAGGGGGCGAGCTGCGCCACCTGCCACGCGCGCGACTTCTGCGCCAGCTGCCACGTGGATGCGCCGGAAGTGCTGGCGATTCAGGCGTTGGACCCTGATCCGCGCTCACTCGCCATCAAGCACGCGCTCAAAGCGCCGGCATCCCACGCGAAGACAGACTTCGAAACGGCGCATGGCCGCGTGGCGGAGCGCTCCGGCGCCAGCTGCCGGACCTGCCACACGCAGGAGAGTTGTCTCGAATGTCATCGGGCAGAGGCACCACGTTCGGTGCTGTCGCTCTATCATGCGGCAGTTGGCCGTTCCCAAGGCGCCAAGACGATCCGCAGGGTGCCCTCGAATCACACGCCGGAGTGGCGTGAAGGTCATAGGCCCTTTGCGGCCGCCTCAATGCGAAACTGCACCACCTGTCATGCCCGGGACGAGTGCCTTACCTGCCACATCCCCGGAGCGTCGCGAAGGGGCAGCTATCACCCCGGGAGCTACCTGACGCGACATCCGGCGGATGCCTACTCGCGCTCGAGCTCGTGCGCCGATTGCCACAATACCGGTGAATTCTGTCAGAGCTGTCACAAGCAGGGCGGACTTTCCGCGCAGCGAACCCTGCTGGGCGCAGGCGGCTACCACGACGCGAACCGGCAGTTCTTCTTGGGACACGGCCAGGCGGCCCGGCAGTCGCTGGAGAGCTGCGTCTCCTGTCACGTGGAGCGGAACTGCCTGACCTGCCATTCAGTGGTGCGAGGGCGGGGTTTCAATCCGCATGGACCGGGCTTCGATCCGGAGCGGATGCTGCGGAAGAATCCGCAGCTTTGCATTGCCTGTCACGGGCTGGCGATCCCGCGGCGGCGCTAGGCCGGGTACTGCCCTCTCAGCGGTACTAGCCAGCTTTCGCAAGCACCCGGGGCTCGGCTGCGACTTCACCGCATTCGCAGCGCGCGATGACGCGGCACATCGCCCAGAATGCCTCGGCGAACTCTCGCAGGTCCGCCCAGTCGGTATACTCGTGATCGCGCGACATGTCGGTCGAGCCGCCCGCCTTGGCCGCCATGTAGCTCATGACGATTCGTTTGAGCCAACCATAACGAGTGTACTTGAGCGCGCCCGCGACCAGCTTGATGCGAGGGGGCTTCCAGCCAGTCTGAGCCTCGAAGCGATTGGTGATCGCGACGAGGTCACGCTGGACCTCGAGGTCTTGCTGGAGCACACCGAGACAGACCGAGAGGAACGCGCTGGGCTTGCCCGATAGCTGCCTGGCATGCTCGCGGGCCCAACGGACTACCCTACGCTGATAGCCCCCCCTATGCACTGAGGCGGCTACGATCACGCCGTCGTAGTCACGCGGATCGGGATTGTCCGTACCCGCCTCGACGACGTCGACGCTGACGCCGACGAACGTGCGGAACTCGCTGGCCAGAAAGCGGGCGATCTTCGCGGTGTGTCCGTCGGTGGTGCCGTACAGAATCAGCAGTTTCGACATGGCGCTAACTCCTTGGCTGTACTACGAGCGCGGTGACCATGCCGAGCATGCCATGCTCGGATTCAGCGTGGGGCAGGATATGGCAGTGGAATGCCCAAGTTCCCGGGTTAGTGGCTTTGACGAGGACATCCCAGCGTTCACCCGGCGCGATGTTGAGCGTGTCGCACTTCCAGGGGGCCGGCTGGTCCCAGCCATCCTTGGCGATCACGGTCATGTGCATGCCGTGGAGGTGCATCGGGTGAATCATCATCCCCTCGTTCATGAAGCGGATCCGCACCGTCTGGCCGAGCGTGGCGACGAGCGGCTCGGTGGCGGGGAAGCACTTCCCGTTGAGGGTGTAGCCGTGCATGGTGTCGTTCAGAATCATGACGTAGTCGAGGTCCACCGTCGGCTCGTTGCGAGCGTCCTTCGGCTCGACGATGAAAGCACCCAGCAGTCCCATCCCCACCTGGTACGCCGCATTGTGGTGCGAGTGGTACATATGCGAGCCGGCGTTCGGCACGACGAACTCGTAGCTGAACGACTCGCCGGGCTTGATCGGGGGCTGGGTAATGAAGGGCACGCCGTCCATGGCGACCGGCAGTTCGAGGCCGTGGAAGTGCACCGCGGTCGACTGTGGTAACTCATTCTTGACGCTGACCCGGAGGCGGTCCCCCTCACGCACTCGGATTTGCGGTCCCGGCACTTGACCGTTGTAGGCCCAGGCTTTCACACTCCGCCCCGGCTGGACCTCCCACTCCACCTCCGTACAAGTGAGATCGTAAACCTTCACCCCGTCCTTCATCCGCGGCGCGAGCAGCACATTCCCCGTGCCGCGGGTCTTGGCGGGAAAGGCCTTCACGCCCTTCTCATGCATCGCGTCCATTGCGTCCGACTTGGCGCGCGCGGAGAGCGGCGGAGTTGCCGCCACCGGTGCAGCTGCCGCGTGCTCTCCGGGCTCATGCTCCTCGGGGGGCTTGATCGCCTTGCTCTCGGTGCAGCTGCTCAACAGCTCCGCAGCGCTCGGGAGCGCGATGGCGAGGGCTGCGCTCTTTCGGAGGAAGCCCCGGCGCGAACTGGGAAGTTTGGAGGAGAACAAATCCGACATGTAGATCCTCGACTAATAAGGTCAGGCTGCGGGTCCCTGGTGTCGGGATCGATTATCGCCGATGGTCCCTTAAGACTCCCGGGATTCCGCGTGAAGAGATCCTCATGCTCGCCCCCGCAGGGGTCCGCGTTCACATTAGCGGGTCTCGGATGGTTCATTTCAGGCTGCGGTTGAATCAGGGATTTGGGATACTGAGCGAGATCGGCGAGACCTTCCGGCGGCGTGGCCCGGTAGGGCGGGAAGTTGACGTAGGCGCCCACGAGCACGGTCAGCCAAAGCATTGCGGCGATGAACACGGTGAGCCACGCCAGGTGGCGCGACTGCTGCTGCGCTGCGACATCCGACATCGCACTCGTCCGCAGGGGACGCAGCGCAAACAACGCGGCGGAGAGCGCCAGCAGTGCACCACCGCCGAGGACAATGCCTTGGATCATCGTCCAGATGCTGCGCTCGCTGAAAAGCCGTGGATCCATGCGAACTCGGCCTCAAATCGGGACGGTCAGCACGGCGCAAGGAGCCGTTTGCAGGAGATCACGTCCGATATGGCCCGAGCCAAGGTCGCCGGGGGCACCGCCTCGACGGACACCGAGCACGAGCAGATCCGCATTGGTCAATTGAATCGTGTCCAGGATTTCCCGGACCGGATCGCCCCAGCGAACCAGGAGGTCACAGGGCCCCGAGGCCAAGGGGAGCCGGTCGACCAAGGCGCGAACGCGCTCGCTCTTCGGGTCGGGGCAGGCGGATTGCTCCGCCGCGGAGGGTTCGAAACCGGGCAGGACGCAGATTGCGAATGCCCTAACCTGGACCATGTCGAGAAAGGCGGCCGCCGGGCCCAGAACGCCAAGCCCCCGGAAACTGCCATCCAGCGCAATGAGCGCCCGCTTGATCGCGTGGGTCCCAGGTGGTGCGAAGAGCGAAAGGCCGGTTCGGCGACGGATCACCGCGTCGGAGGTTTGCCCCAGCGTGAATGGTCCGGAAGCCGTTCGGCCGTGCCGGCCGAGCACGACGAGGTCGGCTCCCCAGGATTCGGCATGGCGAACGATCTCGACCCCTGGCAGGCCGCGGAGCCGGGTGGCGGTACCTCCGGGGGTCGCGGCTTGCGCCCACCAGGCGAGTCCTGGCTCCCAGGCCGGGGAGACCGCCTCTACCTCGAGCCGGGCGAACTCCCCGCCTGCACACTGCGCCAGGGTGCAGGCCACGGCGACGGCATGCTCGCCGTCCCTGGATCCATCCGACGCCGCCAGGAATCGCTTGATGGCCACCACGCTCGCCTCCAGATGAGATAGGCCTGGAAGAGAGTTAGGGTGGGCACTGTGAAGGACAGTTGAAGGCTCCGTGAGGCGTCCTTTGAGTACCCTCGCCCGAATGAAGGGCTCCAGGTAGAATCCGCCATGACCGGCAACGCGCCCAGCGCACAGTCTCGGATCGAGCGCGTGATCCACGAAGTCCCGGCGCTCATGGCCGAGCTTCGGCTCGAGGCCGTGCTACAGCGGGTCGCCGACCTCGCGGCCGAGGTGATCGGGGCGCGCTATGTAGCTGTCGGTCTTCTGGCGCCCGACCGCCGCACGCTGGAAAGCTTCATCGTCTCGGGCTTGAGCGAGGCGGAGCGAGCGGCCATTGGGAACCTTCCGGTCGGCCGAGGCATTCTCGGGCTACTGATCCGGGAAGGACAGCCGATCCGGCTCAAGGATCTCGCCTCCCACCCCGATTCTGTAGGGTTTCCCCCGCACCACCCCGCGATGCGCTCGTTTCTCGGCGTTCCAATCGCCTCGCGCCAGGGGGTGATCGGAGAGCTCTATCTCACCGAGAAGATCGGGGCGGAGGAATTCAATGAGGAAGACCAGCACATCGCCGGACTGCTGGCGATCACCACGGCGTCGGCGGTGGAAAATGCTCGGCTCTTCGGAGAGCAGAGCCGGCTGCTCGAGGAGGTGCAGCAGCTGCACCGATCCCGCGAACGGTTTTTCGCGATGGTAAACCACGAGCTCCGCAATGCGCTCGCGGCGGTGTTCGGCTGGGCCGAGATGCTGGTCCGCAAGAAAGACCCTGCGACGGTGCCGCGAGCGG
>DASYTT010000082.1:0-7668 GCA_036002045.1 Gemmatimonadales bacterium
TCCGCGAGTGGCGGCGGAAGTTCGAAGGGATCGGAACGGTCACGCTACCTCGGCGGAGCGAGACGCTGGAGGAGGAAGCGAGGCTAGCGGCTGAGCAGTTGTCTCCGGAGCTGCTTGAGCTTGCGCCGCACCGACCCGTCCAGCATCCGATCCCCCACCCGCACTACCGCGCCCCCCAGAATCTCCGGATCCACCGCAAACCCTGCCACGATCTCCTTCCCCAGCGCCCTGGCCAGCGCATCGCTGATCTGGGCCTGCAGCGCGGGATCGGGCTGGCGCGCGAGCGTGATGCCCGCGCGGACCCGATTGAACTTCACGTCGAGTAACCCGGCGTATTGCAGCGCCATCTCGCCGAGCAAGAGCTGCCTGCCCCGCTTGACCACCGCCTGCAGAAACGCCACGAACTCTTGCGGCGCCCCGGGGAGCGCCGCCGCCAGCAGCTCGGTCTTGCGCGACTTGGTCACTTTGGGCGACATCAGCACCGCTTCCACCTTGGGCGACGCGTGCACCGCGGCAGCCAGCGCCTCGAGCAGCCGCGCGTACTCCTCGGTACGCCCGCTCTGCTCGCCCAGGGTGAAGAGCGCTTGCGCGTAGTTCTTCGCGATCGTCGCCGCTCTCAATGCTCCACCTTGGCCAGGTAATCCAGCACGATCTTCTTGTCCGCCTCGCTGTCGAGCCGCTGGCCGATGACCTTGGCCGCGGCGCCGAGCGCCAGATCCACCGCCTCGCGGCGCAAATCCGCGCTCGCCTTGTCGCGCTCGGCAGCGATGTCCCGTCGCGTCCGCTCGAGCAGGGCGTCCTGGTCCTGCTTGACGCGCTCGAACGCCGCCGCGCGCTCCTTCTCGGCGGCTGCCTTGGCCTCGGCGAGCAGGTGCTGCGCCGAGCTGCGCGCGTCGGCTTGTAATTTTTGACCTTCGGCGAGCGCGGCCTTGGCTTCAGCATTGAGCCGCTCCGCATCGGCGAGCTGTGCCTTGATCTTCTGCTCCCGCTCCACCGTCGCCTTGAGAATTCCCGGCCAGGCGAATTTCCACAGCACGTAGAGCAGGATCAGAAAGACGACCCAGGTCCACAGGAAGAGCCCGAAGTTCACCTCGAACGGCGAGGTGGGCCCCGCGTCCGCCGCCGCGTGGGCCCCCTCCACCGCTTCCTGCAGGGCGAACGGTATTCCGAATGTCATGTAGTCCCCCTGACCCCTGACTCCTGACCCCTAGCTCCTAGCTCCTAGCTCTTAATCAGCTTGAACAGCAACGCAAACACCATCGCGATGATGGTCGCGCCCTCGAGCAGCACCGCGAAGAGCAGCGCCGCGCCGCGAATCTCACCGCTGGCTTCCGGCTGCCGTGCGATGGCCTCGGCGGCTTGACCGCCGATCCGGCCGAGCCCGATGCCGGCGCCTACGATGGCGAGGCCGATGCCGATCCCAGCGCCGAGCAGCGCGTTGTTGTTGAGCGCGGCACGCACCGACTCCGGCACCGCCGGGGCCTGCAGCAGAGCAAGCATGCTGAGCAACATGGTCCGACTCCTGTCATGCAGGGAGAGTGCAAGTCAGTCGCGCCGCCGCGCTCGGGGCCGTCTCTCCAGCCGGCCCGTCGCCGCGGTAGTCTGCCGTCGGCCTTACGGCCGGCAGATTTCTCCGATCGCCCGATCGGATACGTGTGGAGCCGGCAGCGGCGCGATCGCCGGCTCGGAGCAGGTGGCAGGTCGCTGGTGGCAGGTTGCAGGGATACCGGGATTTGCTACCTGCCATCTGCCACCTGCCACCTACCACCTAATGTTCATGTTGCATCAGTCCTATAAATACGGCGCTCAGCAGCGCGAACACGTACGCCTGCAGGAACGCCACGAACAATTCCAGCAGCATGATCCCCACCACCAGGAGCACCGTCACCCCGGCGATCCCGTAGCTCCAGGCTCCCAGGTGCCCGAAGAGGAACACGATCCCGAAGAGCGACAGAATCACGAAGTGTCCCGCGGTCATGTTGCCGAAGAGCCGCACCGCGAGGGCGAACGGCTTGACCAGCTTGCCGATGATCTCGATCGGCGCCATCGCCACGGCCATCACGGCGCCGCCGGTGCCGCCTAACCCGGGAACCTTGGGAAAGATCGTCCGGAGGTACCCTTTGGGTCCCAGCTTGAGGAAGCCGCCGAGCTCCACCGTGAGGAACACGATGATCGCGAGCGCCGCGGTCACCGCGAGGTTGCCGGTGGGCGACGCGCCCCAAGGGAAGAGCCCCAGCAGGTTGGAGTAGAGGATGAAGAAGAACAGCGTCATGATGAGCGGCGCGAACCTGGCGCCGTCGTGCCCGATGTTGGCGATCGCGATCTCGTCGCGCACGAAGAGCACCAGGCCCTCCATCGCCGCCGCGAAGCCGCTCGGCGCCCGCTCGCCCGCGCGCTGCTTGGCCAGGGCGCGGCCCGCGAGCTTCATGGTGAGGAACACCAGGAGCCCCGCGAGCGCGAGAAACACCACGTGCTTGGTGGGGGTGAGGTTGAGGGTGAGCCCGCCCAGATGCAGATCGGGCCACTGGTGCCAGGAGATCTGGCCCAGGGGATAGAAGTCGATCGAGTACGCGTCCGCCGTGTGGTGGAGGACGATCTCGCCGATGTCGACTTCCTGCACCAGACGCATCATCGGATCACCCGCACCTCGAGAATGAGCAGGGGCAAGAGCACCCCGAGGAACCCGGCCGCGGCGGCGAGCGGCGGGAAGTGCGCCGGGTCGAGCCCGGCCGCCAGCGCGATGGCGGCCACGCCCAACAGCCGGAGCCCCATCCCCGCGCCCCAGCGGACGACGAAGCGCTGATAGGGCGCGGCGCGCACCGGCTTGACCAGCGCGATGGCGCCGAGCTGAATGGCGAGCGCCAGTCCGCCGAACACCGCCGCCGCCACCGCCGCCTGCATCCCCCACACCCGGTAGGCCACCCCGGACAGCACCGCAGAGAGTAGCAAACCCAGCAACAGGCTGGCAGTCACTGTCCCTCTGTCCCTCCGTCCCTCCGTCCCTCTGTCCCTCTGTCCCTCTTCCAGGTCGGCCGGTTCGCCGGATCCGCGATGAGCTCCCGGTACACGCTCACGAACCCCAGCCCCGCCCCCGCGAACGTCCCCACCAGCAGGAAGAGCGGCGTGGTGTGCAGCCAGCCGTCGAGCAGCAGGCCCGCGAACAGGAACACCACGATCCCGCCGGCGAACCGCAGCCCCGCAGTGAGGTACTTATACCCCTTCCCGATGGACTGTTCCGGGGTTTCGGGGGGGGACGTCATAACCAGCGGAAATTAGAGGCTTGTGAAAAATTTCGCAAGCGATTCGGGAGCCGTACTTCCCGCTTGACGGCAGCCGCTCCAGAACGCGGAAATGCTCTTGATTGGCCATCTTAATCTGGCTATAATAGCCAGATGCGAGCAGAATCCATTTCCAGTGCCAAGAATCGCCTCAGCGCGCTCGTCAAGGAAGTCCAGGGTGGCGAATCCGTGCTGATCACCGACCACGGAGTCCCCGTCGCCCAGCTGGTCCCGGTCCGGTTGGGTCGCGGAGTTCCGGCCCGGGTGCTCAGTCTGGCGCATAAAGGACTGGCAAAGTTGCCGGAACGCGCGCCGAGTGCCAAATGGCTGGAACTTCCCTGGCCCGAGCTGGGGCCGGGCCCGAGTCCCGTAGACCTGTTGCTGGCCGAGCGTCGGGAGGGCCGCTGAAGTTCTGGGACTCGTCGGCTCTGCTCCCTCTGCTGCTGCCCGAGCATCGCAGCGAGGAGTTGAGCGCGCTCCTCCGCGAAGACCCCGCAGCCGCGGTCTGGTGGGCGACGCCGGTCGAATGCGGTTCCGCACTGGCCCGGCTGGAGCGGGAGCAGCGCCTGAATGAGGCGGGAAGCCGAGTCGCATGGGAGCGGCTCGTTGAGGCGGGCAGGAGTTGGACGGAAGTTCCCCCTCTCTAGCGGGTGCGCGAACAGGCTATCCGCGTCCTGCAGCTGCATCCGCTGCGCGCGGCGGACGCGCTGCAGCTGGCAGCCGCGATCGTGCTGGCGGACTTCGACCCGAAAACCCTTCCGTTCGTGACACTCGACCAAGCGCTGGCCACTGCTGCCCGGCGGGAAGGCTTCCCCGTCCTGGGAGCCTGAGAGATCCGCCGCTTGCCGCTTAGCTCATCGCGTCGACAGACTTTCTCCCACGGTCCCTCAGTGCACCTGGGAGCGCAGCCAGGCCACATGCTCGGCCAGCTGCGCAAAGCCGTGCCGGGCGGCGAGCGAATATGCCTCGTCGAGTAAAGGAATCATTCGTCCGGAGGGACCCTGCGTCTTGAAGATCAATCCGGCCTGGTTGTTGAGCGACTTAATCAGACCTTCCACGAATCCCAGCTCCCGGCACATCCGCTCCTGCTGCTCCAGCGCCCGCCGGGCTCCGGCGATGTCGCCCCTCGCATGGAGCACCAGCGCGCGCTCGCCGAGACCGGCTTGCAGCGCGTTCTGGTTCCCCAGTTGCCGGCATAAGTCCTCCTGCTCGGCAAGCAAGGAGTCCGCGCTGCCGAGCTCGCCGCGCCGTCGCTGGAGCACCGCCAGGTTCAGCAGGCTGCTGCAGAGCTGCCGCCGGTCACCGATCTCTCGGCAGATCCGCTCTTCCTCCCGGTGAAGCGTGAGGGCTCGCTCGCTATCGCCGAGATCCTTGAGCACGACGGCCTGGTTGCCGAGGCAGGCGGCGAGCGCCCCACGATCGCCGTGGCGCCGGCGGATCTCCTCCTGGCGCCGGAGCAGCCGGAACGCGTCATGCAAGTCGCCGCGGGCGAGGCGGACCAGCGCCTGATTGCCGATGCAGTTGGCCAGGCCTTCCTCATCCCCGAGCTCGGTGGAGAGCCGCTCCTGCTGGCCGAGCAGCGACCAGGCCTGTTCGAGCTCGCCCCGCTGGAGGTGCGCGGCGGCGCGGTTCCCCACCGCCCGCGCTACTCCCGCCCTGTCTGCGAGGGCCTCGAACAGACGTTCCGCCTCACAGTGGAGCCGCAAGGAACCCTCGAGGTCTCCTCGCGCGAGCAGCCACTCGCCGCGGCTCGCGACGCAAGCGGCCGCACCTTCTCCGTTTCCGAGGCGGCGGAACACTCCCTCCGCTTCCTCGAGCAATCGGCTCGCGGCACTGAGGTCCCCACCACCAGCGAGAAGGTCAGCCCGGTTTCGGAGCGCAATGGCCAGGCCATCCAACTCGCCGAGCCCCCGGCAGAGCCGTTCCTGCTCCTCGAGCAGGCGAAGCGCAGCGTCGCTCTCGCCCAGGTTGCGAAGCAGGATCGCCTGGTTGCCCAGGCTCCCCTGCAGCCCGACCTCGCTGTGGAGCTCCCGGTAGAGCCGTTCCTCCTGCCGGTGAAGCTCGAGCGCCCGCGCAGGATCGCCTAACGCGCGCAACAGGTTGGCCTGGTTGCCGAGCGCGCGCGCGAGTCCGTCCTTGGCCTGCATCGCCCGGAAGAGCCGCTCCGCCTCCCCGTGGAGCTCGAGGGCCCGCCTGAGCTCACCGCGGATCTCGAGAATGCGGGCCGCGTTGCCCCGCGCAACCACCAGGTTGGCCCGGTCGCCGGTTCGCTCGTAGTGCACGGCGAGCCGCTCCCACAGCTCGAGCGCCTCGGCGAGATGCCCCGTCGCCTGGAGCAGCTCCGCGACGCTCCAGGCGGCATCCTCCTGCTCACCGGGATGCTGCCTGATTCGCGCGTAGCTGCTGGCGATGCGCTCGGTGGAACCTGCTTCCAGCGCGGTCCAGAGCTCTCTGACTTCGAACGAATTCCTCCGCCAGGCAGCCAGGAAGAAGACCCCGTCCTCCAAGGTCTCCGCGAGGCGACGCCACTCGCCGGCTTGGAGGAGCTGCCAGGGGAGCTCCTCCAGCTTCCGCTCGCCGAGCTGGCGCCTGGCGAAGTATTCCGCGAGCCGAAGATGCGCCGCGCGCCGGCTCCGTTCATTCGGCAGATAGCGCGTCCGCACCGCCTCGCGCAGGTAGTCATGCGAGAAGGCGAGCAGGCCTGAGCGGGTGATCAGGGCGCGCTCAGCGGCGAGGTGGAGCGGGGCCCAGTAGGCACCCGGAAGCGGCTCCCCCCTGGGGCCGAGCAGCTCCAGTAGCTCCGCCTCGGCGAGCCCGCGCCGCGCCGCCCAGAAGAGCGTCATCGCGTCGCGCACCAGGCGCGCCCGGTCGCCCTCGAAATCCGCTTCGTAGCGTGCCAGAATCCGCTCGAAGAGGGCGACCGCGTCGCGCGCGGCGAGGTAGTGTCGGACCCGCGCCGGAAGCGACTGGTGATCCCCCCAGAGCCGGAGCTCCTCGAGCAGCAGGCGGAGGTAGAGCGGGTTACCGCTCTCCGGCGCATTCGCCACCAGCTCGGCCAGCTCCCCGCTCAGCCGCTTCCGGTAATGTCCCAGATGCTCCTCGATCAGGAGCCGCCGCTCGGCGGACTCGAGCCGTTCGATCACGAGCTCCGGCCACTTCCGGCTGCGGGCCGCCTTACGCGGCCGTCCGTCGAGCGTGGACACGATGAGCCGCAGCGCCGGCGGCAGGGTGGCCGGAAGCCAGGCAAGATCGGGCGCGCCGTCGCGATCCTCGAGCTGATTGAGACCGTCCACCACGAGCATCAGGCGCGCGCGAGGGCGCGCCGCCACCCGGCCGAGCGCGTTGGCGAGCGCCTGCCGGAGGGCCGCGGGATCGTCCGGCGCCTCCAGAGTCACCCCCAGACTTCGCCCGAGCTCGCCCAGCAGGCGGCGCACCATGGCACGCCAATCGGTGCTCTCCGGGCTCGCGCCGATGAAGTGGGCGAGCACCGGAACGCCGCGATGGGTGGCGCGGTAGCGGACCACCCAGTTGGCGAGCAACGCGGACTTGCCCGAGCCGGCGTCGCCCACCACGACCAACGGAAGTCCGTCGCCGGCTGCCTGCGCGTCGAGCCGGTCGTAGTAGGCCTGACGACCGACATAACCCGCGGCGTGGACCCGGGCGAAGGCCTCGTGCAGGGCGGCTTCCCGCGCCGATGGATCGGGCTCGGCGGTCGCGGGAAAGGCCCGCTCGATCACCGCGGTGAGGTCGGCCAGCACCAGCCGACCGAGTGCCTTGGGGTCGGCGTAGCCCTCGCGCACCGGCAAACCGCTCAAGCGGATCTTCTCCTTGAGCGCGTCGAGCTTCGCCCGGCGGTCCGCCGCGCGCCGCTCCGCGGCTGCCGCGCCGAAGCGGGCGATCTCCCCTGGGTCGGGCGCTTCCCGATGGGCTGCACGGTCCGCTGCGGGCAGCGCCTGGACGTACGTGGGGGCCCGCAAGTAGAAAAAGGCGTGCTCGGCCATCGCCGGGTTATTGAGGACGCCGTGCAGCATCTCCAGCTCGGTCACCGATTTCTCACGGTGCTCCGCGAGCCACGACTCACGCTCGGACACGCCGCTCGGCAATTCCTCGGGTACCCAGCCGTAGCGCTCGCCCAGGATGCCCAGGAAATAGGGCCGGCAGTGGTGGATCTCGGCGAGGCAGATCGGGAGGACCTTGCCTTCCGCTTTCTGCTCGTCGGTGATGCCCCAGCGGAGATCTACCTCGCCCCAGGTGACCCCGCGGGCTTCGCAGAGCTTTCTGAGCTGGGGGAACACCCGTTTGACCAGCTCTTCGCGCTCTGCCTGCATATCGCGGAACGTCGAGGAAACGAAGACCCGGATCGCGCGGGGCCGCTCACCCGGCGTTGGCT
>DASYTT010000083.1:0-8329 GCA_036002045.1 Gemmatimonadales bacterium
TCCTCGCTATCGTTCCACCATGCCGCCACGCAAGCCAGCACGACCCGCCGCTGATGGGGAGCCCGAGCGTCTCGAGGTCGCCGGGCGCGAGGTCACCATCACTAACCCGCACAAGGTCCTCTTCCCGGGACCTGGTCACACGAAGCTCGACCTCGCCCGTTACTACCTCTCTGTCGCGGACGGGGCGCTCCGCGGCGCCGGCGGGCGCCCCAACGTCTTGGTCCGCTATCCGCATGGTGTCGGCGGGGAGTTCTTCTACCAGAAGCGGGCGCCCGCTTCTCGTCCCGAGTGGATCGAGGTCGTCGCGCTGCAATTTCCCTCGGGAAGGACCGCCGAAGAGGTGGTCCCGCGCGACGCGGCAGCGCTGGCCTGGCTCGCCAACCTCGCCTGCCTGGAGCTGCACCCGCATCCGGTGCGCGCGGAAGAGCTCGACCATCCCGACGAGCTCCGGGTGGATCTCGATCCGGTGCCCGGCGTCGCGTGGAGCCAGCTCAGAGAAGTGGCCCGCACCGTCGAGGCCACCCTCGCTGACTTCGGGCTCCGCGGCTGGCTCAAGACCTCGGGCTCGCGCGGGCTGCATGTGCTGGTGCGGATCGAGCAGCGCTGGGAATTTCCCGAGGTCCGCCGCGCGGCGCTGGCGCTGGCGCGCGAGGTGGAGCGCCGCGTGCCAAAGCTCGCAACCAGTAAATGGTGGAAGGAGGAGCGCCACGGCGTCTTCGTCGACTACAACCAGAACGCCAAGGACCGCACCGTCGCCTCGGCTTACTCGGTGCGCCCCACCAGGGATGCGCGCGTGTCCGCGCCGCTCGGCTGGGATGAGCTCGCTACCTGCGACCCCGCCGAGCTCACGCTCGTTACGGTCCCCAAGCGGTTCGCCGGGATCGGCGATCCTCATGCGGCGATCGATCGGCATGCGGGATCGCTGGAGGCGCTGCTCGAGCTGTCGGCCCGCCAGGAACGGGAGGGTCAGGGCGATGCGCCCTGGCCGCCGCACTACCGGAAGCAGGCCGGCGAGCCCGCACGGGTGCAGCCCTCCAAGGCGCGCGCCCGCGCGGAAAAACATCCGCTCATCGAGATCGCGCGAGCGAAAAAGAAGGAGGATGCGCTAGCGGAGCTCGAGCGCTGGAAGACCGCTCATCCAGCGGTGGTCGGGCACCTCGAGCCCGCTGATGTGCTGGTGGATGCGATGCGGGGGCGCTATTCAACCTGGACCCGGATCCGGATCAATCTGCAGCACGTACCGGTCGAGCTTCGAGAGGGAATCGCGAAGGTACCACCGTGATTAGCCGCGGGATCGCAAACGCGGGTAGCGGACCAGCTCTTCGCGAACGACGGTCGGGCTACCGACTCAGCTGGCGAGTCGACCGGCGCTTCAGGCTTTAAGCCACAAGCCAATTACTCCGGCCAAGAGCACCGCCCACGCTGCGATGAACCAACGGCTCTGCTCGCCGAGCCGCCGCTCCAGCTTGGTTTCAAGGCCGGCAAGCTGCCCGGCGAGGTGCTCTCGCAGGCTTGCGAAGCCTTCGCGTGTCTCGGCTCGCAGTTCGGCGATGCGCTGCTCGAGCTTCGCGTCGAACCGAGCGAAATTGAGCTCATTCAGCTCGCGCAAATCTGCTCGATATGCAGCGTCCACCTGATTCAACCAATCCACGAGCTCATTAGCCACCTGTTCTCCGAGGCGATCGTAAAAGAGCTTGGAGAACTTCCCAGTAACCGGCATCGGCGGAGACTCGTGAAAGGGTCCGCCGAGACCATACAACGTAGGCTCGGCGGGAGGATAACCCAAACGCCGCGACCGAGGGTCACTCCACCCGAGTACGAGCCATTTGAGCGCCCGTTTAAGGCCCTGAACCCCCGAAATCGCCCTCGAATGGCGTCTAATGGCATCCAATGGCGTCATCTGGCGCCCCAATGGCGCCGTCTGGATCCCCAATGGCGACCAATGGCGCCCGAATGGCGCTGTCTCCGCCCTGGGACACCGTCCTGTCGGGCCGGGCGACAGCTGCTCCCCATCCGCCCCGACAAGACCGCGTCCCGCCGCGTGTTAGGTCGCTGGCATGCCCGATGCATTCTCGGCCGCTGCAGTACCGGAAAGGAGGGAGACCCGATGGCCAAAGCGCCTGCTCCATCTACCTGGCCCTCGTCGCTCATGGGCTCGGCGTTGGACGTCGCCAAGACCTCCCGCTCCCTGCCGGTGGGTGCGCTGCTCGGCTTGTCGGGCGGCCTGGCCCTCACCGGCCTCCTGCACTACACGGTCAATCCTCGTATCCCTATCTGGCTGCTCAGTCTCACGGTGCCCTTCTGCACCCTGAGCGGCGTCGGGATCCAGAAGCTGCTGCATTGGAAATTCGGCTGGAAGCTCGACACCGAGCTGCGCCACGCCCGGGATAAACACGAGACCGACCTTAAGCTCGAGGAGCTCGCGGAGCGCGTCGCTTCCGGTGTGCTCACCGCGGAACAGGGCCAGCGGATCGGGGCGCAGCTCGCGCGAGAGGGCCTGCTGGGTCCGGCCAGGCCGCCCGGGCCTCGGCCACCCCGGAAGCCGAAAGCATTCCCGGGCCCGGCGTCACCTCCCACGGCGCCTCTCAAGCCCGCGGCTTAGCCGGCGGGATTCGAGAACCCAATCCTCCGCCGATCGAGGTCCCGGGTGCACGAAGGAGTCGCTCCGGGCTTGTACTCGTTGCAGCTCTAGGCCTGCGCGTTCGCCCAGTGCGGCCCGGCAGCAAGAATGCCGAGCCAGAGCGAGACACCTGATCGAATATGGGGCCGGCTTGCCTGGCGCATGGTTATCCCTGGAGAAACGCCCTCGTTGGTTCTGAAAAGCTCCGGATTCCGGACGTTTCCATCAAGAGGCTCAGCGAGCAACTTATCTTGGTCAGCGACGGGTTGCCTTCGAAAAGGCGGGGCCTGGAATGCAGAAACGCAAACTGGGACGACAGGGCCTGGAAGTTTCCGCCCTCGGCCTCGGCTGCATGGGGCTGAGTTTCGGCTATGGCCCACCGGTCGATCGACAAGAGGGCGTCCGGCTCATCCGCACCGCCTTCGAGAGCGGGGTCACCCTGTTCGACACGGCCGAGGTGTATGGCCCGTTCACCAACGAGGAGCTGGTGGGCGAGGCGCTCGCGCCGTTTCGCGATCAGGTGGCGATCGCGACCAAGTTCGGGTTCGTCATCGGCGGAGAAGGTCTCGACAGCCGGCCCGGGCACATTCGTGAAGTGGTCGATGCGTCGCTCCAGCGGCTCAAGATCCAGACGATCGACCTGCTCTATCAACACCGTGTCGACCCGAAGGTGCCGATCGAGGATGTGGCCGGAGCGGTGAAGCAGCTGATCCAGCAGGGGAAGGTGCGCTACTTCGGTCTTTCGGAGGCGGGCAGCGGAACGATCCGGCGCGCACACGCGGTGCATCCGGTTACCGCGCTGCAGAGCGAATACTCCCTGTGGTGGCGGGAGCCCGAGGAAAAGGTGTTCCCTGTGCTAGAGGAGCTGGGCATCGGCCTGGTGCCGTTCAGCCCGCTGGGGCGCGGGTTCCTCACGGGCAAAATCGACGAGACGACGAGCTTCGCCAGCGGCGATTTCCGTAACACGGTACCGCGCTTCTCGGCGGAGAACCGCAGGGCGAATCAGGCGCTGGTGGAGCGGGTGCGGGGGCTGGCCGAGCGGAAGCAGGCGACCCCGGCGCAGATTGCGCTGGCGTGGATACTGGCGCAGAAGCCCTGGATCGTGCCGATTCCCGGTACGACCAAGCTGCACCGGCTGGAGGAGAACCTGGGCGCGGTGGCGCTGGCCCTCACCCCCGAGGAGCTCAGGGAAATCGACGCGGTCGCGTCAGAGGTTCACGGCGCGCGTTATTCCGAGGGCTCGCAACGAATGGTCGATCGCTAGGGCGGCGAGCCCACCGACCCGGTTGGGGTCGGGCGCAGCTGCGCGATCCTGTATATCTGACGCGGTTCGCGGAGCGCTACGGGTGCGGGTTAAGTAGCCGAATAGGGTGCTCGAGGGGAGGAAGGTGAGTTGAACAGCTCCGGCACCGTGAGCAGCAGCGGCTCGGGCCGCTCGGCGGGATGCCAGGCGACGACGTCGGCATGTCTTACCTCCGAGACCCCGGGGCGGGAGACGAAGACACAACGCTCCCGGAGATCCACCCGCCACATTTCTCGGACACCCAGGGCGAGATAGGCAGGCCCCTTGTAGTCGCGGTCGTAAAGGCTCGAACCCTCTCCCGAGACCTCGACCGCGAGCCACCAGCGCCGAATGTCCGTCCAGCGGGCGTCCGAGCTGGTTCTCGCCGCCAGCTCGCCTGACGGGACCACCAGGACATCAGGCTCCAGATGCACGTTGGGTTCGACCTCTACCGATCCTCGTGCAAAAACCTCGGCGAGGTCGGCAGGGAGGTATCCGGTCAGCGCCCGAACGATTCGAGCAACTACGCGCTCATGTGGCAGAGCGGGCGCCGGGGTCACCAGCAGTAAGCCGTCGAGCAGCTCGTAGCGGCTTCCGTCGTCCGGGAAGGAAGCGAGATCGCTGAGCGTGTAGCGCGGAACCACGAGAGGCATGACCATAAGCTATCGGCTCGGCAGGAGAAACCGCAATTCGGCATCCCTCACGGTAGACAACCGGCAAGCCGATTCGACAACCGTTTCGCGCGCCGGCGAGCCATAACCCGCGGTGCTGAGATCATTTGCTAGAAACGCGGATGCCGCGGAAACGGGTGGTCCCGCGGATCGATCCTGTGGCAATTGGATTGAGTGCTTGTTCCATTGATGTCCGAGAACTCGAGTTCGAGTCGATAAGACCCTCGACGAGGTCTAACAACCGAAATGGACGCCGCGCTTTAAGGTCACAGATTGTGACCTTAATACTGGATTCTGGAGGCTTGTCTCTGGGACGCGTGTCCATCTGACACAACCGGGGCTAGAGCGCTCGGCGCCACAGCGGCTTGCGTCACGGGAAGGCATTGCAAGCTGGCGCGCCCCGGCCGGGATCTTGCAATCCATGCGGGGCGCATCCTGCAGGGGGCCGCATGATACGCAACGCAGCGCTTCCACTGCTTCTGCTCGCCGCGGCGCAGAGCGGCGCTCAAGGGCAGAGCTGGGAGATTAAGGGACGGGTCTTCGTTCGTGAATTCGGCTACCCTGCTGCGGTGGTCTCGATCCCAGCGCTCCGAGTCGGCACCATTGCCGACGACTTGGGCAATTTCGTCATCCGAGCCGAGGGAGCCCAGCAATGCTACGAGCTTCTGATCCGAACTCGCGCGGCAATGGTCAGGATACTCCGGTTTGTTGCACCCGAGCACGGTCAGCTCGACCTGGGCAACATCACCTTGGGGCGCAGCCTCAGCAGACAGGAGCGTGAGGAGGAGCGCAGGCCTGAGCAGTTCTTGCCTGCTCCGGACCAGCCTCCCCCCGAGCGCCGGGACACGGTAGGAACCTGCCGGCCCTCCGAGAAGAATCCCGCGGAATCCTGGCCCACCGCCCACGCCCGTGTAGTCGGACACCTGACGCGAGGCGGCATGCCGCTCAGGGGGGGGACGCTCGATTTCAGCTGCGGCTACAACGAACCCTACTTCAGCATGCGACGCCAAACCGATTCGGTCGGTGCGTTTCTTTTTGACGCCGTGCTGTCATTTCCCCAGGAGCAAGCGCTAGCTGACAGCAGCCAGGCAGAGTGCCATCTCCGGCATGCCAGGGTAAGCCTCGATTCAGCGGTGAGTCGCCTGGTGACATTCGGACCTGCCGCCGCTCCGGCACCCATCACGACCCTGGACTGGCAGCTGCCGGATCCATCGTTTCGTCCTGTCCGCGTCGTTGGACAGGTTCGTGGCGTCGGTGAAGCCCTGGTGATACCCGGCATCGCGGCCTTCCGTCCGGGTGTCCTGCCGGCTCCGCAAGCCGTGTCGCTCGAGCTGCTCCCGCTTCCAGAGGGGATTGTCGTCAGGCCATATAGTCACCGGGCTGCGCCAGCACAGCTCTTACCGGTTGCCGTCAGGGTTGCTACCGGCCGCAAGGTCCCTTCGACAGGTTCCAGTATATACCTTGAGCTTCCGCGGCGATTCGCCGAAGCCATGCAGGCGGGTGGCTCGATTCGAGGGTTTCTCAAAGTCTCGCGCCCAGGAGAGACCGCCCAAAGCGAATATCGCGAGATCGAGGCAGGCTACGATCGTTCCCTGCACTACGTTTTGATCGATCTGCTTCCTCGCGATTTTACCGACCGTGAAGGTCCCGAGCATTGGATTGAAGCGCTGATCGTATTCTCCATTAGCCACTGACCCCGCGGAGGCGCGATACCTGCAGGAGCAACCAACAATCCGCGCGCATCCGCGGCACCCGCGCCAACCCCTAAGAAGTAATGGTGGGAGGCCAGTGGGCGCGGACTTCGACGGCGGTAATGCGAGGGTGATCGGCGCAACTCCTACACGGTGCGGCCGGCATCTCGAACGATGCGTCCCATCGTGAACGCATTAATCGGGTCATGGCGAGGGATAGTGATGATTCTGGCTCCATCGGACGCCTGGAACCTTCGGCACCGTTCGAGCGACCTCGACCTCTGGCACCTCGGTGCCCCTGAGCATGTCGTCCCGAACGGCCAAGTACTCGCTAATGGCTTCCCGGATGCTTGCCAGGGCTTCCGCCTCCGTGGCCCCCTGCGACCAGCAGCCCGGCAAGCCGGGGACGGACACGCTGAATCCTTCCTCGCTGCGCTTCAACGCAACCTTGTATTTCATGACAGCCTCCTCACCGAGCTAAGGAAGTCATGAGATTCGCGCTAACCATAAACACCCGACTTGAAGCCAAGAGTCGGGCTACGACGGCATGAAAGAGTGGGCAAACGGCAGGAAGCTGGCTCGGCTGGACGAGATCGGTGAGATCTCCGTGCCGCCCCCTCGCGGGTCGGGGCGGCGCGGTGTGAGGGGATCCGGCAGAAGTTCGCGGGGTTCGACCGGAGCCCCTATCTGGCGAGCTTCCGGCTCAACGGCACCCCGCTCAGCGTGCAGCTGGTGAACGTGCACCTCTACTACGGGTCGGAGTCGCCGCGGGACGTGGAGCGGCGCACGCTGGAGACGGTTGCGGCGGCCCGCTGGACCGCGCTCCGGACCAAGTCGCGCTACGCGGGGGCCCGGGAGCTGATCGCGCTGGGCGACTTCAACATGCCGAAACCCGGCAGCAACGGGGTGGCGGGCGGCGCTCCGGAGCGGCGGCCTGGTGATCCCGCCGCACTCGAGCGAGATCGGGTCCTGCATCGCGTCGGACAGCAATTACGACCAGATGGCGATGCTGCCGCCGACGACCCGGGCGTGGCTGGTGCAAGGTCGGAGTGATCGACTACGACGGCGCGGTCTTTCCCGACCTCAGGAAGAGCAGGGGACGCCGTGTTCAAGCGGTACCTGAGGTACTATTTGTCGTCACCGGCCGATGTGGGTGGAGCCCGGCCCAAGTAGCTGCATCTAGCCGAGTCGGGCCTTTACGGTAGGATTGGGTATGCGATCCTGGTCGTATGTATGCTGGCCGTGGCGACCGCCCGCCTCCCGCAGGTGGCCCCGGTTCTCCTCACGACCGAGATGGGCGCCACGCCATGCTGAGTGAAGCGGACACCTGTCGGACGTTCGTTGTTCCGAAACTGCAGGAGACCGGATGGGATACCGGGCCCTGTCAGATCTGCGAGCAGGTCACCTTTACGGACGGGCGGATTGTCGTCACAGGTCGTAAAGGATTCCGGCGGCCCGGCAAGCGGGTTGACTATTTGCTTCGCTACCGAAGCGACATCGCTATTGCAGTTGTTGAGGCCAAGGCCAGCTACAAGTCTGCACACGATGGACTTCAACAGGCAAAGGACTATGCCGAGCTTCTCGGCTTGAAGTTCGCATATGCGACGAATGGATACGACATCATCGAGTTTGACTATCTGACTGGGCGCGAAAGGGGGATCGCCGATTTTCCTAGCCCAGCTGAGCTCTGGCAGCGGTTAACAGCAGGCGAGAAACTCACGGGCGAGGCAAGCGAGCGGATCCTTGCACCAACGTATGTACTTACCGGCAAAGCCCTCCGATACTACCAGGAAACCGCGGTCAACCGCACGGTACAGGCAATTGCGAAGGGGAAGCGGCGGGTCTTGCTCACGATGGCCACGGGTACCGGCAAGACGCTCGTCGCCTTTCAAATCTGCTGGAAGCTGACGGCAGCGCGTTGGAGCCGAGCTGGTGAAGTCCGGCGCCCACGAATTCTCTACCTGTCTGACCGCAACATCCTCATCGACGACCCTAAGGACAAGATGTTTGCGCCTTTCGCCGACGCGCGTCACAAGATTGAAAACGGTGTCGTCACTAAGAGTCG
>DASYTT010000084.1:0-39835 GCA_036002045.1 Gemmatimonadales bacterium
CTCATGACCACGATCTATCCCTTCAATTTTCACCTCGGCCCGCTCAACGTCACCGGCTACGGGATCATGCTCATGGTCGGCTTCCTGGTCGGAGGCTGGCTCATGGACCACGATCTCCACGAGCGAAAGCTGCGGCACGACTACGCAGCCGACATGACCGTCGCGGCAGTCATCGGCGGCGTGCTGGGCGCGAAGCTCTGGTACGTCGCCGCGACCGGTGAGCTGAGCTCCCTCTTCAGTCGCGGTGGTCTGGTCTGGTATGGCGGCTTCATCGGCGGGGTAGCCGTCGTGCTGCTCAACGGCTGGCGGCTCAAGGTCCCGATGCAGTGGACCATGGAGCTCACCGCTCCCGCACTGGCCGCCGCTTATGCGCTGGGTCGGGTCGGCTGCTTCCTGGTGGGCGACGACTACGGGGTTCCGACCACACTGCCCTGGGGAGTCAAGTTTCCCCAGGGGATTCCTCCCACCACGGCGGAGGCTTTGGCGCGGGACTTCCAGGTCCCGCTGCAGCCGGGTGTTTCCCCGGAGACGGTGCTCGCGGTACATCCCACCCAGTTGTACGAGACCATCGCAATGATCGCCGTGTTCATGCTGCTGTGGCGGCTGCGCAAGCACACCCACGGCACTGGCTGGCTCTTCGGACTTTACCTGGTGCTCGCCGGTGCAGAGCGCTTCCTCGTCGAGTTCGTGCGGGCCAAGTCGGACCGCCTGCTCGGCCCTCTTACGCTCGCTCAGCTCACGGCGCTGGCCATTATTCTTGTCGGCGGCGTGCTCTTGACCCGGTTCAAGAGCGCGGGTGTGGTCGACCCCGGTCCATACCTGTCGCGTCCTCGGGAATAACCCGCTCCCGCATCCGCTCGAGCTCCGAGCGCACTTCCGCGAGATCCGCCTCGATGCGGTCGATCGAGTGCAGCAGCTCTTGCTCCGGCTCCGTCTCCCCTTCGGTCTTTCGCGTCGGCTCGGGCGCCACCTCCGGAACGACCGGCGCCGCGCGCAGGCGTCGCGGTTCGACTCCAAAGACCCAGACCAGCCCGATGAGCGCCAGCAGGAGCAGCAGCCCCTGCAGGGCCAGCGATTCCATGGTGGGATAGATCCCCATTCCGGGCACCCGGGGAGCCCAGCCGACCGGCGTCAGGGGGAGTACCCCAGCTTCCTGCAGCTCCGCGACGGCCTTCCCCGCAAACACGAACGCCATGTAGTAGAGCAGCGCACTGGTCACTCCAAAAAGGGGCTTGAGGGGGAGCCGCACCCCAAAGCGGTTGATGGCGACGTATACGCCCGCCAGCACCCCCGCGCCACCCAGAATCCCCAGCCCAATCGGCACCCAGTCGCCCGCGCCGCCTCCCCCCCCTCCAGAGACAGCCAGGGCTTTGTAGAAGAGCACGGTCTCGAATCCCTCGCGGTACACCGCCAGGAAGGCGACCGAGGCGAGCGCCAGCGCCGACCCGCGCGACAGGGCACTTTCGATCCTCCCGCGGACGAAGCGATTCCATTTGGCCACTTCGAGCTTGGAAAGCAGCCAGTAGCTCACGTAGAACAGCGTCACCATCGCGAGCAGCATCACGGCCCCCTCGAGGCCTTCCTGGTGCGCGGGCGAAAGCGCGAACACGGTTTCCAGCGCCGCCGCGGTCAGCAGGCTCATCAGGATGGCGGCACCCACGCCGAGATGGATGTCACGCCGGCGATGCGCGTTGCCGGTTCGTACCAGGAAAGCCATCAGGGCGCCGATGACCAGGATCGCCTCCAGCCCTTCGCGCACCAGGATGACGAACGACTGCATGAAGAGGCCGGAAGCTGGCGGCCGGTCCCCGATGGTTCGCTCTGCACGCTCGAGTGCGCGAGCCAGATCCTCCCGGATCCCGCCGAGCTGCTCGGGAGTCGCCCCCGATCCGGCACGGGTCCGCAGGCTGGCGAATGCCGCCTCGATCTGAGAGGTCAGCTTGGGATCCTTCACGAGGAGCTCCCGCTCGACTCGCTCGAAGCTCAGATAGGCGTCCATCGCCATCGTGCGCGCTTCGTCCGCCAAGCCTCGCCGCGCCAGCCCGTACGCGCTGTCGAGTTGCCTGCGCACCGCGGCAAACACCGCCCCCATGGCCCCGGCCGGCTGGCTCGGGAGCGTCCGTACTGCCGCCAGGTCCGCGGCAGTCGCGGCGGGTCCCAGCGCGGCGAGCACCTCGGCGTCGCTCATCCGGGCGGTCGTGGCAAACGAGCGCAATTGCGCCGGCACCCGCGCGCCCGGTCGGGGCAGCCGGAGCACCGAGGAATAGAGCGCTACCGCCCAGCGATCCTTGGCGGAGAGGATGTGCTCATAGGGGGCCATCGCGGTTCCCGCCGTTCCGACCGTAATGCGGCGATAGAAATCGAGCGGGGAGCTGCCGGCGAGCGCGGCGGGATCGGCGAGGTTGGCCGGCGGGGGCGAAAGCGCCGCAGCCTGCGGGCCATCGCCCCGCCCGGCGGCGCCATGACAGCTTGCGCACGTGGTTTGATAGATCTCGCGACCCCGCGCGAGCGACGGCACTTCGGCCGGGATCTCATCCAGCTCGATCTTGAGCTGGCTCGCCAGAGCGGTGAGGAGCGTCGAGACCCGCCGGTCCACGGAATCCGGGTCGGCCAGCCGTGCGACCATCGCATCGAGCTGGTCGAGACCGGACGTTACCTGAGCCGCCGCCCGTTCCGGCAGCCGAGACGCACCGCGCCGGGCCTCCGCCAGAAACAGCCGGGTCTCCTCGACTTCCGCCGCTGCGATGATACGGCCGTCCTGCACACCCAGCCGGTACTCCTCCGCGGCAAGCTGCACGGTCGTGGCCAGCCGCCGGGCCGTGGCCGCTCCCTGGGCCAGCAGCGGGGGGGGTGCGGAGGCCGTCACCAGAAAAACGAGGACGAATCTCCACCAACGGGAGTGCATTCGACCTAAAGTAGACTGTTTTAGTCGGAATTCCACCGGCGGTCACTCGCCTTCGACGAGAGCCACTGCCCCGGCGGTGTTTTGTGTATGGGAAAGCGAGAGCGAGATCTGGCGCACTCCGGCCGACCGGGCGATCGCTACAGCATCGCCGTTGAGCCGGATGCTGGGCCGGCCCTCCGTGCTCCGTTCGACCTCGATATCACGCCAGCCGATTTCCCGCGAGCCTGGCAGACCCTGCAACGCCTTGTAGACCGCCTCTTTGGCGGCGAGCCGGACCGCGAGATGTTTGGCGGGACGAGGAAACCGGAGGACGTAAGCTCGCTCAGCTTCGGTAAGCACCCGGCGGAGCAGACGCTCACCCCAGCGATCGAGCAATCGCTGTGCGTCGCTCACTTCAACAAGATCGATCCCGAGTCCCAGAACCGCCATCTAGAGGTTCCAGACCCAGTTCGCGAACGGCGCGAGCCACCCGGGAACCCGCAAATAGCCTCCGAGCACGAGACCGAGCCAGAGCGCGGCCGCAAGCAGAATTGTCCCCGCGATCAAGAGTGGCAGCCACGGGCGGCGCCAGGAACGAATCTCTGCTGCCCGAAGCTCGGCCTTGGCGATTTCATGCTGCGCGGTGGCGGTCAGCCGATCCCAGGCAGCCTGCAGCTCTCCGGACACCCGTCGCAAGGCTTCCGGCCAGGGCCGGGAGTCGTCGCCCAATAGCAGCACGGCCTCCTCGAGTCCGCTCCCGGCGGCCGACAGGCGGCCCGCCAGTAGTCGGCGCTCCTCGCTATCGGGCAGTGCGGCAGCGAGCCGCTTGGCGGGATAGCGCGACAACCTCGCCGCGTCGCGGAGCCGCCGTTCCTGCTCCACCGCGACGCCGCGGGCGGCACCCGACACCGCTTGCTCCCAGAGCTCGACCCATACCGCCGGACCGACGGCGGCGCGCGCGCCGGACTCATCGCCGGCGGCGAGCAGCGCCCGAGCGGCACCGGCTTTCTGGAAGAGGGAGCCGAGTAGCTCGAGCCGAACGGTCTCGAGGTTCGCGAGCGCGGCGGATGGCTCGGCCGGCGGCGTGAGCAGCCGGCCGAGCAATGGTCCCAGCTCAGGCAATGTCCCGACTCCGCTCATCGCGATTCCCAGGAGGGTGGCTCGCCGTCCCCTTGCGTCAGCGCCAGCACCGCGGGCCGGCCGGTGCGTGCAGCGTAGCGGGCGGCGAATGCCGCCAGCGGATCGGCGCTGAAGTCGGAGCGCGGCAACCCGCTGGCGAGGAGCGCCGCCTCGATCGCCGCGGCATCACCTTCGATCTCGATCAGGACGTCCATGCGGGGATACCACTCCAGGCGAATGGCTGCGCTGCCCAGGAGGAAGTACTCCACGTAGCGGTCGATGCGATGAATTTCCTCGAAGCCGAGCACCTTGAGCAGCTCATCCGGAGGCAGCTCGGCCGGGCGGATCTCGTATTCCAGCTCGCGCCGGGCCTTATAGCCTTCTCGCGTGACGGCCGTGGGACCCTTCCAGCCGAGCTGGAATTTCTCGGAGCCCTGGGCGTCGCGAAAAACCCGGAGCCGCAAGACCTCGTCACGGGAAAACAGCTCTCCGCCGCGATCGAAGCGGCGATCCAGCATCAGGCCCGCAAATCCCGGGTGGGCGCCGGCCCCGAGCAGCCGTTCTCGCAGCGCTTGCGGATCGGCGACCGCGGCCTTGAGCTCGCACTCTAGGATAGAATGGCCTCCCGTGCCCGCCCGAGATCGGAGAAATCCGCAAAGACCACGTGGGCACCGGTCGCCTCAAGCTCCCCTACCGTGTAGCCGCCCGTCGCGACGGCCACCGTGCGCGCGCCGATGCACCCGGCACAGCTCACATCCGCCGGGGTGTCGCCGATGATCACCACCTCCGCTCCGCTCGGGACTCGGCCGAAGTGCGGCGCGGCGCGGCGCACGGCGATGGGTGGCAGCGCCGCGCGCTCCGCGTGATCGGAGCCGAAGGCGCCCACCACGAACCGCTCCGGCGCGAGCCCGGCTGCGCGAAGCTTGAGCCGCGCCCCCGTGGCGATGTTGCCGGTGAGCAGACCCAGCATCACGGCTGGTTCCGCCTCGAGCGCGTCGAGCAAAGCGGGGATTCCAGGCATCAGGCGGGAACGATGGCCGTGCACCGCCAGCTCCCTCTCGAGATGCGCGACGTAGCGCTGCAGCACCAGGACGACCCGGGCTGCATCGTGGGGCCCGGGATCGCCGGCCGCTTCCAGCAGCTCGCTGACGATCTGCGGATCCGTCTTCCCGTCGAACCGGATGTCGGAGACCGCTGCGAGGTTGGGGACCTGCTCCCCCAGCGCGGCGAGGATCGCCCGCCGCCCGGCGCCGGCGCTGAGCAGGAGAGTTCCGTCGATATCGAAGAGGACGAGCTTTCGCTTCACGCCTGAGTGGGCGGCACGCCCATCTCCGCTTCGCAGGCGCGGCAGAGGGTGACCCCGCGCAGCGAGCACATTACGCAGATGAAAGTGCCGCAGTTGCTGCAGGGATAACCCTCCGACGCGCGCTCCTCCCGCCCGCAGGCGCGGCAAATCATCGCATCGGTTGGGGGAGGTGGCTTGTATGGACTGGACATCAAAGCGGCCTAATCGGTGATGGCGTAGAGCTTGATCTTGTTGATGAGCGTAGCGCGCGAGATGCCAAGCTCCTTGGCGGCTCGGGTACGATTGCCGCCGTGGTAGCGCAAAGTTCGCTCGATGTGCTGATGCTCCAGGACGTCCAGGCTCATGGGAGTGTGCCGCCGGTCGCCGATGCCGGGCCGCGCGCGGAACTCACCGGGAAGATGCTCGACGTTGATGGCGATCTGGCCCCGGGCGAGCAGCGTGGCGCGCTCGATAACGTGCTCCAGCTCCCGCACGTTGCCCGGCCAGGCGTATTCCAGCAACCGCCCCAGCGCATCCGGCGTGATCATCGGGGGTCCGTCGGGAAAGATGCCTCTGACCGATCCGTGAATCGCGGCTATCAGCCCCGCCCGGTCATCGGTGCTGCGCTCCCTGAGGGCGGGGATCGCGAGCGGCATCACGCTCAGCCGATAGAAGAGGTCCTGCCGGAATCGCTCCGCCTCCACCTCGGGCGCAAGGTCGCGCCGGGTCGTTACCATCAGCCGGGTGTCGACGGACACATCCTGGGTGCCGCCTGCTCGCCGGAAGCTCTTGGTTTCCAGGGCCCGCAACAGCTTCGTCTGCAGCTCTGCGGGCAGGTCCGCAATTTCCCGGAGCAGCAGGGTCCCACCGTCGGCCAGCTCCAGCACGCCGTGCCGCCGTTCGGTCGCTTCGATGAACGCGCCCTTTTCGTGTCCGAAGATGAGCGATTCGAGATAAGCTGGCTGCTGCCCGCTCAGCCGGACCTCCAGGAACGGCTTCGTCGCGCGGGGGCCCAAGTCGTGAATCAGCCTGCCCGCCCACGCCTTCCCCACCCCCGCCTCCCCGATCAGGAGCAGGGTGGTCCGCTCGCTCTGCGCCAGCAGTCCGATCTGGTGTGCCAGCTGGCGCATGGCGGTGGATCCCCCGAGGGAATCGACCCCGAATCGGGGAGAGCCGGCGCGCAGCATCACCAGGGCGACCCGTCGCCGGCGGCCCTCGGCCGCTCCCTGGCGAGCCAGACTCAGCAGTATCTCGGGACCACCGGCGGTGTCCGCGATGCGACTGACCCCGGTGCTCAGGATTCGGGCGGTTGTCTCCGAAGAGGGCTTCTCACCGAACGCGACGACAGGGGCCTCCCGGGAGCCGAGCCGCTCGATCAATTCGGGCGACTGTTCGGCCAGCGACAAGGCCAGGCAAACCACATCGGGTCTCGAGCGCTCCAGGGCGGCAACGCCGGCGTCGCCGGTCAGCTCGCGAAACACTTCGCACCCGGCTTGCTCGAACCGTGCGCCGATGCTCTTGAGGGAGCCCGGCTCGTCATGGATCAGCAGGATGCTATCGGTCATCGGTATGTCAAGAATGTAGGCAGCGATGCTTAACCCGGCAAATCAGGGGGCTCCGCTGATGACGGTCAGAGCGTGGGGCACCACTTCGGCACTGAAGGGTGTCCCTCCGGCAGGATCGCCGTCGAATTGGACCGGCATGGTGTCGGCGGCTTCGACCGTGAAGTGGGTGCCTCTCGCGTAGCGGATGTACGGCGTCTCCCGGATTTCGCCCCGGCGGCCGTCGAGAATCACTCGGAAGAGTCCCCGGAGTCCCTGCCAGGGAGAGTCCGCCGAAATCGTGATGAGATCCAGGATACCATCATCCGGATTGATCTCGGGCCGCACTCGCACCAGCGGAGGGATGATTTCGCCGCAGTTCATGATGAGCACCATGGCGGCGTGGGTCTCGATCGTCTCGCCGTCCACCGTCACGACACAAGCCGTGTTGCGAACGTCGGGGAGCAGGCGGAGGGTAGTGGCCATGTAGGCGCCGATCCCCCAGCGCCGCTTTTGGAGCATCGCCGTCTCTCCCATGATGCGGGCGTCCACGCCGGCTCCCGCCCCCACGCCGAAGTAGTGCTCGCCGTCGGGTAACAGCACGCGTCCGAGATCGATGAGCCGCCGGCGCCCCTGGACCAGCACCTTGGCCGCCCGCAACGGATCCGCCGGAATCCGCAGATTTCCGGCGAGCAGGTTGCCGGTGCCACCGGGAATGAGGCCAAGGGCGACATCGGTTCCGATCAGCGCGCTCGCCGCCTGCATCGTGGTACCGTCACCCCCGAATACCGCGACGGTGTCCACTCCGGCCGTGACTGCCTGGCGCGCGAGCTCCCCTGCATCGTCCGGCCCCCCGGTCACGGCAAGCTGGGTGCTCCAGCCGGCGCGCTCCAGTACTTCGGCCACCCGGTGCCACGTCAGCTCATCGGTGCGCGCCGCAACGGGATTGGAGATCAGGAGGGCTCGGGCCAAATCAGTAGTCGCGATCCCAGCGAAGCTCGGCGCCGAATTGGTATCTCCGGGTCGCCCCAAAGATGTTCACTCCGCTCACCAGGCAGGTCTGAATCGGCTCGGCAGCCAGCCGCGCCTGCAGGCTGCGGCGGAAGCGGTACTCGAGACTCGCGCCGAGGTTCTGGGGACTGAACGCGCCCTGGCTCGACCCCAGGCAGAAGCCCGCATTCGCGGTCACGAACAGCTTGCTGCTCAGCGCCTTGCCCACGGCGAGCTGCCAGGGCGAATTCCCGGCCCCCCCGATCAGACCGCTGGTGGCGAGTCCGGGCCGGATCTCGATGATATTGAACGGCAGCCGGAGATCCGAGATCAGGGCGCGCTGCAATTCGCTGGAGAGCGCGCTGGTGGCCAGCGCTGCCGCATAGAGTCCCGTTTGCCCCTGGTTGCCCCGTTGCAGGGCCGGGTCGGCGCTCCCGAGAGCCAGCAGGGAGATCAACTGCGCCTCGGTCATCGGCGCCCGATCGGTTGCAGTCGTGAGCGCCAGTTCGGGCACCAGTAGCGTGCCGGTGATGTGCACGATGACGGGGGTGTCCTGGGAGGTCTCGGGAGTTCGCACGTCGTGCCGCGCCTCGACGTCGAGCTCCGCGTTGAGATCGCCGAAGTAGCGGACGGTCCCCCGCTCCACCGTGAACGTCCGGTTGATGAACGGCCCTACTTTGAGGGTGTAGGTCCCCCTGGGGACGTCGAGCGTACCGGCGATGCGATAGATGTCCCGGGTCTTGTTGACGACCAGGCGCCCCTCCAGCTGAAAATTTGCTTCGTTGGACCGCAGCCAGACCCCTTCGCCGATCTCGAATTGCAGGTCACGAACCGCGAGCGAATCGAGGAACCGGCTCTGAAAGTTGGCGCCCAGCGAGTATTTGCGCAGGGCGAGCGTGTCGGCAAGATCCGCGAAGAGGGGGTCCTCGAGATTGACGATCTCCTTTTGCACCAGATCCGCGAAGTAGATCACGCTGTTGGCGAGCCGCCCGCGGCCCGTCAACACCGGATGCGCCAGAGTGCCTTCGAGCCGCACATTGCCCGTGCTGCGGAGCGAGAGGTAGTCGTTGACATCGATCAGCTCGAAATCCCGGGCCGCCATCGTGAGATTGAAAGCCGGACTGGTCAGCCGCTCGAGCCGGATGCCGCCCGCGAGCTCGAGACTGCCGGTGCGGCTCCCGATCCGGAGCCCCTCGGCCAGGATCGAGTCCTGCGCCAGCCGGAGCGTCCCAGTGATCCCGTGATAGCGCACGCCGAGCCCCGGCACCAGCGCGGTTCCCTCGATGAGGCGGGCCTGTCCCGCCAGCCGGGGCGCCTCCCAGGTCCCTTCAATCTTCGCATCGAGATTCAGTAACCCGCTGACCTGCCGCAGATTCGGCGTAAAAGCCTCGGCGAGAGCCAGATCGATGCTGTCACCCCGCACCACGATATTGAGCGGGCCGGGCAGCTGTCGCCGGGGCACCCGTTGCAGCGCCAAATCCAGCGGGACGCTGAGGTCCGCCTCCAGGATGGGCTTGCCGGTGCGCCAGAAGGTGAGATTCCCGCGCAGTATTTGCTCGCGATAGTCAAAGGCCGCCCGCATCAGCGGTGCCTGGAAGTCGCCGAACACGGGTCCCGTAATCGTGCCGCTGCCCCTGATCTCGGGCGCGCTCGCGGTGCCCGCCAGCCGCGCGTCGAGCGCGACCACGCCCGAGATCCCGGCCGTGTCCCGCTGCGTGAGGCCATAGATGTCCCGGAGCTCTACCCCCAAAGCGGTCAGCGCAATCTCCCCGGGACCGTGCCGGGGCACTTCGCCGGCCAGCCGGACGCTTCCTGAGCCGTCGCTGGTGACGAACTGGACCGTATCGAGCGCGATGAGCGAATCCGAAAACCGGGCGTTCAGGGGACGCTCGAGTCCCCAGGTTCTCCCCAGCAGCTCGAGCTGCAGGCTGTCGGCATGCAGCAGTGTCGTGGCCCCAAGTTTCTGAAGCCGTCCCGCGCCGCTCAGCGTCGCCAGCTGTTTGCTACTACCGGAGGCAATCCAGCTCAGCGAATCAGGGCGGCCGCGGATCCTGCCATGCAATGCGCTGAACACGAGCTGCCGCCGCCAGAGTGAATCCACGGCGAGTTCCGCGTCCACACTGGGCCCCGCTTGTCTCCAGCTTAGCTGTCCGCTCAGCGATTTGCTGCGATAGGCGAGCCAGCGGAGCGAATCCGCCAGCACACGAGCCTCGACCGCGAGCGAGCCGAGCGCCCCTTCGAGCGTGAGCTCGGCGTGGCCGCGGCCTGCCAGTGGGCGCTCTCCCGCAGCCGTATCGCGGGTGAAACCGGTCAGGTTGAGTGCCAGCGAATCGAAGCCGCTCAGCTCTCGCAGGTCGAGCGCGAATTTCATTTGGCCGGTCTTGGGAGCTACCCAGCCGATGCTCCCGCCGCCGTCAAGTTGTCCGCCCTGCCAGAACGCCTGGACCGTGTCGAGCGCGATGATCGAGTCCTGGGCGTGAACCCTGGCCGTCACCGAGTCGAGCGCCACTTCCCGGATCCGGCTCGCGCCAAGCGCCAGCAGCAGACTGCCTGCCGGAGCGGTGGCGGAGTCGATGGTGCCGCTGGCCAAGAGCATGCCCGCGAGTGAGGTGGCCGGGCCGCTCCCCATCAGCGCGGCCAGATCAAGCCGCTGGAAGTTGAATCTCAGGGAATCGGCGCGCCACTTGGGCGGCAGCAGCGTCGCGCCCCCGTGCGCCTCGATCTCACCGAGCGCGCCGCCCACCACGGCATCGATGGAGAGTCGGTCGAGAAACCCCACGAGCTTCACCTTGCCGCCGAGCGACCCCTGCGCCTTGAGGCCGGGAAAGGCTGGCCGAATCCCCTCGAAGACCAGCGAATCCAGCACGATATCCGTTTCCAGCCCCAGGATCGCTCCGCGGGTGTCGAGTCGAATGGTCCCATTGAGCCGGCTCGCGGGACGGCCACTGTCCCGATGCTCCACGCGGCCCTGAAACACCACGTTCTTGAGGGGACCGTTCAGCGTGCCCGCGAGCCCGAGCCGGCCCTGGAGAATCACCGCGGGAGCAAGCAAGCGCACCGTGCCCAGATCCAGATCGGTGCGGCTGAGCTCGGCGTTCCGGAATTCCATTCCTTGGGCGCCGCCAAGTCGGAGCCTGCCGTCCAGCGCCAACCGATTCTCCGCCCCGGGAACCTTGGCGTCCTGGAACAACCAGTCGAGCGACACCACCATGTCGTTGAAGAACCCTTCGGCTCTGAGCGGGCCGGTCACCCGCCCATAGAACGGCAGCGTATCGAGATAGGGCCGCACGACCTCGAGGTCCAGACTGTTCAACATTACATCCAGGTTGCGGAAGCCGAGGCCGCGGTGCACATCGGTGATTGCGATCAGCCGGCCGGCCACCTTGCTGCCCCCGCCCCCCAGCGCGAGCTCGCGAATGTCATACTCGGTCCGCGTCGTGCTGAGCGAAGCCGCCTGCACCCGGCCTGATCCGGTGAAGTCGGGAAACTTGGGAGAGATGAAGCGGAGATCTTTGAGCGCGAGCTGGGGCGCCCGGAAACGGTAATGATAGAGCAGTGTGTCGCTGGGCCAGTCCAGCCGGCCAGAGGCTTGTCCCGAGGTGCCCGGGAGCTCGAAGTGGGTGAGCTCGAACACCAAAGAGTCGTTCTTGGTGCGGAGGCCCCCGCTCAGCGCCCGGATCTCCAGGGCGGGATCACTGACGTGCGCGGTGAGCCGCTCGATCTCCAGGGTGACGGGCTGCCGGTCCGGGGTAGAGATGCGCAGCAGAGGGAGCCGCGCATTCAGACTATCGATCGTGCGGATGAGCTCCAGACCTTCAGGGCCCGCTTCGATCCTGCGACCCGGTTTCCCGCGCTCGTACGCGAGGGCTGAATCCACTTGTCTGGCCAGCCGCAACCGGCCGTCGGGCCTCCACGGCAGCCGGATGGTCAGACGCCCAGCTTCGATCTCCAGGTCGTGGATTTCGATCAGCGGCGAGGGCCCGCCTTTTGGCCCCTCACCCAGTTTGAATATCTCCTCGTAATTCAGCCGTCCGCTGCGGTGTTTGACCAGCTCGATCCGCGGGCGAATCGCCCGGGCGAAGTTGATCACCACGCGGCCCGCCAGCAGATTTGCCAATTCGTAGCGGACTTCGACCCGAGGCGCCGCGAGGAGCACCGTCCCCGAGGTATCCCGAATCACCACGCTGTCCAGCACGAAGCCTTTCACCCAGCCACCCCGGACCGCCCCGATGTACACGGAGCCGCGCACCAGTCGAGGCGCCTGGTCGGTGAGCAAGCGCGCCAGCAGCTGGCGTCCCGGTGGAGTGAACAACAACGCACCGATCACCCCCAGCGTCGTCGCGATGGCCCCGCAGAGGAGGATGAATACGGATCGCGCGATGCGGCGATGCATCAGAACGCCTGTCCGACCGAGAATTGGAAAACCCAGCCCCGCCCGGTCTTCCTGGTCTTCTGATAACTGTCCCGAATCTGCCGCAGATCGCCGGAGGATTCGACCTGATACAAGCGGCCCGGCGGCAGCACGCTAAAGCTGTAGGCGGCGTCCACCCGCACCGGGCCGAGCGGCGTGACGAAGCGTATCCCTCCGCCCGGCGTCACCCGAAACGCCACCGTCGAGCCGGGTCCACTGCCCCCGCGCTCCCAGACCGTGCCTCCATCGGCGAACACCGCGAAGCGCAGCCGATCGCCCAGAAATGGCGAGGGAACTCGTAGCTCGACATTGCCCACCACGATCGAATTGCCCCCCGTGGCGGCGATCTGCACCGAATCTTCCGGCACGGTGCCGGCGGAATCGATCGCGGTTTCCCGCACCACATACACCAGGGGCCCGAGCTGATTGCGGTTGTAGCCGCGCACGTCATTGGGTCCGCCGGCGTAGAACCGCTGCTCCGGCGGAACGAAGTTCGCTTCGTCGCCCGCCCCGCCCAGCACCAGACGCGGCGCGAAGACCATACCTGCGCGGGCATGCAGGGCGAGGACCGAGCTGCCTACGGGGATGTAGTGGGCGCCGTCCGCGATCAGGCGGGTAAACTCGGAAAAGCGGGACGACCCCAGCAGCGTCGAACTGTGCGTCACCTCCGCGGAGATATTCGAGCCGCGGCTGGGATCGAGCGGGTTGTTCACGCGCACGCGCTGCGCGCCAAGCGTCAACGTCGCGAGCGGCCGGCGCTGCCGCAGCTCCCTGACATCCGTCTCGGTGCAGGCGTTGAAAAAGGCGCAGAAGGAGACGGCATTGGCCTGGGTGCGCCCCGAAGAGAGCCGGTAGGTCAGCGTGATCGGGATCCGTTCGGCGGTTTCCCGAATCAGCGTGACGCTTCCACCGATATCCTCCCGGAGATACACCGCGAACTCGCTGCGGCGCTCGGCGAACAGGGACAGGGTGAGCGAGTTCGAGGGGGAGAGAAAAACCGGTCGGCGGAAAGAAGTGGTGATGTTGTAGTTGGCGTTGGCCGAGCCGACCGAGTCATCCTTGAGCGCCGAGCAGAGAAAACTGTTTTCGAGGCCTACGCCGAAAGGGCGCCCCACCCCGAGCTTGGAAACCTGGGCCGAAACATCGAACACCTGTCCGCTGCCCAGCGCGTTGCGCGCGGTCCAGCCCGCGCCGGTCCGAAAGCAATCGTTCGTACCGTAGCCTGCCGCCGCACGGATTCGGTGGAAGGGACCCTCGATCACGGTGATGGTGACGGGCACAACCCCCGATCCAGGCACGAAGTGGCCCGTATCGAGGCCCACCGAAGCGAAGCGGAACAGCTCGGAGCGGTACAGGTTGAGCTGGCTCTGCTGGATATCTCGCTCCCGGTACTCCCGCCCCGGCCGGCTCGCGAGCAGCGAGCGCACGAAGGCGGAGTCGATCCGCCGGGTGCCCTGGACGTGGATTTCGCCGATCACCGCGGTGACCCCCGGGTGCACGATCAGCGAGACCGACGCGCTCCGCTTTTCGCGATCGACCTCGAAGCCTTCGAGCCGGACCAGCGCTTCGGCGTAGCCGCGATCATGCAATCGGTTCCGGATCGTGTCGGCGCTAGCGTAGACCAGGGTGCGATCGAAAGGCTTTCCTTCCCGCAGCGGAAGATCCTGCAGCTGCTCGTGGCCGTTCGGAATCGAATCGAGGCCCTTGATGATGAAGTTCTTGGTGAGGACCGGCTCACCCTCGTGAATCGTGAAAGTGATGTAGACATCCTCGGGGGTGCGGACGACCGCCGTGTCCACCTGGGCATCGAGGTACCCCCGGATCTGGTAGAACAGCCGCAGCCGGGGAACGTCTCGCCGCAACTCGAGCTCGTTGAGCCTCCGTTTCTCACCGAGACCCATCCAGCTCAGCAGCGGCGAGGTCGCGAAGGTGCTCGAACTGGTCGTGGCGATGGCGGCGGCAAGGATATCGGAGGGAAAGGCGTCATTGCCGCGGAACCTGAGTTGGCGGACGACCAGCCCGCCCTCGCCGACTTGGGCAGCGGCCCCCCTCCCCCCGAGCATAGCGGCCCCCAGCGCCGCGACGATCCACGCGGTCCGCGCAATTGACGGCACCCGGCAAATCTATTTGTCTTTCATAGTGTTACGCCACCTTCCCGGCCTGTCGATGATCCGCCGCTGGGCGGTATTTCTGAGCCTGGCCGCGACGGCGACACCGCTTCCCGCCCAGTCGCTCGCCAAACGACTCGATCGCCTGCTGGACGCTCCACCGTTCGACCGCCACCACTGGGGAGTCGTCGTGCTCGACCCGGCCGGCAAGCTGCTCTATCAGCGCAACGCCACCCGCCTCTTCGTTCCCGCGAGCAACACCAAGCTCTTCGTCAGCGCGGTCGCGACCGCGCTGCTCCCGCCGGACAGCACCGTGGCAACCAGCGTCTACGCGGCAGGGCCCCTCGACGCGGGTGTGGTGCGGGGTGATCTGGTGCTCTACGGCCGCGGTGATCCCACCATGAGCCACCGCTGCTTCGCCACCGACACCACGCGCGCCGGCGCCTGTGAGGTAGACCCGCTGCGGCGGCTCCGTGAGCTGGCGGCCCAGTTGCACGCGCGAGGGGTTCGCGTGGTCGCGGGTGACCTGGTGGGCGACGGCAGCTACTTCGAGCCCACCACGGTCCACGGTACCTGGGAGCGCGACGACCTGGCCTGGTGGTACGCGGCGCCGGTATCGGGTCTCGCGTTCAACGACAACAGCCTCGACGTTCGCTGGGGGCCCGGAAGCGCGATTGGCGCGCCGGCCCGGGTGGAGGTTGCCCCGGACTTCGGCGACGTCACGCTGGAGAACCGGACCGTAACGGACTCGAGCGAGAGCGGCGGACTCGACGCGGGCTGGCTGAGCCCCCAAAGTCTCTGGGCGGGCGGCAGGGTGTCCTTCATCCAGCGGGCCAGGACCTCTTATGTGGCGCTGCCCGATCCCAACCGCTTTGCCGCGAGCGCATTCCGTCAGGCGCTGGCAGAGGCTGGGATCGCCGTGCTCGGAGCGACCAGCTCGACCACTGACTCGCTGCGCTACGCAATCGCCCGGCAGCAACCGCCACTTGCGGAGTCCGCCTCACGGCCCTTCCGCGAATGGCTGGTGCCCATTCTGGGCCCCAGCCAGAATCTCTTCGCCGAGCTCCTGCTCAAGCAGCTCGGGCGCCGGGTGGCGGGCGAGGGGAGCTGGCGCGCGGCGCTTGGCGTCGAGCGCCGTTTCCTGATCGACTCCGTGGGCCTCGACTCCACCCAATTCTCCCTGCGCGATGGGTCGGGCCTTTCCCATACCAACGTGGCGAGCCCCCTGAGCTTCGCGAAGCTGTTGCTCTGGGTCCGCCGGCTCCCCAACTTCGCGATGTTCGAGCAGTCGCTCCCCGTCGCGGGGCGGAGCGGCACCATCCGCACTCGGATGACAGGGACCCCCGTGGAAGGCAGGGTGAAGGCCAAGACCGGCACGATCTTCCGCGTGAACGCCCTCTCCGGGTACGTAGAGCTGCCCAGGGGCGGGATCAGAATCTTCTCAATTCAGACCAACAACCACGATCTCCCCAGCTCGATGATGACGGCGCGGATCGATAGCCTGGTGGTCGAGATCGGCAGGCGCTGAACGGTGAGCGGGTGAGTAATCTGTGAAATCTGTGGATCCAGTGACGAGGAGCAGGATGTGATGCCTGTTGACCTAATTCGCGGGATCGCCGCCGCGCTGGTTCTGGCCGCTGCGGCGTGCACCTCCCAACCCCAGGCGTCCCCGGCCCGACGGGCCGAGGTCGCGGCGCGGGGCGCGCAGGTCATGCCGTTCGATTTGAGCCGGACGAAGCACGTCTTCGAGGATTTGCCCGACGGCGGACTGCAAACCGTGACGGCTAACGATCCGGCGGACACCCTGCAGGTTCGGCTGATCCGGGAGCATCTTCAGGAGGAGGCCGCGCGATTCTCCCGCGGAGACTTCGCCGATCCTATGGCAATTCACGGACACACTATGCCGGGAGTCGCGGAGCTGCGCCAGGGTTTCCGGCGGGTTAGCATCCGGTTTGACACGATCCCCGGCGGGGCGACGATCCGCTATTCCACCAGCGATCCCGCCATACTGGCCGCGCTGCACCGCTGGTTCGAGGCCCAGCGCACCGATCACGGCCGCTAGGCGGTTACTGCCGCACTGCCACACCGCCCCACTGCCCTTCTGTCCTCAGCCCAACTGCTGCGTCGCGAAGATCTTGAGCTCCGAGCTGTGTCCGGGGTTCACTTTGCGCTTGGGATCGATGTAATGCACCGCCTGGTTGACCGCGGTGCAGGCCTCCGCCACTCCGGTCGCGATCAGCTTGAGCTTGCCTTCGTACGACGTGATGTCGCCCGCGGCATAGATGCCCGGGACATTCGTCGCCATGAGGCGGTCCACCTTGATGTCGGCCTTCTCGGTGTCGAGGCCCCATTCCTTGATCGGGCCGAGGTCCGAGTGGAAGCCGAGCTGCGGGATCACGGCGTCGAAGGGCAGGGTTTCTTCTTCCCGGGTTTTGGTATTGAGCAGCGTCACCCGCTCGAGCCGCTCACCGCCATGGATGGACTTTACCTCGCAAAAGGTCCGCAGCTCGCACTTGCCCTGCCGCTGCAACTTCTCGACCTGGCGGATCGTGCCGGCGTGCGCCCGAAATGCATCGCGCCGGTGGATCAGCATGACTCCGCCGGCGATGTCCGCGAGGTTCATCACCCAGTCGAACGCCGAGTCGCCGCCGCCCACCACGAGCACGCGGCGTCCGGCAAAGATCTTGGGATCGAGGACCTTGTAGTCGAGCCCGCGGCCTTCCCAGACCTCGACGCCCTCCGCCGGGAGCTTGCGCGCCTCGAAGGCCCCGATACCGGCCGCGATCAGCAGGGTGCGGGTGGGATGGACGGCGGCGTCGGTCTCCAGCAGAAAGTGCCCGATCCCGCCGTCCTCGATCTTCCGCAGTCCCGTGACGATCTCGCCGAGGCGCACCTCGCAGCCGAACTGCAGCGCCTGCTCCGCCATCCCTTTGACGAGATCCTTCGCGAGGACGCGGGGAAATCCCGCCACGTCGAAGATGAATTTCTCGGGATAGAGCGCCAGGAGCTGCCCACCCAGGGCGGGCAACGCATCGATGAGGCGGCAGGACGCTCCGCGCATTCCGGCGTAGAACGCGCCGAAGAGCCCGGTCGGCCCAGCGCCGATGATGGTGATGTCGACCACGGGGTCAGTCACGCGCAAAATATAGATGGAGCAGGTAAGCTCTCACCAACACTATCTTCCCCCCCATGAAGATCTACACGAAGACCGGCGACCAGGGGCAGACCGGCCTGTTCGGCGGCGGTCGGACCGCGAAGGATGATCCCCGCGTCGTCGCGTACGGCGAGGTCGACGAGCTCAACTCCGCGCTCGGCGTGGCGCGTGCCGCGGAGCCGGGAGATCTGTTTGACGGCGAGCTCGCCGCGATCCAGCGGGATCTGTTCGCGCTGGGTGGGCACCTCGCTACCCCGGATCCCGACAAAGTGCGCAAAGCGCTGGTGAAGGCCGAGCTTTCCGCGGAGCGGGTTAGCGAGCTCGAGCGGGCGATCGATGCAGCGGACGCCGAGCTGCCCCCGCTGCGCGCCTTCATTCTTCCCGGTGGAATCCCCAAGGCAGCCGCCCTGCATGTGGCCCGCGCCGTCTGCCGGCGCGCCGAGCGCAGCGTCGTCGCGCTGGCGCGAGAGGCGGAGCTTCCGGAGCTGTTCCTCACCTATCTCAATCGCCTCTCGGATTACCTCTTCACCCTTGCCCGGCTGGTCAACCACCGCGCTGGGCATGGCGAGACGACCTGGTAATGGATCCGATCGTCGTGGTGCGTCACGCAGTCGGCAGCTATCCGGTCTTCGTGGAGTCGGGGCTGCTCAGCAGGCTCGCAGCACGCGCGGCCGAGCTCTTGCCCGGGCGGCGGCTCGCTGTGATCACCGACCGTACCGTCGCGCGTCTGGTCCCCCATGATCTCGAGGTCCCGACGCTGCTTGTCGCGCCGGGCGAAGCCTCCAAGTCGCGGGCGCGCTGGAGCGCCCTGACCGATCGACTGCTCGACCTGGGATACGGCCGAGATGCCGCCGTCGTCGCGCTGGGCGGCGGTGTCGTGGGCGATCTCGCCGGCTTCGTGGCCGCCAGTTACCTGCGGGGGATTCCCTGGCTGCAGGTACCCACCTCCCTGGTCGGGATGCTGGACGCCTCCATCGGCGGCAAGACCGGCGTCAACGTTCCCCATGGCAAGAACCTGGTCGGCGCCTTCCATCCGCCGGTGGCCGTCCTGGCCGATCCCGACGTGCTGCGCTCACTCCACCCCACGCACCTCGGCGCCGGGCTGGTGGAAGCCCTCAAACACGGTATCGTCGCGGACTCGGTCTACTTCCACTGGATCGAAAGCAATACCGCCGGACTGCTGGCCGGAGACACCGGGTTGCTGCGCGAGCTCGTGGCAACCAGCGTGCGGATCAAGGCGGCGATCGTGAGCGAGGACGAGCGGGACGAGGGACGCCGCGCGGTGCTGAACGCCGGCCATACGATCGGTCACGCCATCGAAAAGCTCACCGAGTTTTCCATCCCGCACGGCGACGCGGTCTCCATAGGCCTCGTGATCGAGGCACTGCTGGCGCATCGCCTTGGTCTGGCAACCCGCGGACTGGCGCCCAGCATCCGCCGCGCACTCGAACAGCTCGAGCGACCAACCTTGCTCGCGCCCGAATGGAAAGATGCCGCGTTGCTGGAGGCGATGAGCTACGACAAGAAGGTGCGCGCGAATACGCTGCGCTTCGCCTTGCCGAGCGCCATCGGCTCGATGGCTGGAGTCGACAGCAATTGGACGGTGCCTGTTTCCCCGACCATCGTCGCGGAAGTTCTAAAGTCCGCCCGCTCGTCGGCAACTCTCTACTAGAGTTTTCAACCAATCCGAGCTCGAAGGATGACTATCAACTCATTCATTTGATGGAGTTTAGCTGATTCCATGCACAGGAGCGTGGATAAGCCTGATGGGGACAAAGTGGAGGAAATCCCGAACTGCCTGCAGTGGAATGATTTGTGATGTGGAAGCTGTCAAAAGCTTGACCGTCAAAAAATCGTTCCTAAATTCGCTTCGTACTCGCTGGCCTCTCAGCACACCATGACCCGCACTCTCGCGGGTGCCAAACGCAGCAAGTGCTCACTCAAAGCTCGAACCCCTTGCGAGGTGGCATGCCACGCGTCCGCGTTCGAACTGCCCCGTCCCCTTCCCCTCGGGCGCTGCACCGGTCCGCTCCCAACAACGCATTCGACCAGTATCTCCTCGACATCCGCAAGCTGCCGATGATCGAGGATCCCAAAGAGGAAGTCCGCCTCGCCCGCCGCGCCCGCAAAGGCGACCAGACCGCGATCGACCGCCTGGTCACCGCGAATCTCCGCTTCGTGATCTCCTATGTGAAGCGCTTCCAGGGACACGGGCTCGATCTCTCCGAGCTGGTCGCGATCGGCAATGAGGGCTTGCTCAAAGCGGTCAGAAAATTCGATCCCGCCCATGGCGTCAAATTCATCAGTTACGCGGTCTGGTGGGTGCGCCAATGCGTGCTGAAAGCGCTCGCCGAGCAAACCCGCACCGTTCGCATCCCGCTCAATCAGAATGCCGCCTTGATGAAGATGGCCAAGCTCGAGAGCCTGCTGTCCCAGGAGCTGGGTCGCTCCCCCACCGATGCGGAGACCGCCCAGGTGCTCGACGAGCCGGTCGAAACGATTCGGCAGGCCCGGCTGGTTTCCACGGTGGAGGTATCGCTCGATGCTCCGGTCGAGCGGCATGACTCCGGTTCAGCCACCTTCGGCGAGCGGGTCGCGGGCACCGGCACCGGCGACATCGAGGATCTGGTCGATACCGGGTTGCGCAAGGAGTTCCTCTCCGCGCTGTTCCGCCGCTACCTCACGCCGCGAGAGCAGCGCATCCTCTCCCTGTACTACGGGCTCGAGGAGGGCAGCGAGGCGCTCACGCTCGAGGGCATCGGCGCCATGCTCGGCGTGACGCGCGAACGCGTTCGCCAGATCCGAGAGCGCGCCTTCGAAAAGCTCCGTAATGCGCCGGAAGTGAAGCACCTGAGGAATTTCCCCAGCGCAGCAGCGTAGCGCAGGTCGGAGGCAGGTCGTAGGTCGGAGGTGGTGGGTCGCAGGTGGAGGAACCTGCCACCTGCCACCTGCCACCTGCCACCTGCCACCTGCCACCTGCCACCTCTTACCTTGCAGTCATGCAGCTGCCGCTCTTTCCGTTACGCAGCGTACTGTTCCCCGGCGCCCTGCTCCCGCTCCACCTCTTCGAGCCTCGCTATCAGCAGCTGCTGGCGGACCTTTCGGTCGGTGACCCTCGCTTCGGGCTGCTCCCGCCCGGTGAGCAGGGCGGCTTACCGGCACCCGGCACGATTGGCTGCGTCGCGCTGCTGCGAGCCGTGCAGCCGCTGGGCGACGGCCGGGCCAATATCGTCGTGATGGGCGAGCGTCGCTTCCGTTTTCTCGAGCCGGCGCCGGCGGCCACTCCGTATCATCAGGGCATGGTCGAATGGATCGACGACCTGCCCGACGTCCAGATCCCGACCGAGGCTGATCTGCAGCGGCTGCGTGCGCTCGGGGAGCGCTACGCCCACGCGCTCCACACGCTGCAGGACCAGCCGCTCGAGGTCCAGCTTCCTGCTCGGGCTCCCGAGCTTTCCTTCGAGGTCGCCGCACTGCTCGAGTGGGAGTTCGAGGCCAGGCAGCATCTGTTGGAGGTCCGCTCGGCGACCGAGCGAGTCGTACGGCTGTTGCAGGCGCTGCCGGCGTTGGTCATCAAGGCGGAAGAACGCGCGCTGTTGCACACCCGCGCCCGCTCCAACGGCCACGGAGTGATCTCGTGACCGCGGCATTGGCGGAGCGGCTGGCGGACATCGTGGGACCGCGCTGGGTCCGGCACCGCGCGGCGGAGCTCCGCACTTTTGAAGCGGATGGCCTCCCCACTCATGCCGCGCGCCCGCGCCTCGTGGTGCTGCCGGGCAGTCGTGGCGAGCTCATCGCGGTCATCCGCGCGCTGCACCAGGCCGGGGCCCCCTGGGTGGCTCGCGGGGCAGGGACCGGGCTCTCGGGCGGCGCCCTGGCAGAATCGGACAGCGTCCTGGTGGTGCTGACCCGGCTCAGCCGCATTCTCTCCATCGACCCGTTGCGCCACCGGGCAGTCGTGGAGCCCGGCGTGGTGAACGCGCGGCTTTCCGAGGCGGCGCTTCAGTTCGGACTCCACTACGCGCCCGACCCCTCCAGTCAATCTGCCTGCACCCTCGGCGGAAATGTCGCCGAAAACGCCGGCGGACCCCACTGTCTCAAATATGGGGTGACCACGAATCACATTGTCGCGCTGGAGGTTCTGCTGCCCGACGGCTCGCTCGCCCGGCTCGGCTCGCCGCAGGGTGAGCCCTGGGGACCTGATCTGGTGGGTCTGTTTGTCGGCAGCGAGGGCATGTTCGGGATCGCGCTCGAGATCTCCGCGCGGCTCGAGCCGCTGCCGCCCGCGATCCGCACCCTGCTTGCCGATTTCCCCACCGTGCGCGCCGCCAGCGAGGCGGTCAGCGCGATCATTGCCAGCGGGATCGTTCCCGCGGCCCTCGAGATGATGGATCAGGCCTGCATCCGGGCCGTGGAGGCTTCGATCTTCGCCGCGGGTTATCCGACCGATGCGGGTGCGATCCTGCTGGTGGAGCTCGACGGCCAGGCCGCCGCCGTGGCGGCGGAGAGTGCCGACGTCGAGGAACTGCTGCAGCGCAGCGGGGCGCGGAGCGTTCGCGCCGCGTCGACTCCCGCCGAACGCGCGCGGCTTTGGCAGGGCCGCAAGAAGGCCTTCGGAGCGGCCGGCCGGATCGCTCCCGATCTCGTGGTGCAGGACGCCGTAGTTCCCCGCTCGACGCTTCCCGATATCTTGGACCGGATCGCAGCCATCGGTCGCGACTACGACCTTATCATCAGTAACGTCTTTCACGCCGGCGATGGAAACCTGCATCCCAACATCTCTTATGACAGCCGCAATCCCGCGCTGGCCGAGCGAGTCAAGCAGGCCAGCCGGGAGATCATGGCGGTCTGCGTGGAAGCCGGCGGGTCGATCACCGGAGAGCACGGGGTCGGCGCCGACAAGCTGGACTACATGCCGCTGATTTTCGACGCGGAGAGCCTGAGCGCAATGTGCGCCGTGCGCCGGGTCTTCGATCCCGAGCAGCGCGCTAATCCGCGCAAGGTGGTGCCCGTGCACTACTGCAAGGAGTGGGGCCCGGACGGTCTGCCGCACCGCCGCACCGCCGCACCGCCGCACTCCCCATGACCTCCGCCATCTTCATGCGCTTGCGCCACGCGCTGGGCGACGCCGCGGTGGGCTCCGATCGGGAAGGACGCCCGCGCGCGATTCCCGATTCGACGGACGCCGTGGCCCAGCTCTGCGGGCTCGCCCATGAGCAGGGCTGGCGGGTGCGGCTCGAGGGTCGCGCCACCTGGATGCCCGCCGACGCTCCCGCGGATGTCGCCCTCTCCACCCGGGCACTCGCGCGCGTGGTCGAGGTTGCCCCCGCCGATCTCGTTGCGACCTGCCAGGCGGGCGTCCCGCTGGCAGAGCTGCAGCGGACGCTCGCCGAGCGCCGCGTGTGGCTCGCCATCGATCCGCCGGGGCACCCCGAACGCTCGCTCGGCTCGGTGATCGCGACGGGTACCGCCGGCGCCTTGCGGCATGGCTTCGGACCGGTCCGCGACCACATCCTCGGCGGCACCATCGTCACCGGCGACGGCCGGGTGATCAAGGCGGGCGGCAACGTCGTGAAGAACGTCGCCGGCTACGATCTGACCAAGCTCCAGGTGGGAGGCTTCGGCGCTTTCGGCGTGGTCACTCAGGTTCACCTCCGCCTGCGAGCGGTGCCGGAGCGCCGCGCCACCTTGCTCGCGCGCGGCGAGCGCGACGCCCTAACCCGCCAGGCGCGGACCCTGATGGAGCAGCAGCTCTCCGCAGTCGCCCTCGAGCTGTTCTCGCCCGCGCTCGCGGCGGAGGCCGAGTGGGTGCTCGCACTCGAGCTCAGCGGGACCGCGGCGGGTGTCGAGGCGGAAGCCACCCGTGCCGCCGAACGGAGCGAGCTGAGCTGGAGCCGACTCGCCCCGGAGCACGCGGCGACGTTCTGGAGGACGACCTCCCGGGGAGCCCGTGCGGGCGCAGTCACCCTGCGACTCGGCGTCTTCCCCGATGGGCTCGACGAAATGATCGACCTGCTGGCTGAGCGCCTGGAGGTCGGACTACTGAGCGCCGGAGCCGGTCGCGGCCTGCTGCGCTGGAGTGGTGAGGCTCCGGTCGCCGCGATCCGCGACCTCCGGCGCATCGCCGCCGAACGAGAGATCCCGCTGACGCTCGAGCGCGCCCCCTGGGAGATCCGTCAGGCACTCGGGCACTTCGGCGCCTACCGCGAGGGCGTGGGAGTGCTGGTTTCCAAGCTTCGCAGCACTTTCGACCCGAATGCCACCTTCCCGGTCGCACTGGAAGGAGAGCATGACTAGGGGCGGCTTCGAGGCGCTCGACCCCTGCGTCCACTGCGGATTCTGCCTCCCCGCCTGCCCTACCTATCTGGCGACGGGGGACGAAAGCGACTCGCCCCGCGGGCGCATCCTGCTGATGCGGGCGCTCGAGCGCGGCGAGCTGCCGGCTGGCGATCCCGCGGTCCAGGAACACCTCGCGCTCTGTCTGGGCTGTCGCGGCTGCGAGCCGGTGTGCCCGGCGGGTGTGGGTTACGGACTCGGGCTCGAGGCCGCCCGCGAGCGGCTGGCAGCCGCGAACGGAATCCCGCGGCTCGCCCGCTGGATCCTCGCGATATTTCGCAGTCGGCTTCGCTGGTGGCCCCTCTTGACGGCGGCCCGCTGGCTGCGCGCAACGGGGATTCCGGCCGCATTGGCGGGCAACGGGCGCCTCGGATTTGCGATGGGGATGCTCGCCTCCAGTGCGGCAGTGCGGCAGCGCGGCAGCGCGGCAGACCACCCCGCCAAGTCCACTGCCACACCGCCGCACCGCCGCACCGCCGCACTCTTTCGCGGCTGCGTGATGGACACGCTCTTCCACCACGTCCACGACGCGACCCGTCGCGCCCTCGAAGCCAATGGCTATCGCGTGGTCGAAGTCGTCGGCCAGTCCTGTTGCGGCGCGCTGCACGCCCACGCCGGCGACCGCACTGCCGCCCACGCGATGTTGGTGAGCAATCTTGCCGCATTCGCCGGCAAGGCCGACTACCTCGTGGTGAATAGCGCAGGGTGCGGTGCCTGGCTGCGGGGCGGAGGGGCGGAGTCTGCCGTACCGCCTGTCCGAGACGTGTCCGAGCTCCTCGCCGAGGCAGGGCCTCGCGTCGGCGCTCCACTCCCCTGCGAAGTGGCCTACGACCCGCCTTGTCACCTGGAGCACGCTCAGGGGGTGCGAGAAGCGCCGCTTGCCCTCTTGAGCGCGATCCCCGGACTGAAGCTGCACCGGCTTCCCGGTGCCGAACGGTGCTGCGGCGCGGCAGGGATCTACGGGCTGCAGCACCCCGAGATGGCGCGCGCGGTGCTGGACGACAAGATCGCGACGCTTGCAGCCGCGAGTCCCCGCCCCACCTTCATCGCGACTGGCAATCCGGGCTGCCTGATGCAGATCGGGGCGGGATTGCGCGCCAAGGGGCTTCACATTGGCGTGGTACATCCGGTCGAGCTGCTGGACGCGTCGTATCGACTCGCCGGGTTCTATGCCGGGAGTTGAGTCACTTACCTTTCGCGCATGCAGCTGGACTTCACAGTTTCCGCTTCTCGGCTGAAGTCGTTCCGCACCGGCACCGTCGCAGTCCCCGATGCAGCGGCCATTTTCAGAATAGAAGGCCCAGGCGCGCTCGCCTGCCTCCAGGGCCTGCTCACCAGCGATCTCGCCGCTGCGGACGACCATAGTCTCACCTATGGGGCCCTGCTCACTCCGAAGGGGATGATCGTAGTGGATCCCTGGGTGTTCCGTGAGCGGGAGCGCTTCACGCTGCTGCTGGCCGGCTCAGCCCGTGGCATTGCCGCGGAACTGCTGCGGCGGGTCCTACCGCCGCGACTCGCGCAGATAACCGATTTGACGGAGGAATGGAGCGCCGCTTGGCTGCTGGGCTCCTGCGGCCTGGAGCGCTTTGCTCGGGCCAACGGCTGCCCACTCCCGGCCCCCGCCAAGGTGGTCAGCGTGGGCAATGCCCTCCTCGGCGCGGGTCCTCCCGGGGCGCCATTCAGCGCGCTGCTCGCCGGGCCGGCAGCCGAGCTCGAGGCTATGCTGGAGCGTGCGGGAGTGGAGCGCGGGACCGAAGCGGCCCTGGCCGCCACCCGGGTGCTGGCAGGATGGCCGACCCTCGGGCGGGAGATCGACGAGCGGACTCTGCCACAGGAAGTCCGCTACGATGAACTGGGCGCTGTCTCGTACGTCAAAGGTTGTTATACCGGACAAGAGACCGTCGCGCGGGTTCACTTCCGCGGCCACGTCAACCGGACGCTTCGCGGCATACGACTCCCGGGAGCGGAACCCCTGGAAGATCGGACGCTGCGCACCGAAGAACGTGAGGTAGGGACTATTCGCACCGCGCTACTTCTGGAGGATCACACCCTCGCTCTCGCTCTCGTGCGGCGCGAGGTCGAGAATGGAGTCACCCTGCTCGTCGGCCAACGGGAGGCGACCGTCGTCGGCCTCCCATTCGAGCCGACCTAGCGGTCCTTACTGCTGCTTGGCGGTGTCTCCCGCAACCTTGGCCGTCGTGTCGGCCGCGGCCGCTGGTGCTGCCGCCGGGGTGGCGCTCGCGGCGGAATCCGCGGCCGGTGACTGCTCGGCTTTGGAACCGCAGGCGGCAAGTGCGAGCAGGCCGGCAACCACGAGGTACTTCGACATTGGTGCTCCTTAGTTTTAGGGCGGGTGTGTAAGGCAACGGGAATTGGCGGGGCGCAATGTAGTGAACTCGTCCCCTTGACGCAATTGATGATGAGATAATGAGTTACACCAAACCATCCGAAAAACTGCCGGCCACTTTGGGACTGCTGCGAGCCAGTCGGTGGGGGACGCCTCCCTTGCTGGGCCGCTCGGTCCGTGCCGAGGTCAGAGCGAATCTCCTGGCCGCGCTGCGCCGGCCCGGTCCGCTGTTCCCGGGTATCCACGGCTACGAGGACACCATCGTTCCGCAATTGGTGAACGCGTTGCTCTCTCGCCAGGATTTCATTCTGCTGGGTCTGCGCGGCCAGGCCAAGAGTCGGATTCTGCGCAGCTTGACGCAGTTCCTGGATCCGTGGCTTCCGATCATCGCGGGGAGCGAAGTCAATGATGATCCCTTCGCCCCGCTCAGCAAATTCGGACGCGAGCGCATTGAATCCGAAGGCGACGGGACCCCGATTGGCTGGGTGCATCGCGAGGATCGCTACGTCGAGAAGCTCGCCACGCCCGACGTGACGATAGCGGACTTGATCGGAGATCTCGATCCGATTCGTGCCGCGCGCGGAGGCCACGTTTTGTCCGACGAGCTGACCATGCATTTCGGGCTGCTGCCTCGCGCCAATCGCGGCGTCTTCGCCATCAACGAGCTCCCCGATCTCGCGGGAAAGATCCAGGTCGGGCTCTTCAACATCATGCAGGAAGGCGATGTCCAGCTGAAGGGATATCCGGTGCGGCTTCCGCTCGACGTGCTGCTCTGCTTCACCGCGAATCCCGAGGATTATACCGCGCGCGGCAAAATCATCACCCCGCTCAAGGACCGGATCGGCGCCGAGATTACCACCCATTATCCCCGCGACGTGGAGCTCGGCATGGCCATCACCGAGCAGGAGGCCTGGACCGCGCGCGACGGTGAGGCGCCGCCCGTCCGCATCCCCGCTCTGGTACGGGAAGTCGTGGAACGCGTGGCCTTCGAGGCGCGGGGCGACAAGCGGGTCGACCGGCGCTCCGGGGTCAGCCAGCGGCTGCCGATCAGCACGCTTGAGAACGTCGTCTCGAGCGCCGAGCGCCGCGCCGTCGCCCAGGGCGAGCAGGAGGCGGTTGGCAGGATCGCGGATATTTACGCGGCACTGCCCTCGATCACCGGCAAGTTGGAGCTCGAGTACGAAGGAGAGCTGCAAGGCGCCGACACCATCGCGAAGGAGCTGATCCGTCGCGCCGCGTTGCGGACCTTCCTCGACCGGTTCGGCGATGAAGCAGACGAACGGCTCGACCGCATTGTCGCCTGGTTCGACCAGGGCTCGGCCCTCAAGGTCGGCGGGGACGAGCGCGCCACCAATGCGGTGAAAGCGTTCGGCGTCGTGCCCGGCTTGCTGCAGCTCGTCCACGACCTCGGTCTGGCACCCGTCAAGGATGCTGGTGCGGAGGTCGCAGGATGCGAGCTGGTGCTCGAAGCGCTGACCGCGCTGAAACGCATCACGCGGAGCGAAGACTACGGGTACGCTGCCGTAAGAGGTAAGAGGTGAGAGGTAAGAATCTTTCCCGCTCACCTCTCACTTCTCACCTCTCACTTCTCACCGTCAGCGCCCACCGACGCCTCGCTTCGGCTACGACCACGGCGGTAGTTCCCGGCAATCCCAGCGTCCCGCTATTGAGCACCATGTCGTAGTTCGTGCTGTCGTTCCAGTCCCGGCCGTAATGTTGTTTGAGATAGCGCGCCCGGTTGGCGTCGGTTTCCTGCAGTACCTTCTCCGCATCCCTGGGAGCGACGCCGAGCCGTTCAGCCGCGGTGCGCAGCCGGTCGCCGATCGGCGCCACGATCTTGATATGCAGCGCATCGTATTTCCCCCGCAGCACCGCCGGACCCGCGCGACCCACCAGCACCACGCGGCCTTCGGCGGCCAACTCCGCCACGACCGTCTCGGTCACCCGCACCAGGGTCGCCTCCTCGGGCTCGGGCACCTTTTCCGCCGGTTTGGGGAACAGCTCGGGCACGGACCGCGTTAAGACCCGCACCAGCCGCTCGACGAAGCCAGGCGCGCTCTCGTCGCGCTGGGCTACCTCATCGGGCGGCAGTCCGGCGCGCTCCGCGACGCGATCCACCAGCTCGTTGTCGACCAGTCGCCATCCCAGCTCTTGTGCCACCCGGCGCGCAACTTCAGATCCCCCGGCACCGAACTGACGAGAAACCGTAATGATCATGGCAGCTCCGCCGAACGGGACTCTTCTGGAAGCGCGGTGACCGTCGACTGTTCCCTGTGCACCGTTGCCAGAGTTCCTCGCAGCATCCGCCAGCTGGTGAGGCCCGCGGCAAGCAGGCAGACACCGCCTCCCAGCAGGACCGCGACCGGGGTTCCCGCATGTTCCGAGATCCAGCCGGCCTGGAGTGACCCGAACGGTGCCATACCGACCACAATGAACGAGTAGAACCCCATCACCTGACCCCGCAGATGGTCGGGAGCTTCGCTCTGTAAATGTGTATTGGTCATGATCGCGTTGAGGGCCATACTCAGGCCGCACACCACGGCGAGCGCGAGCGCCGCAGCGACGTGGTGGACCAGGCTCAGCAACAACAAGGCGATCCCCAGCGTCACCCCCGCTCCCAGCGCCGTGCCCTCGCGGCGGAAGCGGTACCCCACCGCCGCGACGGAAAGCGCTCCCGCGGCGGCACCCACTCCGAAAGCGGACATGATGGCTCCGTAGCCACCCGCCCCGGCGTGCAGGATGTCCCTGGCGTACACCGGCAGAATGGCGATGAAGGAGGCGCCGAAGACGCTGAACACCGCGGTCAGCGTCACCAAGGCGCGCGGCCAGGGGCTTCCAAATACGTGGGCGACTCCTTCCCGTAGCGGAGCTCGGCGCGTCGCAACCTGTCGGGCAAGCGTGGCCACCGGCTGAATCCGCAGCAGACCGATGAGCACGGCCAGGAAGCTCGCCGCGTTAAGCAGGAAGCAGACTGCCGAGCCGGCGGTGGCGATGAGGGTTCCCGCGATGGCCGGTCCGAACACGCGCGAGAGGTTGAATGCAGAGGAATTGAGCGCGATCGCGCTCATCAGATCGGCTTTCCCGACCAGCTCGATCAGCCACGACTGACGAATCGGAATCTCGAACGCGCTCACGGTTCCGCCCACCAGGGCGAGCGCATAGATCATCGGCACCGTGATCAGGTGAAACGCCGTGAGCAAGCCTAGAGCGAGCGCCTCGCACAGCAGCAGGGACTGCAGCATGATCAGGGCACGCCGGCGGTTTATCCGGTCGGCTATGACCCCACCATACAGGGTGAAGAGCAGCACCGGCAGAGCACCGAACGTGGTGACTAATCCGACCTGCAGAGCCGAGTTCGACAATTCCAGCGTGAGCCAGCCCAGCGCGACGGTCTGCATCCAGCTGCCGCAGAGCGAAATGAACTGGCCGATGATGAAAAGACGGAAGTTTCGGTGCCGGAGGGCGCCGAAGCTGGATGGTGGGGGCGGCATCCTTTCCATTCTAACTGCGTGAACAGGGAACCGTGAATCGTGAACCGGACTTACCCTGCCACCCGATCTTGTTTGCCGGCAGTTCCCGTTCACGGTTTACCCTTCACGCTTCACGCAGTTATGATCAGACATGCGCTTTACGACGTACTCCAAGTTCCTCCCCGGCCTGGCCGACGCCGTCAATCTGCAGGCGTTGCTCGATCAGCTCGGTGATTTCCTGCTCCAATCCGGCTTCGCGGGAGGTCCGGGGGACTCGCCCTGGTGGGCCGAGCCGGGAGAAGGGCAGGAGCGGACACTCGACGCGCTGCGCGAAGCGATCCTGCGTGCGCTGATGGAATCGGGGCAGCTCACTCCGGAAATGCTGAAATTCCTTCGGGGTGACTCGACGGGCGACCCCGAGCGGGACCGCGAGCTAGCGCAGCAGCTCGGGGAGCTGCTCGACCGGATCGTGCAGCGGCTGGCTGAAGAAGGCTACCTGAACGTCAAGGAGACTCCGCAGGTCCCCCAGGGATACTCCTCGGTTCTTGGGCCCGGCGGCCAGGCGGCGTCGGCTGCTCAGCAGGTCCAGTTCAATCTGACCGAAAAGGGCATGGATTTCCTCGGCTATAAGACGCTCAAGAATCTGCTGGGGAGCATCGGCAGGTCGAGCATCGGCGCTCACGAGACTCCCCACCTGGCGACCGGCGTGGAAGCGGAGGCGGCGAGCAAGCTCTATGAATTCGGCGACGTGTTGAATCTTGACGTGCCCGCCACGCTGGGGAACGCCATTGCGCGGGAGGGCGTCGGCATCCCGCTCAACCTCGAGTACAGCGATCTGCGAGTGCACCAGGCCGAGTATCGATCCTCAGCGGCCACGGTGCTCATGCTGGATTGCTCCCACTCGATGATTCTCTACGGGGAGGATCGCTTCACGCCTGCCAAAAAGGTCGCCCTCGCCCTGACCCACCTGATCCGTACCCAATATCCCGGCGACAGCCTGCGGGTGGTGCTTTTCCACGATTCCGCGGAGGAGATTCCGCTGGCGGCGCTGGCAAGCGCTCAGGTAGGGCCATTCCACACCAATACGGCGGAGGGGCTCAAGCTCGCCCGGCGTATTCTTTCGGGCCAGAAGAAGGACATGAAGCAGGTGATCATGATCACCGACGGGAAGCCTTCTGCTCTGACGCTGCCCAACGGACAGACCTACATCAATTCGGCGGGGCTGGATCCCCGGATTCTACAGGCCACCTATCGGGAGGTCGGCCACTGCCGCCGCAGCGGGATCATGATCAATACGTTCATGCTGGCGCGGGATCGCGCCCTCGTCGAGTTCGTGAAGCGGGTGGCTGAGATTTGCAGGGGCAAGGCGTATTTCACCAACACGATGACGCTGGGTCAGTTCATCCTGATGGATTTTCTGAAGCGGAGGACGACGCGAATGTAGAAGGTGCGGCAGTGCGGCAGTGCGGCAGAGTGGCGGGAGGATGCGTAGGATTGGTTAAGGGCAAGCTCCGGCCGAGGTTATTCTGCCGACGTGAAAGTCTTCGAGAAGCTTTCGGCTTGGCAAGCCTGCCATAAGGTCGTCCTTTCGGTTTATAGCGCCACCTCCAGCTGGCCCGCAGACGAACGCTATGGATTGATTACTCAGGCCCGCCGGTCAGCGTTTTCTGCGGCAGCCAACATCGCAGAAGGATCCGCCAAACGGGGCCATCGGGAGTTTCGCAGATACTTGGATGCTTCCCTGGGTTCGCTGGCTGAACTTTGTTACGTCATCAAGGTCGCCAGAGATCTAGGCATGATAGCTGAAGAGGAGGCCAAATCATTGGAAGCACTTCGGGATGAGGCAGGAAAACTAACCTGGGGGCTGTACGCATACGTCTCGAAAACCCCCTGATTCTCTGCCACACTGCCACACTGCCGCACTGCCGCACCGCCGCACTTACTGCACCCGCTTCGCTTGCATCCCGGCCGGCAGGGTCCCCCCTACCGCGACGCCATTGATCGCCGCGATCAGATCGAGACTTACCGACGAGGGATAACGCCGATAGAACTCATCCACCGTCATTGCGCTCGACAAACGCACCAGCTGGAGGTGGACCGGCTGCTTGGCGAGCGCCGCGGGATCGGTGAGCTGGTCGAAGCTCTGCAGTGATTGCGCGATCGTATTGGCGTAGGAGCGATAGCCGTTTGCGCTGCTGTACCCGAGCAGCTCGTAGCTGTTGCCGCCATAGGCAAGGTAGAGGACCCGGCCAGCCAGCGCCCTGCCCTGGTCATCCTGCGCCTGGAACTCGGCGGTTGCGCCGGAAAGCCCATGGACGGTCACCCGCTGGCTGCTGCCGACCTGCACCCCTTGTTGCTGGGTGAACTTCTGCAGCAGCGCGTCCGGAGTCTCCTTCCCGGCGATGGTCAGCTGGATCACCGCGTCGCCCTGGGCGCTCGCCCCGATCACTGCCTGCGCCTGGTTCTCGGTCTTCCACCCGCTGGGAAAATCGAAGCGAAACCGCAAATCGGGGTGGAGAAACCGGGTTCCCCCTTCGAAATAGCCCTGCCGGGGATTGGCACCGAACACGATTCCATCGATCGCCCGGAGGAAAGGATCCCGGTTGACGATCGAGCTTCGCACGCTGTCGGCGGGGACGGTCGCCGCGCGTTGCTCCGCCTTCGCCAGCCGATCCGCCGGCGCGGGGTGGGAAGAGGCCCAAGTCGGGACGCGGCCACCGCCCGAGAGCTGGCCGACCCGCTCCAGAATCCGGAAGACATCCGACATCTCATTCGGGTTATAGCTTGCCCGGCGGATGTAGCGGAACCCCAACTCGTCGGCCTGCGCCTCGTCGCCCCGGCTGTAGCTCAGGAAGAGCACCTGCAGTCCCTGCTGGATGGCGCCGGCTGCGGAGGCAACCCGGGACGAGGCGATCGAGCCCGCCACCAGGCCGATGGTGAAAAGCTGCTGGCGGGTGATTTGGCGGGCGGTATGGCGCGCGGTGACGTGACCGATTTCGTGGCCAACCACCCCGGCCAGCTCCGCCTCGGATTCCATGAACGGCAGAATGCCCCGGGTCACGAAGATCTTTCCGCCCGGCGCGGCGAATGCGTTGACCGCAGGGTCATCGAGCACTTCGAACGACCAGGGGAGTCCTGGCCGCTCCGACACCGCCGCGAGCCGTTGCCCCAGCGAGCCCACGTACGACTGCAGCTGGGAGCTCGGATAGACGCCGATCGAGGCGCGCGCGCTCGCTGCCGCTTCATTACCGATGGAGATTTCCTGGCTTTCGCTCACCAGCGAGATCTCTTTGCGGCCGGTGGCGGGATTGGTGGCGCACCCGGCGAGGGATGCAATGCAGACGTAACGGGTTAGGGCAGCTCGCGTCATCCAAAGTTCCTCCGTGAGCGGGGAGACGTCCGGGTCTCACGGCATTGCACCGGGGGCTCGCTGCTATACTTCAGGACTTCACCATGCACCACCTTCGCCGGAAAGGACCCGCCATGTTGCGTCGCGCCGCCCTCGCCCTGTGGTTCGCCTGCCTTGCCGGGATCGGCGTAGCCCAGGCGCAAAACGCTCCTCTGACGGTGTTCGTGGTGCGGCATGGCGAGAAGGGACCCGAAGTCCCCGATCCATCCCTCAACGAGACGGGACGCAAGCGGGCGGCCGAGCTGGCCCGGATGCTGGGGGACGCCAAAGTGACGGCGCTCTTCGTTACCGAATTCAAGCGGACCCAGGAGTTTCTTGCCCCGCTCGCCGCGGCGACTGGGGTGACCCCGGTCCGGCTGCTCGCCCGCGACGTGGACGCCCTGATCGAGCAGTTGGCGGCGCTGCCCGCGGGCAGCCGCGCGGTCGTCGCGAGTCACAGCAACCTGGTGCATGTCATTGTGCAGCGGCTCAGCGGAGTCGTGCTCCCCCAGCTCACCGACCTGGATTACGATCACATCGTGGTGGTCACGGTGACGGGAAAGGAGAAGGGGACTGCGGTGGTGTTACGCTACGGCGAGAAGTGAGCTCAGCGCTCACCTTCCATGACGATTCCCTGCTCGCCGAAGAGAGTAGGCACTCCCCCCGCGCGGCGCTCAAAGCCGAGCAGGAGGCGCTTCGTCGGCGAGCTCAGCTGGCTCCAGCGGGCACCATCGAATCGCAGCACGACTCCAAGCTCGCCCGCAGCGTAGACATCCGTGGGACCAGTCCCCCAGACCGCACGTAACTCCACCTGGGTAGGACTCGGCATCGCGTACCAGCGCGCCCCATCGTAGCGGAGAATGGTTCCCCCTGCGCCGACGGCGAAGACATCGTCCGGACCGCTGCCCCAGATGCCTCGCAGCAATGCCTTCGAGGGGGTGATCATCCCGAGCCAGCTCGAGCCGTTCCAGTGCAGCACCGTACCGGAGTCGCCGACTGCGTAGACATCCGACACGGTGCGGCCCCAGACATGGCGAAGGAACGCGCTGGTGATCGGCGGCGCTTCGATCCACCGTCCTGCCTGCCGCCGCAGCACGATTCCTTGCTCCCCCACGATGAAGCCCTGGCCTCCCCCCGCCCCTGACTCGTCCAGCCAGACCGAGCGCAGCAATAGGCGAGCGGCGATCGACTCGTCCGACCAGCCGAGGCCGTTGTAGCGCCGGATCGTACCGACCTCTCCCACGACGAGCAGATCTCCGTTGTCCGTGGCCGCTCCGTACAAGGTCTGGGTCCGCTCGACCGCGAGCGAGGTCCAAGCCCCCCCGCTGTTGCGCAGTACGGCGCCGCCGCCGCCCACGGCGTAGCGGGTGTTGCCCGGCCCCCTCGCCAGGTCGAAGAGCAGCGGCGCAGAAGCGCCCAGCAGCCAGCTCCCGTTGCTCTGTCGCTGCACTGCCGTGCCGCTCCAGCCCGCCGCCACGAAATTCCCCCCGGGCGCGGCGTAGACCGCGCGCAGATTTTCCCCCGTGGCCGATTGGGGGAGCAGGGTCCAGACGGACCCATTGAACAGCAGCATGGCTCCCTGCTGTCCCACCGCGAGAATCTCCGCCCCATTGCGTCCCCAGATCGCGAAGAGATCCACGGAAGACGGCGTGGATTGCTGGGTCCAGCTGAACCCGTCCCAGTGCAACACGGTGCCTTGAATGCCGACGGCGTAGACGTTGTCCGGGCCCGATCCCCACAATCCCAGCAGGAGCAGCTGCGTGGGACTGGCGACCCGGGCCCAGTGGTTGCCCTCCAGCCGGTAGATCACGCCGCTCTGGCCGGCCGCGAAGAGGTGCGACGGGTCGGAGCCCCACACCGCCCAGAGTTCCGCGCCCTCGACACCAGAAAGCGACTGCCAGCTGCTTCCATCGAAGTGCAGGGAGACGCCAACCCCGACGACGTAGATGTCGTCAGGAGCAAAGCCGAACACGTCGAGCAGCACGGTGCTCGTCGGCGTCTGCATCCGCGACCAGCTCGTCCCGTCGAAGTGCAGGACGGTGCCTCCGGTGCCGACGGCGTACACATTGCTGGAGGAGGCGCCCCAGACGCCGACCAGGTCGGTCGAATCGGGGGTGGTCATCGTCGCCCAGGTTGCGCCCCCGTCATCGGTGCGCAAAATGGTCCCCCCTTGCCCGACCGCGAAGCTGACCGAAGGGCTTGCGCTCCAAACCCCGAGCAGTGAAGCCGTGGTCAGACCTTCGTGCGCAATGTTCCAGGAGCGCACCGGGGCAACCGTAGGAAGCACCGTCACGATGGTCCGGCCGGTTCCCCGCGGATTGCTCGCCTGGACCTCCGTGACACCTGGCGTCAGCGCGGTAACGACTCCCTCCGCCGTGACCGTGGCGACGGAAGTGGTGCGGCTGGTCCAGGTGAGGGGACCGCCTCCACTGAGGGCCTCACTCGCCGCGATAGTCATTGAGGCACCCGGCTCGAGAAAGAGCGTCGCGGGCACCAGCCCAACGGCGGCGTCACCGGAGGGCGTTTGGCTCAGCGGGTTCTGTTCGATACAGCCGGCCAGCAGGATGGCGCTCAGGGCGCCAAGCGAAGCGCGCAAGCTCACGAAACTCTCCGCTCGATGCGGCCGAGGGTCCCGAGCACCACGGCATCCATGGCGCGGTCCGGCAGCAGGCGGGAGAGCCAGAGCCGCAGCCGCGCATCGCCACCGACGACGTAACGGGTCCGGGGCTCGCTGGAGAACAGCGCATGGGTCACCACGTCCGCCACCCGTTCGGGTGAGACCGCATGGCGCGGAGCCTGTTCCAGCAGCCACTGGAAAACCCGCAGCCGCCCGCCATAACGCGCCATGCCCTCGGGCGGAATCCGCCCGCTGATGCCCGCGAATCCCGCGAGGCCTTTGTCCCAAATCGGGGTGCGCACCTGCCCCGGCTCGACCACCGCCACGTGAATCCCCTCCGGAGCGAGCTCGAGCCTGAGACAGTCGGTCAATCCCTCGACCGCATGCTTCGAGGCAGTGTAGGGTCCGATGAAGGGCGAGGCGATGCGGCCCGAAATCGAGCCCAGGTTGACGACTCTTCCTTTGGCTCGCCGAATGAGCGGAAGCATTGCAGTCGTTACGGCATGGAGGCCGATCACATTCACTTCGAGCTGCCGCCGCAGCAGATCCGGACTGACGTATTCCAGCGGTCCGCCGACGGCGATTCCCGCGTTGTTGACCAGCCCCGCGAGTCCCTGCCCTCCCGCTTCTCGCTGGACCGTTTCCGCAGCACTCGCGATCTCTCCACCATCGGTCACGTCGAGAATGAGCCAGCGCAGCCGCCCGGGACTCTGCGCGGCCAGACGTTCCCCGTCCTCGGCCCGCCGGACTCCGGCGAACACGTTGCAACCCTCGCGTGTCAGCCGCATGGCGCAAGCCTGGCCGATGCCAGTTGAGGCGCCCGTGACGAGAACGGCGGGGTGGGAATGCCCTGCGTCGGACGGGGAGAACACCCGCGAAATCTAAGCGAGTGCTGCTGATTCGGCAGCGGCGCTTAGCGGAGCAGCCGCACCGGAAGCGCTCTGGTTCGCACGCCGTCGGAGAACGTGAGCTCGAAGTCCTGACTGCTGCTGCGGAGCCGGGTTACTCCGCCGCGGGCGAAAGAGAGCACCTGCCCGCTGCTCGCATCACGAATCAGCACCATGGGAAACCGGACGGCATCCCAGCGAAATTCGATTTGCCCCGGACTCGGACGCGAAAGCAACGGCGCAGGATCAATGTCGGAAGCCGCAAGCGAGCGGCGAGTGGCCGACCGGGTTCCCTGCCGCGTCACGACCCGGAATGCTGTGAGACTCGTCTCCAGCTCGCTGTCCAGCGGCAGCACGAAAGCGAAGTGCTGCTCCGGACCCCCGGGAAGGTCGCCAAGCTCGCTGGCCGCGAAACCTATACTCCTCAGCAATGAGCCATCGGGCGCGAACAGCTCCAGCCGGTGGGCTCCTGGCCGTGGTGCGAGGTCACTCCGTGCGGGAACCCGGAACGCGGGCTCGAGTACCACGCCGGTCGGGCGAATCCGGCCCCAGAAGAGCAGCCCTTCACCAATGGCGGCGACAGGAGGAAGGTTGGGATCGGCCTGCCGATAGCTCAGCATCGCGGTCCAGTTGTAGTCGCTGATCCAGTTTGGACCGCAGTAGCTCATCACGTCGAGCTGGGTGGGTGCTTTGAGCAATAACGCGGGGACGTCCATCCCCCAGGTCCCGATCTGGCCACCCGGGTAGGGAAAGGAAGGATCGGTTTCATTCGGTCCGCCACAGGGCGCGTGAGTGCGGCCCATGGTATGACCCAGCTCATGGGCCATCACGTGCGCCCCACTCGGCAGGTAATCCCATCCGACGGCGGTACGTGCCGACCCACCGACGTAGCCCATCCCTGCGACTCCGCTGCCATAGCTCACCTTGACCACGCCGTAGTAATACCGGCTGCTGGCATCGGCCGAGCGCAGTGCGAGTAGCTCACTCAGAACGGTGGACCACGCGTCGTTGGAGTTCGAGTTCTGCAGCACCGGTGCGGAGGTCGTGTACGGCGCGCGAACGTCGGCTGCGTAGGCCCCCACCGGCAGCTGTTTCTTGAGATCCGCCAGAAAACCTTCCTGGTTCCCTTCCGTCACATAGCCCTGGAGTCCATTGACCTGCTGCAGCACCGGTACGAAGCGCACCGCAAAGGTCGGAAGCGTCCGGACATCGACGTTCACCGCCGTGCCGGAGCCAGGAAACCGATTGTTGGATTCATTCGGCTCGGCGACATTGTTCGCGGGATCCACGTCCGCCAGCAGCTTGAGACCGGGCTGCACCAGCGCGGCGGGTACCAGCACGTTCCACGAGTTGTTGAGTGAGCTCTCGTCCACGCCAGTCGGCACGCTCGGGGCTGGCGCCGCAATGGTGTAGGTCTGCACCAGAGCGGTGCCATGGTAGAGCCGGACCCGCACCTGGGGCTGCACTGAATTGGACTGGCTGGCCAGCGCGAACACGCGCAGGAATGCCTCCCGGCCGGCTACCAGCGGCACCGAGCCGTCGTACCGCTGAGTCGCCTGCGTGAGGTAAGCCCCATGGACGGAGAGATCCAATCCGCCGTCGAGCGCGGGCGGATCGGCGGGCGCCAGACCGTCCGACGGGTCGCCGGACTCGGAGCAGGCGATGCCGAGCCCCAAGCCAAGCCCGAGGGAAAGCAGCCCACGGCGTAGCGCGGTGTTCCCGAGCGGGAGCTGTTGAGCTGCAAGGTTCGGCACCAATTTTTCTAAGATCTTGGTTGCGAGGGTGTTATGCCGCACGGTTGGTGCGGCCGGGCCCCACATTCGGAGGACCGCAACCCAGCGGAGAAGCAGGACGCGTGCCCCGCGAGCGCCGGGGCTTGCGTCTGAACGGCTGAGACCGAAGTTTTAGCGGTCCCCCCGCCGTTTGCTTCCTCCAGGAGGCCGCATGGCCACCCGCCGCTCTTTTCTGGCCGCCCTCGCCGGTACCGGCGTTTCGCTGCCGGTGTTCCGGGAGCACGCGATGTCCCGCGTGGTTCGCGCTTCCGAAATCGCCGGCGCGCGGCCCCCGGAGCAGCTGGCCAACGACGAGGCCTACTGGACCGAGATCCAGCGCGCCTTCGACGTCGATCGCACGATGATCAACCTGAACAACGGCGGCTGCTCACCGGCGCCTTCACATGTTCTGGAGCAGATGATCCGGGATCTCAAGTTCAGCAATGAGCTCCCCGTCGATCACATGTGGCGAGTGCTGGAGCCCCGGATCGAAAGCGTCCGCCGCGACCTGGCCCGTGATTTCGGCTGTGATCCGGAAGAGATGGCGATCACCCGCAATGCCTCCGAGGCCAATGAGATCATGATTCTCGGGTTGGACTTGAAGCCCGGCGATGAGGTGATCGTCACCAATCAGAACTATGGGCGCATGCTGACGACCTGGCACCAACGCGCCCGCCGGGACGGGATCGTGCTGAAAGAGATCTCCTTCAAGGTTCCTCCTCCTTCCCAGCAGTATCTCGTCGAGCAATTCAAGGCCGCGATCACCCCTCGTACCCGGGTGATCGAAGTCACCCACATCACCAACCTGACCGGCCAGATCATGCCGGTGAAAGAGCTGGTGACGCTCGCCCGGCCGCTGGGCATCGAGGTGTTCGTCGACGGGGCTCACTCCTATGCGCATTTCCCCTTCAAACGCGACGAGCTGGATTGCGACTACTTCGGAACCAGCCTCCACAAATGGCTGCTGGTGCCGATCGGCGCGGGGTTCCTGTATGTGCGCAAGGACAAGCAGAAGCAGCTCTGGCCCATGATGGCCGCGCCGCCCGAAATGGACGAGAATATCCGCAAGTACGAGGAGATCGGGACCCATCCCGCGGCAAACCACAACGCAATTTCCGCCGCGCTGGCCTTCCACCGGGCGATCGGAGCGGACCGCAAGTTCGCGCGGTTGCGCTGGCTGCGTGACCGCTGGGCGAAGCGGCTGCAGGCGGAAAACGAGCGGGTCCGCGTCCTGACGCCGCTCGATTCCCCTTACGGAGGTGCGATCGGGTTCTTCACGGTGACGGGCATGGACATGGCCAAGCTCAATGCCTGGCTGGTCGAGAAGCATCGCATCATCAACACGCTCATCACCCACCCCGAGTTTACCGGGCTGCGGATCACCCCGAACGTCTATACCACGCCGGATGAAGTGGACTTTTTTGCGGAGCAGGTGCTGGTCGCGATTACGAAGGGTATGGCGTAGCGAGGGGTCGGGAGTCAGGCATCAGGAGTCAGGGGTCAGGAGTCAGGAGTCAGGGGTCAGG
>DASYTT010000085.1:0-9530 GCA_036002045.1 Gemmatimonadales bacterium
AGCTCATCGCCGCCGATCCGAGCCTCGTGCATTCGCGCGGCGGTGACGGGCAGACCCCGCTCCACTTTGCCGCCACCGGCGAAATCGCGGCCTACCTGCTGGAGCAGGGGGCTGACCTCGATGCTCGCGATATCGATCATGAGTCCACCCCGGCGCAATGGATGGTGCGGGACCGGCCGGAGGTGGCGCGTTATCTGGTCCGCCGAGGTTGCCGCACCGATATCCTGATGGCAGCGGCGCTGGGCGAGCTCGCCCTGGTGCGCGAGCATCTCGAGGCCGATCCGGGCTGCATCCGCATGACGGTTTCGGAGCAGTATTTCCCCAAAGGAGATCCGCGGAGCGCCGGGACGATCTACAACTGGACGCTGGACTCCGACAAGACGGCGCACGTGATCGCGCGGGAGTTCGGGCACGAGAAGGTCTTGGCGTTTCTGATGGAGCGAACTCCGGAGGAGCTCAAGCTCGCGCTCGCGTGCGAGCTGGGTGATGAGGCACTCCGGGACGAGCTGCTGGCGCGCCGGCCCCAACTGGTGCAGCAGCTCTCCGAAGAGGAGCAGCGCAAACTGCCCAACGCCGCGCGGGACAACAACACCAAGGCAGTGCGGATGATGCTGGCGGCGGGCTGGCCGGTGGATGCGCTGGGGCAGCACCACGGAGAAACCGCGCTGCACTGGGCCGCCTTCCACGGCAACGCGACCATGGTGAAGGAGATTCTGCCTTATGGTCCGAACCTCGAGCCGCGCAGCCGGGAGTACGATGGGACGGCCCTGCACTGGGGGGTGTATGGCTCGGTGCACGGCTGGCACCCCGAGAGGGGGGATTACGCGGCCGCCGTGGAGGCGCTACTCCAGGCCGGCGCATCGGCTCCGATGCTGAGCGAGGATCTCCAAGCGAGCGACGCCGTGCGGGCGGTGCTTCGGAGGCGTATTGTTGACAGATGAACGATCCCGTTTCGCGGCGTGATTGGCTCAAAACAGTCGGGGCTGTGGGGGCCGTCGGGGCCGTCAGTGCGATCGGCGGGGTCACAGCCGAGGCGCAGAGCCTGCCGATCCTCCCCCTCACGTCGACGAGCGAGGTGTTGCTTCCCGGACGAGGCCGCGGATTCCAGAAATTCAGTTTCGATTTTCCCGAGCCTTCGGTCGAGTTTGCGGGGTTTCGCTTCGGCTTTCGCGTCTTCAGCCACGAAAATGTCTATGGGTTGGACCAGGCCAAGATGGAGGCGCAGGGGAACGGAGACAGCCTCGTCCTGGATTGTCGCGGGCTGGTCTGGGCTGGCGGGCAGGAGCGCGCGCCGGGACGGCTCACCGCGCGGCTGCGCAAGAGCGGCGACACGCTCGAGTGGGATGCCACGGTGGAGCTGGACGCGCCAATCAAGAGCGTCACGACGGTCATCCGCGGGCTGCCGAGGGGCAGGATTTCCTCGGGCGGGAGCGGGCCGTTCGATCCACGCGACGACGAGCTCTTGTTCGGCTATCCCTTTGGGGCGGGCGATCTCTTCGGCGGCAACACCGCCTCCGGCCTGGGCACGCCGTACGTGGCGGTGGTGCGCGGAGAGCAGGAAGTGTGGTCACTCTCTTCGCTCGATGAGCGAGTGCGCGCCAAGCGATTCTACTTCCAGCCCGGCGAGGCGGGCTACCGGGTCGAGGCGATCCACGAAGCGGAGGGCTGGCTCACCCAGCGGCGGCTGACGCTCCCGACGTGGCGGCTGGCCAAGCTGGCCTCGCTCGAGGCGGCGACGGCGCGGCACTACGCCCACCTGGAGCGCGCCTACGGGCTAGCGGCCTTCGCGTCGCGCGCGGACGCGCCGGAGTGGCTCCGCGAAACGGCGCTGGTGTTGCAGCTCCATGGGGCGCACTACAGCGGGTTCGTGTTCAATGACTTCGCGAAGATGCTCGAGATCCTGCGGTGGACCGCGACGCAGATTCCCGCGGAGCGCGTGTTAGCATTCCTGCCGGCGTGGGACGGCCGCTATTACTGGAACTATCCGCGCTACCAGGCGGACGAGCGACTGGGCGGCGAGGCCGGCTTCAAACACCTGGTTCACGAGGCCCAGCAGCTCGGCTTCAAGCTGATGCCGATGTTCGGGATGAACGCCGCCAACCGGCGGCAGCCGGAGTTCGCGGGCGTTGCCGATGCCGCGACTACGAAGCTGGACGGGGACCGGTTCGATCTCAACTGGGTGGACTGGGACAACGACCGCCACCAGGAGGGCTGGCTCTCCTACATGAACCTGGGTGTCGATTCGTGGCGGCAGTGGCTCACGGCACGCATCGCGGACGCGATCGAGCGCTACGGAGTGGACGCGTACTTCCTGGACATCTCGGGCGGCTGGATGAATAACCCGCAAGCCGACATGCACGAGGGGACCCGGAAGCTGGTGGCGGAGCTCCGCGCGAAGTATCCCAGGGTGCTCGCCTGCGGGGAATTCTCTTACGATGCATTGCTCGCGCTCTTCCCGCTCTTCCAGGTGTATTCCAGACCGGGCGCCAAGTATTCCCGCTTCTTCTCGCACCTTTCGCATCCGGCGCCGGGGCGAGGGAGCAGCGGGGTGCACGAGTCGGGGTTCGGGCGCTGGAATGCGCAGAGCCTGGGAATAGGGGAGGGAGCGATCCCCACGATCAGCGTGGTGGACGATACCTTTACGAAGTACCGCGACGCGATGGCGGCGGCGATCGCGAAGGCGAAGCAGCTGGGGAGCGGAGGGATCCGATGAAGCGACGGGAGTTCGTGGCGCTGAGCGCGATGGGAGCGGGAGCGGCGGCGTTCCCCTGGAAACTCCGGCAGGGAGCGAGGCCGGTGAGGCTCGCAGCGCGGCCGTTCGAGCTGGCGCGGGTCAAGCTGCTACCGGGTCCCCTCTCTGAGCAGACCCAGCTCAACCGAAAGTTCCTGCTGGCGCAGGATCCCGACCGGTTGCTCCACATGTTTCGGATGACGGCGGGGATTCCGTCGAACGCCGAGCCACTGGGCGGCTGGGAAGCGCCGGTGAACGAGCTGCGCGGGCACTATACGGGGCACTATCTCTCCGCCTGCGCGCTGCTGGCCGCGCAGGGCGACGCCGAGCTCAAGGCGCGGGGCGAGCAACTGGTGGCGGAGCTGGCCAAGTGCCAGCAGCCGAACGGGTATCTCAGCGCGTTTCCGGAGGAGTTCTTCGACCGGCTGCGAGCCGACCGTCCGGTGTGGGCGCCCTTCTACACCATCCACAAACTCATGGCGGGGCTGCTCGACATGCGGCAGCACGCCGGCAACACGCAGGCCCTCGAGCTGGTGACCGGCATGGCGCGCTGGACCAGCCGGTGGACCCAGCCGCTGGGCGACTACGAGATGGCGCGGGTGCTGGAGCGCGAATACGGCGGGATGAACGAGGTGCTCTACAACCTGGCCGCCGTAACGGGTGACAACGGTCTGCGTGGCACCGCGCGGCGGTTCGATCACGAGCGGATCTTTGCACCCCTGGCGCAGGGAGTGGATCAGCTCAAGGGACTCCATGCGAACACGACGATCCCCAAGATCATCGGGGCGGCGCGGCGCTATGAGCTCTCGGGCGATCCCCGCTACCGCCGCATCGCGGAGTACTTCTGGCGCGAGGTGACGACGGCGCGGGCGTTCTGCACCGGCGGCACCAGCAACGGGGAGGGCTGGAACTCGGAGCCCTACGCGCTGGCGAACCAGCTCTCGGGCTACACGCAGGAAGACTGCGTCACCTACAACATGATGAAGCTGACCCGCCACCTCTTCAGCTGGACCGCCGACCCCGCGTGCGCTGACTACTACGAGCGCGCGCTGTGGAACGGGATCATCGGGAGCCAGCATCCCGCGGATGGCGACAAGCTCTATTACGTCTCGCTCGCGTCCGGGCTGTGGAAGCTCTTCGGCACGCCGGGCCAGGATTACTGGTGCTGCACGGGCTCGATGAGCGAGGCGTTCTCCAAGCTGGCGGACAGCATCTATTTCCAGGACGCGGGCGGGGGCGGGCTGTTCGTGAATCTCTTCGCGGCGTCGGAGCTGGACTGGCAGGAGAAGGGTGTCCGAGTGGTGCAGGAGACGCGATTCCCCGATGAGGAGACGACCGCGCTCACGATCCGTACTTCGCGGCCCGCCGCGTTCGCGCTCCGGGTGCGGGTGCCTTATTGGGCAACCGGCACCAACTCGGCGTCGCTCAACGGCAAGCCGCTCGAAGGCTTTGCCGGACCCGGCGGCTACTATGTGCTGGAGCGGAGCTGGAAAGACGGCGACCGGTTAACGCTGCGCTTCCCGATGAGCCTGCATGCTCACCCGATGCCGGACGACCCCTCCCTCCGCGCCTTCATGTACGGGCCGCTGGTGCTGGTGGGCAAGCTGGGGGCCGAAGGATTGACGCCGGCCACGCTCCGGGCCGAGCCGACCAAGCCGCGCACGGTGCCCAACTACAAGCTCGAGCCGGTGGCGGCGCCGGCATTCAAGGCGGCGGGTGATGACCTGGCGGGATGGATCAAGCCAGCGGGGGAGGGGCAGCCGCTCGAGTTCCGCACCACGGGACAGGCGCAGGATGTCACTCTGGTGCCGTTCCACCGGCTGTTCGACGAACGGTACGCGGTGTACTGGAAAGTGACCGGTGACCGGTGACCAGTGACCAGTGACCAGTGACCGTGAATCAAGTACGTTGTACGCTATGAGATTCCTCGCTGTTCTCGGGCTGGCGGCAAGCGCGGGGGCCGGATCGCTGCAGGCGCAGTCCGGCCCGCCGCCCACCAACGACCTCCCCAATCCGTACCGGCCGGTCGAGGGTTGGGCAAAAATGCCGGCGAGCAGGACGTGGGGCTCGACCAGCGCAGTGGAAATCGACAAGGACGGCACCAGCATCTGGGTGGCCGAGCGATGCGGGGCCAACAGTTGTGCAGGCTCGAATCTCGATCCAATTCTCAAGTTCGATTCGACCGGCACGCTGGTGCGGAACTTCGGCGCGGGGATGCTGCTCTCTCCGCACGGCATCTTCGTCGATCGGGACGGCAACGTCTGGGTGACGGACTGCGCTTGCACCGGCAGCGCGGAGCAGCGGCAGACGCCGGGCAAGGGGCATCAGGTATTCAAGTTCAGTCCCGAGGGGAAGCTCTTGCTCACGATGGGCAAAGCGGGCGGGGGACGTGACTCGGAGTACTTCTATCAGCCCAACGATGTCCTGGTGGCGCCCAACGGGGCGATCTTCGTGGCGGAGGGACACTCTTCCGCGGCCGGTGCCAACGCGCGGATCCTCAAGTTCAGCAAAGACGGCCGGCTGCTCAAGGTGATCGGCTCCCGGGGAACAGCGCGGGGAGAGCTCGACCAGCCACACGCGCTGGCGATGGATTCGCAGGGGCGCCTGTTTGTGGGGGACCGCAGCAACAATCGGATCGTGATCCTCGACCAGGAGGGCAATTTCCTGGCGGAGTGGAGCCAGTTCAGCAGACCGAGCGGGATTTACATAGATAAGAACGACATCATCTATGTGACCGACTCGGAATCGGGCGGGGTGAGCCCGGGGCACGGCAATTGGAAGCGGGGGATCCGGATCGGGAGCGCCAAGGACGGCAGGCTGTGGGCGTTGATCCCCGACCCGGTCGAGAACGCCACCAATACGAGCGCGGCGGAAGGTGTGGCGGTGGACGCACGAGGGAACATCTACGGCGCGGAAGTAGGTCCGCGCACTCTGCGGAGGTACGTCAAGCCATGAGCGTTTCCTTCAAGGTCAACGGGAAGCCCGTGACGGTCGATGTCCCGGGGGAAATGCCGCTCTTGTGGGTGCTGCGCGACGTACTCGACCTCAAAGGCACCAAGTACGGCTGCGGGATGGCGCAGTGCGGCGCCTGCACCGTACACCTCGGCGGCGAGGCGACGCGGTCGTGCGTGACGCCGGTTTCCAAAGTCGCGGGCGCCGAGGTGCTTACCATCGAGGGATTGTCGCCGGACGGCACGCATCCGCTGCAGCGCGCCTGGGAGGAGCTGGACGTGCCGCAGTGTGGCTATTGCCAGGCCGGGCAGCTCATGATGGCGGCGTCGTTGCTCGCGGCGATCCCGAAGCCGACCGACGCGGAGATCGACGACGCGATGGACGGGAATCTCTGCCGTTGCGGGACGTATCTTCGGATTCGGGCCGCGATTCACCTTGCGGCGACGCTACCCGCGGGGGCGATCCCAGCGGGGCGGCCGGGTCAGGCATCGGCGTCCTGGTCCATTGGATCCACAGATTTCACAGATTTCGCAGATTAATCGATGGTATTCTCGATATGGTGCTCTTGGGGTGAGCTATGAATACTCGGGGGCGGGTTAGCAGGCGGGAGTTCCTGCACGCCACCCTGGTGGCGAGCGGGGGGTTGCTGCTCAGTATGCGTCTCGGGGCGAGCGCGCGAGGCGCCGTCGCCCCGGCCGCGAACGGCGCGCTCAACCCCTGGATCGGGATCTCGCCCGACGGGATCGTGACCATCATGGCGCAGAACCCGGAGATCGGGCAGGGCGTCAAAACGATGCTGCCGATGCTGATCGCGGACGAGCTCGACGTGGACTGGAAGGACGTGCGGGTGGAGCAGGCCGGGCTCGACACCACCAACTACAAGGACCAGACGGCGGGGGGCAGCACCGCGACCCCGACCCACTGGCTGCCGATGCGGCGCGTAGGCGCGGCGGGCCGGGCGCTGCTGGTCGGTGCGGCGGCCGCGACCTGGGGGGTGCCCGAGGCGGAGTGCACCACCGCATCCGGCACGGTGCGGCATCCGAAGAGCGGGCGGAGCCTCAAGTACGGCGCGCTGCTGGAGAAGGCGGCGAGCCTGCCGGCGCCCGCGCTCGATCAGGTGAAGCTCAAGGATCCCAAGGATTTCAAGATCATCGGGACCCGGGTCAAGGGAGTGGACAACCACGCGATCGTGACGGGGATGCCGCTCTACGGCATCGACGTCAAGCTGCCGGGGATGCTGTACGCCGTGTACCAGAAGTGCCCAGTGCTGGGCGGGACGGTCGTCAGCGCGAACCTCGACGAGATCCGGGGGCTTTGGGGTGTCCGGCAGGTTTTCACGCTGGAAGGTGGTACCGCCTTCGACGGGTTGCGGAGCGGCGTCGCGATCGTGGCGGACAGCTGGTGGGCGGCGCGGAAGGCGCGCGAGCAGCTCAAGGTGGTCTGGAACGAAGGGCCGGCGGCGGCGCAGAGCAGCGCGGGGTTCGCCGCCCAGGCGGCCGAGCTCGCGAAGCAGCCGCCGCAGCGCTCGCTGCGCAAGGACGGCGACGTGGTCGCGGCGCTCGGCGGCGCCGCCCAGGTGGTGAGGGCCGAGTATTCCTATCCGTTCCTGTCGCACGCGACGCTCGAGCCGCAGAACTGCACCGCGCAATACCAGGACGGCAAGCTGGAGCTCTGGGTCCGTACCCAGACGCCCGAGAACGGCCGGGCGCTGGCGGCCAAGACGCTAGGCCTGCAGCCGGGCGACGTCACCATCCACCTAACCCGGCTGGGCGGCGGCTTCGGGCGCGGGCTCCGCAACGACTACCTGGTGGAGGGAGCCGCGATCGCGAAGCAAGTGAACGGCGTCCCGGTCAAGCTCTTGTGGACCCGGGAAGACGACATGGCGAACGACTTCTACCGCCCGGGCGGATTCCACTATCTCACCGGCGGCGTCGATGCCGCAGGCAAGCTGGTCGCCTGGCGCAACCACTTCGTGAGCTTCGGCGAGGGCCAGCGCTTCGCGTCGAGCGCGGGGATCAGCGCCACCGAATTCCCGCAGCGCTTCATCCCCAACTTCGCGCTCGATGCCTCCGTGATGCCGCTCGGCGTGCCCACCGGCCCGCTGCGCGCGCCGGGGAGCAACGGAATCGCGTTTGTGATGCAATCGTTCCTCGACGAGCTGGCGCACGCCGCAGGGAAGGATCCGCTGCAATTCCGGCTGGAGCTGCTGGCGTCCGGGCAGCCGCCCTCCGAGGGAAACAGCCTCAACGCGGACCGGATGCGCGGAGTGCTCCAGCTCGTGGCCGAGAAGTCGGGCTGGGCAGCGAAAAGACAGGAGCGGGGGAAGGGGATGGGGGTGGCCTTCCATTACAGCCATCTGGGGCACTTCGCCGAGGTGGTGCAGGTAAGCGTGACCCGACAGGGCGCGCTCGCGGTCGAGAAGGTGTGGGTTGCGGGTGACATCGGGAGCCAGGTGATCAATCCGAGTAACGCGGAACAGCAGGCGCAAGGCTCGGTGATCGACGGGATCGGTCAGGCGCTGGCGCTCGAAATCACGATCGAGGGTGGCCACGCGGTGCAGAGCAACTTCGACCACTACGAGCTCCCACGGCTCACCAAGGCGCCGCCGGAGATCGAGGTGCATTTCCGGATCAGCGACAATCCGCCCACCGGGTTAGGCGAGCCCGCTCTGCCGCCGGTGCTTCCGGCGCTCTGCAACGCGATCTTCGCGGCGACGGGGAAGCGGATCCGGGCGCTGCCGATCGGGAAGCAGGATCTCAGCTGGGCGTAGCTTTTTTGCCCGAGCCCTGGCTTCCTACCTCACCGCTGCAGCCCATACTCGCGAATCTTCCGTCGCAGCGTGTTGCGATGGATGCCGAGCCGTTTCGCCGCCGCCGACTGGTTCCAGCCCATCTCTTCGAGCACTTTTGCGATGTGGGCCTGTTCCAGCCCACCCAGGGTCTCGGCCGTGCCGAGCGGTGGTACCTGCGGTGTGGCCTCGAGGTGCGGCAGCTCACTCGCTTTGAGGACTGGCCCCGCCCCCCGCAGGAGAGCCTGCTCCAGGACGCTCCACAACTCCTGAACATTGCCGGGCCACGAGTGTGCCTCTAAGCGCGTGTGGAGCTCGGGCTCGATGGATGCGATCCTGCGCGCGCTCCGCGGGGCGAGCCGCCGAACCCACTCCTCGGTGAGCAGGCGAACGTCCTCGCCACGCTCGCGCAGCGGCGGGATTCGAATCGTGACTTCGGCCAGCCGGGACAAGAGGTCGCCGCGGAAACTGCCTTGGGCAACTGGGACTTCGAGCCCCTCCCGGGTTGCCGCAATGATCCGCGCCTCGAGCGGGATGAGCTCATGGTGGCCCGGCCGATGGAAAGCCCGCTCCTCGAGGACGTGGAGCAGGGAGCCCTGCAGCGGCAGCGCCAGGTCACCCACCTGCTCGAGGAGGAGGGTGCCTTGACGGGCCTGCTCCAGCATTCCGATCACCTGGTGCTGCACCTCCCCGCGCACGCCGCTCTCCTGACCGAACAACTCCCGCGCGACGAAGGTCTCCGGCATCGCGGCGCAATCGAGGGCGAGCAGGGGACCCGGATGCCCGCTGTGGCGATGGATGCCGCGCGCCACCAGCCGCTTGCCCGACCCACGCTCTCCGATGAGGAGGACCGCCACAGCCTGTTTGGCCACGCGGCCGATGGCTTTGAAGAGCTCGACCATCGCGGGACTGCTGCCGAGCAGCACGATCTCGGACGGATCGGAAAGCTCGACCGCGCCCCCGGGGCGTTCAGTGGACCGCAGGCAGCGCTCGACCAGGTTGGTGAGCTCGGCCACATGCAGCGGCTTGGCAAGGTAATCCCAGGCTCCTTCCTCCATG
>DASYTT010000086.1:0-15416 GCA_036002045.1 Gemmatimonadales bacterium
ATAGCCAATAGCCCATAGCCCATAGCCAATAGCCAACAACCAATAGCCCCCGCTATGCCGAATGGTCCACGGGACCTCGTCCGCTGCCGAGTCCCGGCGCCGCCGTAATCGCCCGGCGGACGTGATCGAGTGCGGTCGCGACGGCATCTTGCAGCGAGCGCCCCAGCGCCAGCCCCGCGGTGATCGCGGCGGAGAGCGTGCAGCCGGTGCCGTGTGTGGAGCTCGTCGCGATCCGGTGATGCTGAAACCGCCGCACGCCGGCGGGGCTCACCAGCACGTCGACCAGCTCGTTCCCGGCCAGGTGCCCGCCTTTGATCAGCGCGGCGGCCGCCCCCGCCTCGAGCAGCCGGTGGCCCGCGTTTTCCATGGCAGCGGGATCGTTGACCGGAAAGCCCACGAGGATCCCTGCCTCGTCGAGATTCGGCGTCACGATAGTCGCGAGAGGGAGCAAGCGCTCCAGGACGTCACGTTCCGCGTCCTGCTCGAGCAGCCGGTCGCCCGAGCTGGCGACCATGACGGGGTCGAGCACATAATTTGCGAAATCGTATCGCGCGATCCCGGTCGCGACTTCGCGCACCAGCGCGGCGGTCGCCAGCATTCCGGTCTTGAGCGCGGCGGGCGGCAGATCCTCGGCCAGCGCCGCCAGCTGGGCCGCAACCAGCTCGGCCGGCAGGGGATGCACCGCCCGCACGCCCCGGGTATTCTGCGCGGTGACCGCCGTGAGCACCGAAGTTCCGAACACGCCGAAGCGCTGAAACGTCTTGAGATCCGCCTGTATGCCGGCGCCGCCGCCGGAATCGGACCCCGCGATCGTGAGGGCGATCTGCATCGATGAGTCACTCGCTGCGTACGCTGGTGCGGGACCTGCGCCTCCGCCGGGGCCGGGAGCGGCGCGGGCTCACCCTGGTCGAGGGCATCCGGCTGGTCGAGGAGGCGCTCGCCGCGGGTGTGCTGATCCGCCACGTGCTCGCCAGCCCCGCGCTGGAAGCTACCGCGCGCGGGCGAGCGCTCAAAGCCGCCGCGGAACGGGCCGGGCACCGGGTGGAACGGTTGAGCGAGCGTGACTTCGCGGGGCTCGCCACCACCGAGCATTCGCAGGGCGTGCTGTCGGTCGTCGAGCTGCGCCGTTGGCGGCTCGAGGAGATTCGGCCCGCGCCGCGCGCGCCCGCGCTGGTGTTGGACGGCGTGCAGGATCCGGGGAACGTCGGCACGCTGCTCCGCACTGCCTTCGGACTCGGCGCCTCGGGGGTGCTGGCGCTGCCCGGCACGGCAGAGCTCGGCAATCCCAAGACGCTGCGCGCGACCATGGGAGCCTGCTTCCGGCTGCCCTTCGTTCCGCTCGACGAGGCCGAGCTGCGGGCGTGGGCCCGCGAGCGGAGTGTCCGCATCCTGCTGACAGCCGCTGGAGCCGATCCGCCGCTCCGCGGCAGCGACCCCCCCGCGCCGCTTGCGCTCGTCGTGGGTAACGAGGGGGCGGGCATCCGCGCTTCCCTCGACGAATGGGCCGACGGGCGGATCGGAATTCCGCTCCGTCAGGGAGCAGAATCGCTCAACGTCGCCGTCGCCGCAGGGATTCTGCTCTACCAGGTGACCCGTGAGTGAGTCCAGCCTTCTCGCGATCATCGCCGGGATCTTCGGCCTCCTGATCGGGAGCTTTCTGAACGTCTGCATCGTCCGGCTTCCCGCGGAACAATCGGTCGTCACTCCGCGCTCGCGCTGCCCCACGTGCGGGAAGCCGGTCGAGTGGCATGACAACATCCCGGTGCTCTCCTGGCTGCTGCTGGGAGGAAAATGTCGCGACTGCCGCGCCCCGATCGGCATCATGTACCCTCTGGTCGAGCTTGCCGTCGGTGGTCTCTGGGCGCTGGTGGCGCTGCGTTACGGGGTGGGAGTCGAGGGACTGAAGGCGGCGGTGTTCGGCACGCTCCTGCTGGGCATCGCCCTCACCGATGCGCGCGAGTACATCATCCCCGACGAGTTCACCTGGGGAGGCTTGATTCTCGGCCTCGTGCTCAGCGCCGCCGGGGGAATCCACGCCCTGCTCCTCGCCCTCTTTGGTGCTGCAGTCGGCTTCGCTATTCTGTGGCTCGTCGGGCTGGTTGGCAAGCGGGTCTTCAAGGAAGAGGCCATGGGCGGCGGCGACATCAAGATGATGGCGATGGTCGGCGCTTTCCTCGGTTGGCAGGGCGTCTTGCTCACGATCTTCCTCGGCGCGCTCGCCGGGAGCGCCATTTTTCTCCCGCTTGCTCTCGTCGGCCGGAAGAAGCTCGTCCCCTTCGGCGTCTTCCTCGCGCTCGGGGCGGCCGTCACGTTTCTCGTGGGTCCCGCCATTCTGCTCTGGTATCGGCGCTATCTCGGAGTCGGGTGATGCTGCGAGCCTTCGGCGCCGTGCTGTTCCTGGTCCTGGGCTGCCGGGGTGCTCCCCCGGGGACCCAGGATGAGCAAATCGTGCGCATGGTCGATAGCCTCCGGCCCGCCGTGGAACGTGCCGCCGGCTTGCACTTTCGGGGTCCCACCCGCTCGGCGCAACGGAGCCGGGAGGAAGTCCACCAGTACATACTCGACCACTTCGAAGCAGAGTTCCCCGCGGAGCGGCAGCATGCCTTGCAGGCCGTCTACACCCTGCTGGGCCTGATCCCCGATACGCTGTCCCTCAAGACCCTGCTGATCGATCTGCTGACCGAGCAGGTGGTGGGCTATTACGATCCGGAAAGCCGAACGCTCTATGCCGTACGGGGGGCCGACCCCACCGCGTTGCGCTTCGTGCTCGCGCATGAGCTCACCCATGCGCTGCAGCACGACTATCTGCCGCTGGATTCCCTGGTGCGGGTCAAGGGCGATGCCGATCGGCAAATGGCCGCGCATGCCGTGCTGGAAGGTCATGCGATGATCGTCTCGCTCCTCGCTTTTGCCCCTGACCCCGGGATTCTTCGCGAGCCGGGATTCTGGCAAATGGCCCGCGAGCAGACCTTGGCGGCCACCTCCGAGATTTTCTCTCGCGCCCCGCTCGCCCTGCGCGAGGAGCTGATTTTTCCCTATCTCAACGGTGCGGAGTTCATGCGCTGGTGGGACTCGGCGCACACCGGGCAGCCGCTTCCCACCGCAGCCTCGCTGCCGCTTTCGACCGAGCAGATTCTCCATCCGATTCGCTACGCTACGGGAGATCAGCCGCTGCCCGTGCGCTTCGCCGATTCCACCGGCGATGTGCTCTATGAAGACACGCTGGGCGAGCTGGAGATCCAGGTGCTGGCGACGGTGCTGCGCGGCGGTGGCGAGCTGCTCACCGAAACGCCGATCGGCTGGGGCGGCGACCGCTTCAGGATCTATCGCACCTCCGCTGGGCCGGCGCTGGTCTGGTATACCGCATGGGACGACGCGGCGAGCGCACGGCGGTTCCTCGGCGGCACCGGGACACGGCTCGAGGCGCGGGAGCGCCCCGGCTATCGGACCAGCGTCGAGACGCTGTCGGGCCTAGCTTATCCTACGGTGCGCGTGGTGATCGCCCCGACGAACTGGACAGGCTGGCAAGAGCTACCCACGATCCGCTTGGCCAATAGCCAATAGCCAATAGCCAATAGCCAATAGCCAATAGCCCATAGCCCATAGCCCATAGCCCATAGCGCGTCTCAGAAGTCATTCGCGAAGCTCAGCAGCTTCACCCGTCCATCCCGCTCCACGAGCGAGCCGAACAACCTCCGCGTTTCCTCGCGGGCGCCATCGCGATAGCGCAGGGCGCAAGGTCCCCAGAGCTTCGCTGGTCCCCTGCGGATTTGCAGGGTGTCGCGCTGGCACTGGAGCGCCAGAAAGGTCAGTGAATGACTCTGGTAACGGCGCAGCGCCCGGGTTATGCCTTTCGCGCTTTCCGCGGTGAGCTGCATCCAGAAAATCTCCGGGTCGAGCTCGTAGGGGGGATCCACATAGCGGTGATCCGAAAATACCAGCCAGGCAAATTCCGCCCGCGTCAGCGCCAGCTCGATCAGCGCGGCGGAATCCTGCGCCGCGATCGCCGCGAGGAAGCGGCGGGCCAGCGCCTCCCGGCTGACCTCGCCGCCCGCCAAGCGCACCGGTTGCGGCAGCCCCGCGCGGAACCGCCGTAGATATTCCGCCATCGGCAGGAGCGAGTCGATCTTGTCGCCCGGCTTGCGCCACGGCCGGGCGGTATCCAGCGCAACCTGCGCGGCAAGTGCTGCCGGCCGGTCTGCATCCGCGCGAGCGCACCCGGCCAGCAGCCACACCGCTCCGCACAGAATTCGAAGCCTGTTACCTCTCACCTCTCACCTCTCACCGCCTAGTTCCGGTGATACGCGGTCCAGCCCTCCCACCACTTGCTCGTGGCGGCCGGATCGGCCGCTCCGCGATAAACCGTGCCCGTGACGAAGCTGCCTGCCCGGGTCAGCAGATCCCCGGTGAACGTGGTGAGCCCTCCAGTCCGTGCCGCGGCCAGCGTCGAGAGCGACCAGTCGAAGTCGGCCACCGCGGTGGGCCCGGCGGGTTGCGCCGGCAGCTTGGTGAACAACGACGCTGCCGTCGTTGCCGCCTCGAATACGACGTTGTTGCTTGCGAGGTCGTAGCTCTGCTGGCCTGCCTCGAGCGCCAGCGGTGATTCCACGATCAGCAGGTTCTTGATCGAAAGCAGGCCGTCCGTTTCGCGCTGCTTTGTTTCGGTGTTGCGATAGCCGATGCCTGCGTTGGGCCAGCGCCCGAAGACCCCGTTGATGTAATGCCCCCCCGTCCCGCGCCGCAGCACGGCGCCGAAGCCGCCGCCCGAGGGAACCACGCCCGGCCCCGTGCCGATCAGCGTGAAATTGGCCACCACTGGAACCGTGAACGGTGTCGAGTTGAAGCCCAGGTCACATCCGCTCCCGTTGCAGCCGTCATTCTCGATTCCCTGTGGATCGGTCGAGGCGCTGCCGACGCCCGGCCGCGGCGGGAAGACCCGGCTCTGAAACCCGATGAGGAACTGCAGCCGGCCGACGTAGCCCTCCGACATGTCGAAGTGATCGTCACCCGACTCGTAGGAGACCAGGTACTTTCCGTCCACCGCGCCGCCGAAGAACTCGAAGGAATCATCCAGCCCGTTGAGCGACTGCAGGTGATCCAGCGCGGTGCCGCTGCCGATGGCGGCAAAGGTGAACGAGTTGAGCTCGGCGTTCGGCGCCGGACCGAAGCCGGCATATTCGACTCGGACGTAATGCAGCGCGCCGCTGTTGTCGGCGTTGTTGGTATTGCAGCCGGGGCAGCCGTAGGGAACCAGCGGGTTATCGGTCGAGGTGCCGGTGCCCTCGATGTCCACCGTGCCGGAGCGGTTGATGAGTCCGTTGCCGATCAGGATCAGGCCGCCCCAGTCGCCCGGTTGGCGGCTCCCGTCAGCCACCGAAGAGGTGAACACGACGGGCTGGGCCGCGGTGCCGTTGGCGACGATCCGGGCTCCGCGGAGCACGAAGAGCGAGGAGCCGACCGTTGCAAAATCGCCGATGATCTTGGTCCCCGCCTCGATGGTGAGCGTCGCGCCGCTGGTAACCTTTCGAAAGCCTACCAGCTTGTAGATGTTCCCCGCGGTCCAGGTCGTGTTGGCGGTGATGTCGGCGGTCACATTGACCTGTTGTGGCGCCGAGGTCGTTGCGCTGGCCTCCGCCGAAAAGCCGGAGGTTTCGCCGCCGCGCACCGCCGCAATCCGGTAGCGGTACAGCGTGGTGGGGCTGAGCCCGCTGTCGTCGAAGGAGGTTGCACTGCCCGCCGGACGATTGATTTCCGCAAAAGTCCCGCTCGCCCCTTCTGCGCGTTCCAGGATGAACTGCGTCACCCCGGTCGCCGCGTTCCAGCTCACGTGGATCACCGTGGCGTTGGTGGCGCTCGCGGCCAGGCCGGTCGGGGCCGGGTTACTCGGGCCACTCTCATCCGAGCAGGCGCTCGCGACCGCGATCCCGATCAGCAGTGCGGTACCGCTCCACTTTCCGATACCCAACATCATCTCGACTCCCCAGTGGATGTTGATGCCTGAAAAACACGACGCCGACGGCCAATTAAGACAGGCTGCGTCGGCGTTGTGTTATCCTCGTGTCACAGAATCGTCACGCGGCGCGTTCCCTTATTGCTTCCAGCTGAACCCCAGCGCAAAGACCCGTCCCGCCGTGTAGCCATGCCGCACCACTGCGCCTTGCGTGATCCGGTAAGGCGCGTCGAGCAGGTTCTTCGCATCCGCCCGGGTGCTGAGCCCCCCGAACAGCGGAAACAGGACCGAGGCATCGAGCACGTTGCGGGGCTGCTCGAGCACGTCCGGGAGTGGAATCTCTCCGGCTTCGCTGATCCGCTCGCCCACCCGGTTGAAGAGCACGGTGGCCGACGCATCCATGGAGGGGTGCTTCCAAGTCAGGCCCGCGTTGAGGACGTAGGGAGCCTGGCCCACGATCTTGCGCTCGGCGTTGGTCACCGAGCCCGCATCGGGATCGATCCGGATCTTGGATTGCATCAGCGTCGCGTTGGCGAAGAGCGTGAACGAACGGAGCGGCGCCGCGATCCGGTCGAGTCCCTGCCGCGCCTCGAGCTCCACGCCGTAGTTGTCCGCGCCCTTCGCATTCACGAAGCTGATGATGCGCGTCCCCGAGGTGCCCTGGTAGATCGCCTCGATCGGGTCCGTGAACCTCTTGGCGAAGAGCGCCACGCTCAGCACCTCGCCGCCCCGCGGATACCACTCCCAGCGCAGGTCGAAGTTGCGGATCAGGGCCCGCTTGAGCTCGGGATTGCCTTTCACGTTGTCGCCGCCGATCACTTCGCGGAACAAAATGGGCGATAGCTCTCGATACTCCGGCCGCGACAGCGTCTGCGATGCCGAGAGACGCAGGTTGACGTTGGCCCCCACGTGATAGTTGAGCGCAAGGGACGGCAGTACGTCGGTGTAGCGTGGGCTGGCGAGGGAGGGTTCTCCCGCGGTGGAAAGCGAGTTGACCTCGACGCGGGAGTGCTCCACCCGCGCTCCACCGATCAGCTCCAGCGCCTGGCCCAGCTCGACGGTCAAGAGCCCGTAGCCGGCGACCAGATCGTCCTTCGCGTCATAGGATCCGCCCGCGGTCAGCGGTGTGATGCGGAAATTGCCAGCGCTGCCCTGGGTGAAGCGCCCGTCGAAGAGCTCCTCGGGCGACAACGCCGCATCCGCATCGCTCAGCGGCCGGAGCAGCGAGATCGAATAGTTCTGATTGGTCGCGTCGCGCCTGGTGGAACGGTAGAGCCCGCCGATCTGGACGAAGCGGTTGCCCGGCGTCGCCCCGAAGCGGAATTGCCAGCTCGCATTGCCCTCCACCGAGTGCTCGCTGAGGTCCGCGAAGGTCCGCACCGCCGCCTCGTTGGAGAAGCCGTACCACCTCGGCGTGCCGGTGGAGGTTTCGTAGACCACCTCCGAGCGATCCGGCTCGCGCCGTGCCACTCCGGAGAGCGTGACCCCGACGTCCAGAAAGTGCCGGTCGGCCAGCTCGTGATGGGCGCCGAGCTGGCTGGAGTAGATGCTGCGCTCGACGTAGCGGAGCCGCTCGATCACCAGCGGGAGCGCGAGGTTCTCCGAGGTGCCGACCTCCCGGCGTCCCTCATTGTCCATCGTGCGGTTATAGGTGTTGTTGAGCCAAACCTTGCTGTGCGCGCCGAGGTTCGTGCTGAAATTGGCGATGCCGCCCCAGAGCGCGCTGTTGCGCCCCGTGCTGCCGTCGAAGCGATCCAGCTCGGTGACAAGGCCGCCGGCGCTCGAAGCAGGTTGCGCAATGGCCCGCTGCTCCTTTGCCCGGATCTCCTGGGTGTAGGAGTAGCTGCCGGACAAGAGATAGCTCAGCCCGGTGCCGCCCGTGGGAAGCGTGCCGCCCAGCGAGAAACCCAGGCCTCCGTTGGGGGACCCGCTGCGCCGCCGCGGCGACCAGACGTTGCGCAAGGAATTCACCAGCGCGTTGCTTTCCGCCGGCGAGAGCTGCTGGCCAAAGTTGGCTGCCGCCAATCCCGCCGGCAGGGCCCGCGGCCCTGCACCGAGGGCGGCCCAGTCGCGCCCAGTCGCCCGGGCGAAATCGGTGGTCTGCCCGGTCACGGCGTCGTTGAACCCAGCCGTAAGGGAGAGCCCGAAGTAGCGCTGCCCGGGAAACTCCCGCGTCTTGATGTTGACGGAGCCGCCCGAGAAGTCTCCGGCCTGATCCGGCGTGAAGGTCTTCGAGGTGGTGATCCCCTCGAGCAGCGCCGAGGGAAAGAGGTCGAGCGGAACGACTCTCCGCTCCGGCTCCGGAGACGGAATGCGGGCGCCGTTGAGCGATGCCTGGGTATACCGGTCGCCCAAGCCGCGCATGTTGAGGTACTTCCCGTCCTGCAGCGTCGCTCCGCTCACTCGCTGGAGCGCCGCCGCGGCCTCCCCATCCGGCGATCGGCTCATCTGCTCGGCGGAGATCGCGTTCACGATCCCCACGCTCTGTTGTTGCTCGTCCAGCGCCGAATTCACCGAGCCCTGCTCGACCTCGGCCGTGACGCTCAGCTCTTCGAGCTGCACCGCCTGGGCGGAAAGCGAGATGTCCTGGGTGGTTACCTTGCCTTCGCTGACCACGACATCGGTTACCGTCTTTGGCGCATAGCCTATCATGGCCGCCCGGAGGGTGATGCTGCCCGCCGGCACGTCGGAGAGGGCGAAGCGCCCATCGACTTTGCTTGTCGCAGCGAGCGTGGTTCCCACCACTACCACGCGCGCGCCGCTCACCGGCGTTCCCCGTTCTGCATCGATCAGTTTTCCCACCACCCGGCCGGTTGCGGTCTGCGCGGCCGCCGGCAGGGCGGCCAGCAGTCCGAGAGCACTGGCAAACAGAGTGCGGCCGAAGACTCGCATGTCGCGCTCGCAGTGTGGGTTGGCTCGCCCGCGACCCGTCCGGATCGGGGCCTAGAAAGCTGCGAGCAAACTGGTCGGCTTCGGTCAAGGCTTGGGGACAGGATTGCAACGATTGGGTCACGGATGGACGATCGGTGAGTGGCGAGTAGCCAACAGGTAGCGCAATGAGCTATGCGCTATGAGCTATGAGCTACGGCGCTTCCCTAAGGGGCTTTGGGCCCATAGCCCATAGCCCATAGCCCATAGCCAATAGCCCATAGCCCATAGCCATCATCTGAGCAGCCGCGGCACCGCGTAGATCAACAACCCAACCAGCCCTCCCACCAGCGTCCCGTTGATCCGCACGAACTGGAGGTCCCGCCCCACCGCCAGCTCCATCCGGCGAGACGTGGCCTCCGCGTCCCAGCGCGCCACGGTCTGGGCAATGAGATCGGCCACCTCATGGCGGTGCTGCTCGATCACATCGACGATCAGGCCGATTCCGAATTCCTCGAGCTCCTCGAGCTGCGCGGGATTCTCCAGCAGCGTCTTCCCAAAGGCGCTCAAACCGCGCGCCAGCGGACCGGGCTCGCTGCCTTCGCTCCGGGTGGCAAAGCCGGTGACCGCCTTGCGGGTCGAGTCCCAGATCCAGGAGGTGAATTCCGCGATCGCCTCCTCGGAGAGCCACTCTTCCTTGAGTGCTTCGGCTCGCGCCCCGGCTTCCGGCGAATGCTGCAACCGGTCCACGAAGTCCTTGAGCGCCTGATTGAATTTGGCCCGCACCGGATGGTCCGGATCCGCGCTGATCTCGTGCAGCATCTGCTCGGTGGCCGCGACGATCCGCTGATAGATCCGCTCGTCGATCATGCCGGGCATCCACCAGGGCGTCGCCGCCTTGACCCGTTGCCGGATCAGCGCCCGGTTCTCGGTGACCGCCTGCGCAGCCAGCTTGATGGTCTGGTTGAGCAGCTCCTGGTGCCTGTCTCCCGCCACCACCAGCGCGAGCGTCTTGCCTAACACGGGGGCCACCCGGGTCGCCCGGATCCGGTCCACCGCGCTCTGCTGAATCAGCTCCCGGATCTTCTCGTCGGGCAGCGCCTCCAGGGTCTTGGCCAGGCCGCTCGCCACTTGGGCCGCGATCCGCTGGGCGTTCTCGGGCTGGCTGAGCCAGCGCATCACCCGTTCGGCGATGTGCATGCCGCGCAGCTTGTTCGCCACGGCCTCCCGCGCGAGAAAGTGCTGTTGCACGAAGTTGCCGATGATCCGGCCGATCCGGTCCTTCTGCCTCCCGATGATCGCTGTGTGCGGAATCGGAATCCCGAGCGGATGCCGGAACAACGCCGTCACCGCGAACCAGTCGGCCAGTCCGCCGACCACCGAGGCTTCTGCGGTGGCCCGGAGATAACCGAGCCAGGGATAGCGGCCCTCGAAAATGCCCGCGGCGATGAAGGTCGCCACCGCCAGGAGTAACAGTCCCGTCGCCTTGCGCTTCATGGCGTCGAGCTGCGCCTGGCGGGCGAGGTCGTCCGGTCGGGGGGCGAAGGGTGTCGAGGCGGGCGCGCTCATCGCCTCACTCGATGGTCTTATGGAAGCGGCGCACGCTCAAGCCGATGAGCAGGACCGCGAACCCCACCAGGGTCAGCGCTTCCCGCCAGAAGGCCGCGAGCCCGGTGCCTTTGAGCAGGATGCCCCGCAGGATCCGGAGGAAGTACGTCAGGGGTAGTGCGGCGCCGATCCATTGCGCCAGCGGGGGCATCGCCTCGCGGGGGAACATGAAGCCGGAGAGCAGGATGTTCGGCAGGATGAACAGAAAGCCGAGCTGCATCGACTGCAACTGGGTGCGGACCAGGGTGGAAAAGAACAGCCCGATGGCCAGGCTCGCGAGCACGAAGGGAAGCGCCATCAGGTAGAGCATGGGCAGACTCCCGCGAATCGGGACCTGGAAGAGCAGCCGGCCCAGCAGCAGGATGACGCTGATCTGCACGTAGCCCACCAGCAAGAACGGAATGATCTTGCCCAGCATGAGGCCGGTCTTGCTGATCGGGGTGACCACCAGCTGCTCGAGGGTACCGCGTTCGCGCTCCCGGACGATCGCGGTGCTCGCGATCACGATCATCGTCATGGAGAGCAACACGCCGATGATCCCCGGCACGATATAGACCGCACTGCGGAGCGTCGGATTGTACCAGGGCCGCACCCGGACCTCGACCAGCGCGGCGGCACCCCGCTCCGCGGCAAGACCCTGCGAAAAGACCGCACCCGCGAGCCCGGCGCCGCTGATGGCCGACGCGGAGGCCAGGGGATCCGCCGCATCGACCACGACCTGGGCCGTCGCGGTCTGGCCGCGCTTGATCTCGCGCTGGAATTCCGGAGGAATGATGATGCCGGCGCGCGCTTTGCCGCTTCCGATCTGTATGGTCAGCTCCCGCCGATCGGACACCGTTCCGGCCAGATCGAAGTTCCCCGTGTTGAGCATCGTCTGCACCAGCCGGCGGCTTTCCGGCGAGCGCGACTCGTCGAGCACCACGGTGGGGAGGTGGCGCACCTCGGTCTGAATCGCGTAACCGAAGAGCATGAGCTGGATGGCGGGAATTCCGACCAGAATCCCGAGCGTGAGCCGGTCACGGCGGATCTGAATGAACTCCTTCCGGAGCATCGCCCAGAAGGGCCAGCGGGCGACCTGCTCGCGGACCGTCACGCCGCCGCTCCCCCTCGGCCTGCTTCCTCCCGGCGCTGCAGCTCGATGAACACGTCCTCGACGCTCGCCATCCCGAACTGCTCGGTGATCTGCTGCGGCGTGCCCTCGCCGATGAGGTGGCCGCGCGAGAGGAAGGCCAGCCGATGGCAGAGCTCGGCTTCATCCATATAGTGCGTCGTCACCAGAATCGTCATGCCGGAGGTCGCCCGCTGGCCGATCAGCTCCCAGAAACGGCGCCGGGCCAGCGGGTCGACGCCTGCGGTCGGCTCGTCGAGAAAGACCAGCTCGGGTGAATGCGTCGTGGCACAGGCCAGCGCCAGGCGCTGCTTCCAGCCGCCGGAAAGGCTCCCGGCGAGCTGGCGGGTGCGCTCGCCCAGGGAATACTCCTCGAGCTGCTCCGTGATGCGGCGCTTGCGTTCCTCTCCGGCCAGGCCGTAGACGCCCGCGTAGAACTCGAGGTTCTCCCGCGCGGTGAGATCGTCATAGAGCCCGAATCGCTGCGACATGTAGCCGATCCGTCGCCGCACGTCTTCGGGTGACTTCACCACATCGATGCCCACGACCTGCGCACTGCCCGCGCTGGGCGGCAGCAGGCCGGTCAGCATCCGGATCGTCGTGGTCTTGCCGCTCCCGTTGGGTCCCAGCAGCCCGAAGATCTCTCCCCGTGCTACGGTGAGGTCGAGGTTGTCGACGGCGACGAGTGCCCCGAACGCCTTCCGGAGTCCGTGGGTAACGATGGCGGCTCCGTTCGCCGAAGCGTCCGTCATCTCACCGAATCCCTCTGCCGCACCGCCGCACTGCCGCTCTGCCGCACTTTCACAGTCACCCACAGCCCCGGATGCGGGGCATCGGCGGGGTTCAGGAATTCCACTTTGACTCCGAACATGAGGTCCGCGCGCTCCTGCTCGCTCAAGGCGACCCGCGGCGTGAACTCCGCCTTCGGATTGATCGCCGCGATGCGTGCCGGGATGCTCCGGCGGTCCTCCGTCACGACGTCGACCGACGTGCCGACTGCGATTCCGCTGACCAGCGACTGCGGGAGGAATACGCGGACAAACGGGCGCGAGGTTTCGCCCAGAGTCAGCACGGGAACATTCGGGCCCAGCGCTTCACCCGGCTCGGCATGACGCCCGAGGATGATGCCCGACACCGGAGCCGTGAGCACCAGGTCTCCCGCGCGCGCCTGGAGCTGCTCCAGCGCCGCGCGTGCCCTCGCGACCTCCGCGCGTCCCGCTTGAATCCGCTGAGGCCGGCTTCCTGCGCGAGCCAGCGCAAGCGCTTCCTGCGCGGCTTGCACCTTCTCCTGCGCCACGCGGTCGGCGGCGACCGCATCGTCGTATTGCTGCCGAGCGATCGCGTTGTCCGCTACCAGAGAGCGTGCCCGCTCGAGCGCCCGCGCCGTGCGCTCCGCGTCGGCCTTCGCTCCCGCGAGTTCCGCTTCGGCCTTGCGGATCTCCTGCGGCCTCGAGCCCGCTTCGAGGTCACGCAGGTTCGCCTCGGCCGAGGCGACTGCCGCGCTTTGCGCCTCGAGCGAGGCCGGCAGCTCGATTTGCCGGAGCAGCGCGAGCGTATCGCCGGCTTGTACGGCTGCTCCCTCATCGACGCGCACTGCCGCGACCCGGGCCGCCGCCGTCGGAGCGAGATCGATTTCATGGACCTCGACCGTCCCCCGCGCCTCGTAGAATTCTCCATCGCCCCCCGAGCACGCGGAAGCCAGCAGAAAAGGCAGCGACCAATAGCCCATAGCCCCTAGCCCATAGCCCCTAGCCCATAGCCCGTAACACCGCTGCTGCCTCATCTGGCCTCCAAGGCTCTCACCGCAAACTCACCCGCATGGCGACCGAACTCTCGCGCGGTCACCTCCGGCACGCCGCGGACTCCCTGGCCGAAGAACAGCCCGATCGCAGGCCGAGCGACGATGAAGTACACCACCTGCGCGATCGTGCTGATCGCGGCGAAGCGCGGCTCGACATCCCTGCGGAAGGATCCGTCCCGCTGGCCCTGCTCGATGACTCTGCAGAGACGCTGGAAGAGCCCCGCCGCCATCTGGAGCAGCATCGCCTCGGCCTGTCGGGCTTCCTGGTCGATCATCTCCCGCACCAGGAGCCGCGGTGCGTTTGGATGGCTGAGCACGAATTCCATTTGGGCGGAAACCAGCGCGCGAATCGCGTCCGCCGGGGCCGGTGCGGCGTCGAAGGCCGCGCTGCCCCGGGTCAGCATCCCGCTCACCACTCGTTGCAGGACCGCGCGGTAGAGCTCTTCCTTGCTGCCGAAGTAATAGTAGAGCAGCGCAGGGTTCTGCTTCGCGGTCGTGCCGATCTCCTTGATCGTGGTCGGCTCCAGCCCTTTCCGGGCGAAGAGCGCTTCGGCAGCATCGAGGATCTGCTCCCGGGCGGATCCCACTTCCTGGGTTCCCATTCGCCTAATTAACTGATTAATTAAGATCGCGTCAACCAGGGGTGGGTGAGCGGGCCCCTCTCACCTCTCACTTCTTCCCCTCACCGTCCCCACCGAGTTGGACGCCGATCGGTAACCCATTTATCTTGCTTGGCTTATGTTCGACGAGCTCTCGGGCAAGCTCACCGCCGCCCTGCAGCGCCTTACCGGGCGCGGGGTCTTGAGCGAGGAGGCTGTGCGTGAGGGTCTGCGAGAGATCCGCCGGATCCTGCTCGAAGCCGACGTGAGCTTCGAGTTGACCCGCGAATTCCTCGAGCGAGTGCAGGAGAAGGCGGTCGGTCAGGAGATCGTGAAGTCGGTGCGGCCGGGCCAGCAGCTGGTCAAGATTGTCTATGACGAGCTGGTGGCGATGCTGGGAGAAAAACAGGCGCCGCTCGCGCATGCGACCGTTCCGCCTACCGTGATCCTGCTGGTCGGCTTGCAGGGCTCGGGCAAAACGACCACCGCGGGCAAGCTGGCCCGGCGGCTCAAGCTCGAGCAGAAGGCCCCGTTTCTCGTAGCGGCCGACGTCTACCGGCCTGCGGCCGCCGAGCAGTTGGAGACGCTCGCGAGGCAAGTGGAGGTCGCGAGTTACCGGAGCGACGGTGAACAGGACGTCGTCGCCCTGGTCAAGCAAGGCATCGCCGCGGCCGGGAAAGCGCGCGCGCGCACGGTGCTGGTCGACACGGCGGGACGGCTGCAGATCGACCAGGAGATGATGGCCGAGCTCCAGCGGCTCAAGGCCGCCGTGAGCCCGCACGAGATTCTGCTGGTCGCCGACGGAATGACCGGGCAGGACGCGGTGCGGATCGCGCAGGGCTTCCACGCCGCGCTCGGGATCACCGGCGTGATCCTGACCAAGCTGGACGGCGACGCGCGCGGGGGCGCGGCGCTCTCGATCTACGGGGTCACCCGCGCGCCGATCAAGTACGTCGGCACCGGCGAAAAGCTCGACGCGCTGGAGCCGTTCCATCCCGAGCGGATGGCCGGCCGCATCCTCCAGCAGGGAGACATTCTCAGCCTGGTCGAGAAGGCCCAGGCCGCGGTGAGCGAGGACGAAGCGAAGCAGCTCGCGAAGAAGGCGGTTTCCCGGAAGGGTCTCGACCTCCAGGACTTCCTTACCGCGATGAAACAGATGCAGAAGCTCGGACCGCTCAAGAACGTGCTGGGTATGCTGCCGGGGGTGAATCCCGCCATGCTCAAGGGCGCCAACCTGAGCGACGACCGGCTCAAGCACGTTGAAGCGATCGTGTTGTCCATGACGCCCGCCGAGCGGGCCGACCCCGAGCTGCTCAGCGGCTCGCGGCGGATGCGAGTGGCCAGGGGCTCGGGACGCTCAGTGCAGGAAGTGAATCAGCTGCTGTCGCAGTTCAAGCAGATGCAGAAGGTCATGAAGGTCGCGGGCAAGCCGGGAATGAAGCTGCCCTTCGGCCCGCGCTTTCCCGGCTGAACCCATACGGA
>DASYTT010000087.1:0-24357 GCA_036002045.1 Gemmatimonadales bacterium
CATGGCGGATCAGGGCACCGACACCATGGAGCGGGAAAAGCAGTTTCTCTTCGCGTCGCAGGAAGGCCGCTATCTCTGGCATGTGAACCAGGCGCTCCGGCGGCTCTATGGCGAGCCGGAGAGCTTCGGCAAGTGTCAGCAGTGCGGGCAGGAGATCTCCTTCGAGCGACTCGACGCGCTGCCTCACGCGAGACTGTGCATCACCTGCAAGGAGAGAGAAGAGGATGAGAAGCGGCGCTGAGGCACGGCGCCTCTTCTGGGCGGTGGCCCTCGTCGTGCTGACCGCCGACCTGCTCACCAAGCAGATCGTCGAGCGGGTGTTGTTGCCGCTGCCGCCGGTAAGCGTGCTCGGCGAATGGATTCAGCTCCGCTTGGTGTACAACCGGGGCGCGGCCTTCGGGCTGGACCTGGGTCCGTTCTCCCGCTGGATTTTTCTATTCATCGCGCTCGTCGCCATCCTACTGCTCTTCCGGCTGTCCCGGGGCAGCGGCCCGGGTGATACGCTGCGCCACTTCGCCTGCGGGCTGGTCGCCGGGGGCGCCGCCGGCAATCTGCTCGACCGGATTCGCAGCGCTCAGGGCGTGGTGGACTTCATCGATGTCGGCATCGGGACGCACCGCTGGCCGACCTTCAACGTCGCCGATATGGCGGTGAGCTGCGGCGCGATCGCCCTCGCCATCTCGTTGTGGCTCGAGGACGCGCGCCGCAGCCGAGCGGAAGCCGCGCCCTCCGGCTGAGCCGGCTCCTGCCCGCCGTCGCCTTTTCCGTTTCCGCTCCCGCCCCCGATCGCCTCGATCGGTTCCTGGCCGACCAGCTCGGGTTCTCCCGCACGCAGGCGGCCCGTATCGTGGCCGCCGGTGGGGTGCGGGTCAACGGCAAGCCGGCCCGCGCTTCCCGGCTGCTCGCCCGCAAAGAGCTCGTGGAAGTGGAGCTTCCCGAGCCAAGCCGGGCCGCTCCGCTCAGCCCCTACCGCTCGCCGCTCGGCGAACACCGCCCGCTCAGTGTGGTGTACGAAGACGAAGTGCTGGCCGTCATCGACAAGCCCGCGGGCCTGGTGGTTCATCCGGCTCCCGGTCACTGGGACGACACCCTCGTCAATCTGCTGCTGGCGCGTGGCACCACGCTGTCCGGCGGCAGCGCCGGCCGGCCCGGCATCGTGCACCGGCTCGATCGCGACACCAGTGGTCTCCTGCTGATCGCCAAGGACGATCTCGCGCATCGCCGGCTCGGCGCGGCACTCGCCGCCCGACAGATCAAGCGCGCCTACGCGGCGCTGGCCTGGGGACATTTCGAGAGCTCGCCGACGGTGATCGAGGCGCCGATCGGGCGGAGTTCGACCGACCGCAAACGCATGATGGTTCGAAGCGAAGGACGCGCCGCCCGAACCGACATCCATGTCGTTGCGCGTTTCGCGGTCTGCGAGCTGCTGCGCGCCGAGCTCCACAGCGGGCGCACTCATCAGATCCGGGTGCATCTGGCCCACGCCGGTCACCCGGTGGTGGGGGATCCGAGCTATGCCGCCGGGGGCTCGCGCCGGCTCACGGGTCAGGGACGGGTTCCCGCCGAGCGAGTGGAGCGAGTGACGCCGCGCCAGGCGTTGCATGCGGCCGAGCTCAGCTTTCGCCATCCGATTTCCGGAGAGCGCATGGCATTTGCATCGGAATGGCCCGCGGACCTGCGTCCGGCGCTCGTCCTCGCGGCGGGGCCAGAGTCGCAAGTTGATCCGGCTCGGCCGCTTACCTATCTTGGGTTCTTCAGGTATCGCTCGGATGGCTGACCCCGAAGCGGGCCGTGTTCTGGTCTGTCGCGTGGGAAACCAGCGCGTTGCATTGCCGGTCGCGGCGGTTCGGCGGGTGGTGGCGAGCCAATCCGTCACCCGCATACCCGGTGCGCCTGAGGCGATTCGGGGTGTGGCGAACGTGCAGGGCACCCTGGTCACCGCGGTGAGCGGTCCGCGTTTGCTCGGGCTGCCTGCCCCCGCCCAGAGTGACTGGCTGGTCGTATTGTCCCTCTGCAATGGCCGGGTCGGGATCGAGGTGGACGAAGTGGAAGACGTCCATGACGCGGGTCCCGAGGTTCCGCGCCGACTGGAGCTCGACGCGCTCATTCGTCCGCTGATCGCCGATAGCTGATAGCTGACCGCTCAAGCCCATAGGAGCCTCCCGTGGCGCATACCGTGCTCGTCTGCGACGACGCGATCTTCATGCGGACGATGATCACCGATATCCTGACGCAGGCGGGATACGAAGTCGTCGGCGAAGCCGAGACCGGCGCGCAGGCGGTCGAGAAATACCGTCAGCTCAAGCCCGATCTCGTGACGATGGATATCGTCATGCCGGACATGGGCGGCATCGAAGCGGTCCGCGAGATTTGCAAGAAGAATCCCGAGGCCAAGATTCTGATGTGCAGCGCCATGGGGCAGCAGGCCCTGGTGGTCGAGGCCATTCAGGCCGGCGCCAAAGACTTCGTAGTCAAGCCGTTCCAGCCCTCCCGAGTGCTCGAAGCGGTGCAGCGACTGCTCGGGTGAGTTCCGGTGGACCTCGAGCGCTACACCGAACTCTTCCTCTCCGACAGCCGTGACCATCTGCAGCGCTGTAACGAGCTGCTCCTCGAGTGGGAGCGGGCGCCCGGCACACCCGAGCCGGTCGCCGAACTCTTTCGGGCGTTTCACTCCATCAAGGGCTCGTCCGCGGCGCTCGGACTGGCAGCGATCACCGAGCTGGCGCACGGAGCGGAACACGTGCTGGACTCGATCCGCCAGGGCGCGCTGCTGCCAGCTCCTCACGTCCTCGAGGCGCTTTTCCGCGTGGTGGATGGCCTGACCGACGGAGTCGAGGCGGTCGCGCGCCGGGAAGCACCTGCGTCGGATCGCGCCCTGCTCGAGGCGCTGAAGCAGCTCGCGCCGCTCCCGTCGGAGCACACTGGCGAGCTGCCCTTGCCCGAGCGCCGGTTGCAAGAACGTCCTCGGGTGTCCGCGCCGCACCCGAGGCCAGCGGGCCGGCAGGTGCGGGTGGAACTCGAGCGGCTCGATGCTTTGATGCACGAAGTCGGCGAGCTCGTCGTCGCACGCAATCGGCTGGCGGCGATCGCCGATCGCGATATCGGGTCCGAGCTCGAACGGGTAAGCGGGCGGATCTCCGCGCTGGTGAGCGGGCTGCAGGCGGGCGTGGTGCGGGCCCGCATGGCGCCGGTGGAAGAAGTCTTCGACCGCTTTCCCCGCAGCGTGCGCGATCTGGCCCGCTCGCTGGGCAAGGAGATCCGGCTCGAGCTCCTGGGCAGCGACATCGAGCTCGACCGCGCGCTGCTCGACGGCCTCACCGATCCGCTTACCCATCTGATTCGGAACGCCGCGGATCACGGGCTCGAAACGCCGGCGGAGCGCGTCGCTGCGGGCAAGCAGCGGGAAGGCACGATCCGTCTTCGCGCCGAACGCGCACGGGACGGGGTGATCATCACGCTCGCGGACGACGGCCGCGGCATCGACCGTGCCGGAGTGCATCGTCGCGCGGTCGAGCGGGGTCTGCTGGATGCCCAGGCTCCGATGCCCGATGCGGCGGGCTTGTTGCGGTTGCTGGCGCATCCTGGCTTCACCACCCGGCGTGAAGTCACCGAGGTGTCCGGGCGGGGAGTCGGGATCGATGCGGTGCTCACCCGGATTCGGTCGCTGGGCGGACGGATGGAGCTCAAAACCGCAGCGGGACGCGGGACGACCTTTCTCATGTACCTGCCGGTAACCCGCGCGATCGTCCGCGCCCTCATCGTCGGGGTGGCCGACGAGCGCTATGTAATTCCTTTCGGACTGCTCGCCGAGGCAGCGGTGCATGAAGCGCCGGAGGGCGAGGTTACCTTACGGGGTGAGCCGCTCCTGACAGTCGATCTGCGCGAGATGCTCGGGCTGGCGAACGGCGCGCGGCAGCGCCGGCCCGCCGTGGTCTTGGATATCGGCGGACGGCGTACCGCGCTCGTAGTGGACGTCCTGCTGGGCCAGCAGGACGTAGTGGTCGAGCAGTTTGCCGCGCCCATCGGCCTGCCTCCCTGGGCCGGTGGAGTGACGATTCTTCCGGATGGCGCGCCGGCGCTGATTCTGGATCCGGCCGGTCTCTTTTAGCTGGAGGGACGCGATGGTGAGCCTGCGGACGCTCTCGGATCTGGAGCGCGACGCCCTGCGCGAGGTCGCCAATATCGGCGCCGGCCACGCGGCCACCGCCCTCTCGCAGATGACCGGCAGCAAAATCATGATCAGCGTTCCCCAGGTCAGCATCCGCGCTCTGGAGGAGGTCGCCGGTCTGATCGGGCCGCCCGAGACGGTCATCGCCGGCGTGCTGATGCACGTGATGGGTGATTTCACCGGCCGGACGCTCGTGGTACTCGGAGAAGATTCCGCCCGGTCGCTCTGCACGCTGCTGCTCAAGCGCCCGCCGCCGGCGCCGACCGGGTTCGATGCCATGCAGCAATCCACCATCAAGGAGACGGGGAACATCCTCTGTTCCGCCTATCTCAACGCGCTCTCGGATTTCCTGGGCATGATGCTGCTCCCCTCCGTACCGGCCCTCGTGGTAGACCTCGCGGGCGCCGTGCTCACCACCGCCTACCTCAACTTCGGGCACGACCGCGACACCGTCTTCTGCGTGGAGACGACGTTCCGGATCGAGGGCTCGAACGAGGCGCTCACCGGGCAGTTCCTTCTGCTGCCGGATCCCCCTTCGCTGAGCGCCATCTTCGACGCGATTCGCATCGCAAGCTGATCCGATGCCGGCGGCCGCTCGGACCGGCCCTGGGGGCCACACTGGCCGGGACGCCGACGCTCTCCGCTCGCTGGCCCGGCGCATCGATCCCTCCGACCCCGGCGCGCAGAACAACCTGGGGGTGTTCTACTACGAGCGCGGAATGATTCCCGAGGCGATCGCCGCGTTCGAGCGCGCGCTCGAGCTGGATTCCGAGATGCGAATCGCGCAGGACAATCTGGAGACGGTCCAGCGGGAGTCCGGCTACTACGACACGCTGATCGGTGAGCTGCGCGAGCGGCTCGCCCGCGATCCCGGTTCCGCGACCGTCCGGCTCGAGCTGGCGCGCGCGTATTTCGTGCTGGGACAGCATGACAAGGCGGCGGAGCAATACGAAGAGCTGCTGGGCGCCAATCCCGCCGACGCGACCGCGCTACTGCAGCTCGGCCTGGTCGAGCTGGCCCGCGGACGCCAGGATCGGGCCGGGGAGTGGTTCCAGCGGGCCTGCGAGGTGGATCCCAAGAGCTCGGTGGCCCGGCTCTATCTCGGGCGCGCGTATTACCACCTTGGGCTTACCGACCGGGCTCTCGCCGTGCTCACCGAAGCAAGCCTGCTGAATGCCGACCATGCCGAGGTGCATTACCTGCTGGGCTTCTTGTACGGTGACCTGGGCCAACACGAAGCCGCTCGGGCGGCCACCCGCCGTGCCATCGCCCTCAATCCCTCGCTGGGCGCAGCACAGCAGAATTTGCTCATCGGAGGCGTCCGGGGTGCGGCGATCCGACGTCCCGCCGGCAGGACCACCGCGGCGGGAGCCGGCCCGGAGGCGGGGACGCCGCAACCGCACCTGAGCCTCGCGGTCGCGTTCCGCAAACGCGGCTATCTCACCGAAGCGCTGCGAGAGTACCGGCTGGGGATCGAAGCCGGTGAGGAGGAGGCCGCCGCGCTCGAAGGCATGGCGGAAACCCACTTGCTGCGCCAGGAGCTGGGAGCGGCGCTCGAGCTGTACGATCGCCTCCTGCAGCGGCAACCGGGCAATCCGGAGCTCTGGAATGAGCGGGGGGTGTGCCTGCAGCAGGCAGGCCGGCGCGAGGAGGCCCGCGGCGCGTATCGGCGCGCCGTCGATGCCGATCCCTCCTATGCGCTGGCGTGGAATAATCTCGGCGTGGCCTGCACCGGCGATCCGGACAGCGCCGAGGCAGTCGCGTGTTTTGAAGCGGCGCTCAAGGCCCGGCCTGATTTCTCCGCGGCGCGGCTCAATCTTGGATTCTTTCAGCTGCAGCGTCGGGAGCTGCAACCCGCGCTGGAGCACTATCGGCAGGTGCTGAGCGAGCATCCCACCGATGCCGCGGCCTGGAACGGGGTGGGCCTCGTGCTGATGGAGCTGCGCCGCTATGCGGATGCGCGCAACGCCTTTGCCCGGGCCGTCGAGGGTGACCCCAATCTCGCTTCGGCGCGCTACAACCTAGGCTTTGCGCTCGGGCAGCTGGGTTCCTTCGATGACGCACTGCGCGAGACCAAGCGTGCGCTGGAGCTGGATCCTTTCTATGTCCCGCAGAGCTACGCCCTCGCAGTGCAGCTCCAGTTCGAGGAATCCTTGTTGCCGGTTGCCCCGATGCTGGCGGCTTCCCCCGGAGTGGGTGAGCAGGGGCAGGGCTTCAGCTTCGAGCCTGCCCTGCTCGACGAGCTGTTTGGCCAGCTGACGCCTCCCGAGCCGGTGCCCGCCGCGGAGGAGGATCCCTTTGCGCTGGCGCGCGACCTGATTGGCAAGGGAATGCTGGACAGCGCCGCTGCCGAGGTGCATCGCGCCGCGCGACGGGGAGCCTCGCGGGCCAAGGGTGCCGCGCTGCTCGGCGAAGTGTTCGCGAAGCGCGGCCTTTCCGGAGAAGCGCTCGAGCGCTTCCGTGAGGCTGCGCTGCTTGCGCCGGACGACGCGGAGATTCTCTTCGGCGAGGCGCGCGCGCTGCTCGCGCTCGGCCGGGGACGGGAAGCGCTGGAGGTCGCGGAACGGCTGGTCGCGCTGGCACCGCGGCAGCCCGATCCGTTGATCACCCGCGCGCGCGCCCGCGAGCTCGTCGGAGACCTGGAAGGAGCGAGCGCCGACGCGGCTGCGGCGGCGCGCGTAGGCCCGGGACGCGCCGACCTGCTGCTGTTGCGGGGCGGCATCGCGCGGCGCAGGGGAGAGCTCGGGGCTGCGCTCGATGCGCTCTCGGCAGCGCTCGAACTCGATCCTACTCTGGTACAGGCGTGGTACGAGAAAGGTCTCGTAGAGGAAGCGCTGCAGCGCCCGGCCGCGGCGCGCGTCGCCTACCAGCAGGCGCTCGCCCTGCTGCCGACCTATCTCGATGCCGCCCTGGCGCTCGGCGACCTGCTGCGCCGCTCAGGTCTCACCACCGAGGCCATCAAGCTGCTGGTCGAGCTGCTGCTCTCCGAGCCCTACGCGCTGGACGCACTGGTGCTGCTCGGTCGTACGCTGACCGATGAGGGACGGGCGCCGGAAGCACTCGCCGCCTTCGACCGGGTGCTCCGCTTCGACGCCGAGCATCTCGCGGCCACGTTCTATCGGGGGCAAGCCTTCGGCCGGCTGCGCCACTACGAGACCGCCATCGCGGACTGGGAACGCGTGATCGCTCTCGCCCCCACCGGTGCGTTGGCCGCTGCGGCACGGGTTCAGGCGCGCTCGGCGCGGGAGCTCGCTCACATTCTTCAGCCGACGGGCGTCTGACATGGCCATTCAGGGTCCGCTCCGCGAGCTGGGAATCCATGACGTCTTCCAGCTGCTCGATCTCGGCCGCAAGACCGGCGTGTTACGGATCAGCTCCGCCCTGCGCCAGAACGAGGGAACCATCTGGTTCCACGAAGCGGCGGTCGTGGCGGCGGCCATCCAGTCCAATCCGCACCCGCTGGGGACTGCCCTGCTTCGGGCGGGCAAGATCCGCGAGGAGGACCTCTCCCGCGCGCGGGCAATGCAGGAGCAGGGCGATGGCCGGCGGATCGGAGAGATCCTGGTTGCCTCCGGCGCCGTCACGGAGCGGGAGCTCAAGCTCCTGGTCCGCACCCATATTGACGATGTCGTGTTCACCATGCTGGGCTGGTCGGAGGGCTATTTCATCTTCGAAGAGTGCCCGCCGGAGAGCATCCCCCGGGAGACCGATCTGCGCATTTCCGTCGAGCACCTCCTGCTGGAGGGCGCGCGGCGGATCGACGAGTGGTCCCGGATCCAGTCCCGCATCGCGCATCTCGGCGTGATTCCGCGGTTGGCTCCGCCGCTGTCGGAGGAGCCGGGATCCCTCACGCTGCTACCGTTCGAGTGGCGCGTGCTTGCCGCGGCGGACGGCGAGCGTGACGTCCAGGCTATCGCCTTGACGCTGGGCGAACCGGAGTTCGACGTGGCGCGCGCGCTCTTCGGTTTGGCGAGTGCGGGTGTCATCCTGCTGCGCGATCCCGCGCTGGAGTCGGCGCGCGCCGCGCCACGGGACGATGCCGAAGCGCTGCTTCGCGAAGGCGAAGCGCAGCTGCGCGGCGGGAATTACGAGGCAGCGCGCAGCCTCGCCCAGAGCGCGCTCGACGCCTTCCCGGAGGTTGCGCGGGCGCATCTCCTGGCCGGTGCGATCCTGCTCGCCGAGCGGCGCTTCAGCGATGCCGAGCGGGTGCTCCGCGAAGCGGTGCGCCTGGATCCGGGAGGGGCCAAGCCGCTGCGGCTGCACGCCTGGGCCTTGCTCGGCGCGGGACGCCTCGAGGAGGCGGTGCACGGCTTCGATGCCTGGCTCGCCCTGGGAAGCAAAGACCCCGAGGAAACCGACCGCGGCGCGGAGGTCGAGGATGTCCTTCCCGCGGCCCGCCACGTGGTGGATCAGCTCCGAGCCGTCCGATGACCGGCGACGACATTCAGGCTCTCACCGCTCAACTCGCCCGCGATCCAGCGAGCCTGGTCTTTCTGCCGCTCGCCGAAGCCCTGCGCCGGAGAGGCCAACTCGATGCGGCCCTCGCCGTGGCCCAGGGAGGGGTACACCGCTACCCGGAAATGGCGGGCGCTTACGATTTGCTGGCCCGGATCCAGAGCGACCGCGGCGAGGGGGACCTCGCATTCGACGCCTGGACGACCGTGCTGCGGCTGGACCCCGATCACCTCGGCGCGCATAAGGGTCTCGCCTTTCTGGCGTTCCGGGCCGGTGATCATGCGCGCAGTCTGCGCTACCTGCGCCGGGTGGTGGAGCTCAAGCCCCAGGACGCTTCGCTGCGAGCCGCGCTGGCGCGGGTGGAAGCGGCCCTCGGCGTGCGGCAGGTGCCCGGTTTCGGCAAGGCGGCCGCCGATCCGCTGCGTGCGCTCGAAGCGGAGCCGGGGCTCGCGCTGCTGGTGGATCTGCAAGGGAGGACGCTGGCGGGCGGGGTGACCGATCGAGCGGGCCGCGCCGCAAGTGAGCAGGTGGGTGCCGCGCTGGCCGGCATCTCCCGCGAGGCCGAACGCACTGCGCGGCTGCTCCGGCTGGGCGCGTGGCGCAGCCTCTCACTCGAAGGAGGTCCCGCGCATTTCGAGCTGCGCACGCCGACCATTGATTCGGTCTTGCTCGTCAGCCGTCCCCGTGAGGTTCCGGCCGGCCGGCTCGCGCTGCTGGCGGAACGGGCGTCCGCCGCCGCGCGACGCTGGCTGGAGGAGCTGCGGTGAGCTCCCTGCACAGCGTGCTGGGTGAGCTGACTCCGCTTCCCGGAGTGCGCGGCGCGCTGGTCGTGTCACGCGCGGACGGCCTCGTCGTCGCGGACGCTTTGCGGGAAGACGTCGACGGCCGCGCAGTCGCCGCGCTGGCGGCGAGTCTGGCGGACCGCATGGCGGGGGTCACGCGGGCGCTGGGGCAACCCGAGCCGGTCGCCTGGCAGCTCGTGGGCAGCGAGGGGCTGCTGCTCGCTGCTCCGACTCGGGAAGACTTGCTGGTCGTAGTCGTGGCGGATCCCGCGGTCAACGCCGGCGAGCTGCGGCTCCGCGTGTTACGGGCAGCGGAGCGCGCGGCCTGATGCGCTCGCTGGAGCCCTGGGTCGAAGCCCCGCTGACCGCCTTCCTCGCTGAATCGGGCGCGCGGCTCACCCTGCTCATGACGAGCGCCGGTCAGGTCGTGGCGCAACATGGCTTCGTCCGCTCCCTCGACGTGATGTCGGCGGCGGCACTGGGCGCCGGCATCATGGCAGCTACCTCTGAGCTGGCTCGGGTGATGGAGACCGCGCCACTCGAGTCCGTGACCCATCAGGGCAAGGCGCTCGGGCTCTACCTCGCGGCCTTTGGCACGCCGCGCGGGCGCTGGATCGGATTGGTGGTGTACGGAAGCGAGACTTCGCTCGGGCTGGTGCAGCTGTTTTTCGCCCGTCTGGTGGATGACTTGAGTCGCACCGCCCCGGCCGAGCTCCCGCCGCGTCAGGTACTGGCGGAGGACTTCGAGCACGAGCTCAACAGCAGTTTGCGGTCCCTCTTCGGACGGTGAGCGAATGCCGCTGGTGAATTTCACGACCCGCGAGATCACCTGCAAGCTGGTGTATTACGGGCCGGGTCGCTCCGGCAAGACCAGCAATCTGCTCTACATCCATGGCCGGGTGCCCGCCGACCGGCGCGGGAACATGGTGTCGCTCGCCACCCAATCCGACCGGACGCTCTTCTTCGATTTTCTTCCGCTGGAGCTCGGCGTCATTTCCGGGTTCACCACGCGCTTTCAACTCTACACCGTACCCGGTCAGGTCTACTACAATGCGACCCGCCGCCTGGTGCTGCAGGGCGCCGACGGCGTGGTGTTCGTGGCGGATAGCCAGGCGCGGCGCTTCGACGACAATCTGGAGAGCTTCCAGGATCTGCAGGAGAATCTGCTTGCCCAGGGAGTGGACGTACGGCAGCTCCCCCTCGTCCTGCAGTACAACAAACAGGATCTGCCCCCCGATTTGATCCTGACTCGCAACGACCTAGATGATGCGCTCAACTTCCGTTCCGTTCCTAGCCTCGCGGCCGATGCGCTGCACGGCAGCGGCGTCTTCGAGACCCTGAAGGCGCTCTCCAGTCTGGTGCTGCAGCGGCTCGCGACCCAGCCGCCGGCCGCCGAGCGATGAGCGATTTGGAAAGCTTCGCCCTCGATCCGGCAAACCGGGCCGCGGCCGCTGCTGCGCGGGCGGTTGCGGATGGCAGCGGCGTGCCGTACGGGCCGCTCGTGGTGGTGGGTGCGCCAGGCAGCGGAAAGACCGAGCTGCTCGCGGCGATCGCCGAGCGAATCAGAAGCGTGCACCCGCGTGCAACGGTCCAATCGCTGGATCCCGACGCGCTCGTCGAGCGCCAGCGCCGAGCCCAGCTCGCCGGGCGAGGAGACGAGTCGCGCGCCGAGCTGATCGCCAGCGACCTGCTGCTGCTGGATGATCTGGAGCGCTTGTCGCGCTACCGCGATTACCAGGGTCTGGTGGCCGATCTGCTCGATGCCCGGCGCGCGGCGGGACGCGAAGTCGTGGTTGCGCTGTCGCAGGCCCCCGCTCGGCTGGCGGGGCTCGATGCCCGATTGCTGCGGCGGTTGGGGGAAGGCACCACCGTGCAACTGACGCTCCCCGGGCCGGAAGCGAGACTCGCCATTCTGCGTGCCCGGCTGGAGCGTCTGCCTGGCCGGCTCCCTGACGAGGTGCTCCGCGCGATCGCCGCGACCGAGTTCCCCTCGATGCGCGACTACACCGGCGCGCTGTCCCGGCTGATCGCCTTTCAGGAGGCGAGCGCGGTGCCGCTCTCCTCAGCCGACGCCCTGCTGCTGATCGGGGCGACGGTAAGTCGGGAGGTCGGGAAGTCGGGAAGTCGGGAAGTCCCGTCCCCTCCGGTCATCCCGGCTTCCCAGCTTCCCGTCACGTCATCCGACGAGTTCGCGGACTTCCTCTCCGACGTGACCGCTGGCGTCTCGGAGCAAGTCGATCGCTGGCGGCGCCGTATCGGCGAGGCCGTGCTCCGTTGGGCCGCTGAGGGATTGCGCACGGCCCGGCTCGAAGCGCTGCTCGAGCAGGAAGCCGCTACCGATCCGGAGCCGGTTTTGGCGGCATACGAACGGGACGCCCGCGACATCCAAGCGATCGCGCGGGAGGCGGCGGCTTTGGCGCCCGACCTCGCCGGGGCCGAGGTGTTCCGGGATCCCGACCAGATCGCAGCGGCGCGCGAGCTCGTCGCGCAGGCTCGCTCCCGCGCGACGCCGCTGTCGGCGCCGCTCGCGCACTACCGCTGGGAAGATCTCGCGGAAGGGCCCGCCAGCCGGCTGGTCATGCTCGCCGGAAGAGACATCATCGCTGAGCCGGGACGGCGTTACTCTCCGCTCCTCCTGGTTGGCGGTCCGGGGAGCGGAAAGAGCCACTTTCTCCACGCGTTGGGGAATGCGCTTTCGGCGCGAGGGATCGGACCAATCGCCTGCCTTGGCGGTCCGGCGTTTGCGGCAGAAGTGCGCGGGCTGGCCGACGCGGAATCGCTCGCCTCCTGGCGGAGGCGCTATCGCTGGGTGGGAGCGTTCCTGCTCGACGATCTCCAGTTGCTGGCAGAGGAACGGCGCGCCCAGGAGGAGCTCGCCCAGCTCGTGGCGGAGCTGCAGGAGGGCCAGCGCCAGATGGTCTTCGCGAGCACGCGGCCGCTCGAAGAGCTGAGCGGGCTGGTTCCGGGTCTCGCGGAGCGCTTGCGCGGCGGCCTGCAGGTGGAGCTACCCGCGCCCGATCGGGAGGTGCGCCTGGCGGTTGTGAAGCGATTGCTGGCCGCGACTCCCGCCGCACAGGATGCGGCGCTGGCCGATTATCTCGGCGGGCGTCCCGCGGAATCGGTACGCGACGTACTGGGGACGGTGCAACGCGTGCTCAACGCGGCGCTGAGCCAGCAAGTGGCGCCGAGCCCGGCCCTCGCCCGCGAGGTCCTCGAAGTCATGGCGCTGAGCGCACCCCGCGGCGCGCCGCGAGCCGCAGCGGGCCGCAGCAGCGGAATCCTTTCACCGGGGCTGGGAATGGTGAAGAGCCGGGAAAAGAGCGTGGACCAGTGGCCCGCCATCACCGACCGCTTGATCGCGGAGCTGCGCTGAATGGCGATCCGCGGCAGCCTGAAGGAGGCCAGCCTCCCCGACGTCATCCAGCTGCTCTTTCTGGGCCGCCGCTCCGGCTGTCTCTCGCTGGCGGACCGTCAACGGCATGGCTCGATCTATTTCGAAGCGGGCTGGATCATTTACGCCTCGATCGTCAACCGCCGCGATCGGCTGGGCGACATGCTGCTGGCCAACGGTACCGTCACCCGCGCGCAACTGGACCAGGCGCTGGCGTTGCAGGGCAGCGCGCCGGAACAGCGGATCGGTGAGCTGCTCGTCAACCTGGGCCTGCTCGCGCCGGAGGAGCTGCGCCGTTGCGTGCGGCTGCAGATCGAGGAGGCGGTCTACGCCCTCTTCGGATGGACGACCGGGACCTTCAGCTTCGAGGCGGGCGTGCGTCCTCCCGTGGAGGAGCAGCTCGACCGCATCAGTCCGGAATCGCTCCTGCTGGAAGGCGCCCGGCGGGTCGATGAGTGGAGCCTGATCGAAGCGAAGATCCCGAGCTTCGATCTGGTGTTTGCGGTCCTGCCGGGCCAGGTCGAAGGGCATCAGTCCTCCTTCACCGAGGCGCAGCGGCGCCTGCTTCCGCTGCTCGATGGCCAGCGCGATGTCCGCCAGCTGATCGATTCCTCCGGCCTCTCCGAGTTCGAGGCGGCGCAGGCCCTGTACGGCCTGGTGACCGCCGGCCTGGCGCACAAGGTGGGCACCTCGCCGAGCGGTGCGCCCGCCCGCGTCCTCGAGGCGCGGATCGAGGAGCATCGGAATCTCGGCGTCGCGTTCTACCGGACGGGAATGCTCGAGGAGGCGCGGCGGGAATTCCGGCGGGTGAGCGAGCTGCGTCCCTCCGAGGGGAGCGCCCCCTTCTACCTCGGCCTGATTGCCGCGCGCCAGGCCCACTGGGATGAGGCGGCCGATTGCTTCCGCCAGGCGATCGACCGGAGCGGCCCGCGCCCCGCGCTGTTGCTGAACCTGGCGGTGGCCCTGGAACGCCGGGGCCGACTGGAGCAGGCGGAGACGGTGCTCGCCGAGGCCGCGAGCCGCGCCGGAGAGGACCCCGCAATCCAAACCGGCTGGGGCGTCCTCGCGCTGGAGCGGGCGGAGCCGGCGGTGGCCCGCCAGCGGCTGCAGCGCGCCCGCGAGCTCTATCGCGGCGATCCGCCGCCCCCGCTCTGGTATTGGGCGGCAGCCCGTGCCTGTGCCGAAGCGGATGACCTGGATGCCGCGCTGGACCTCGCCAAGGAAGCCGTGGAGCGCCACCCCGGCCATCCGGTGCTCCGCAACAATTTCGCGGTGCTGCTGGAGGCGACCGGTGCACCTGCGGAGGCGGAAGCACTGCTCCGGGCCCTGCTCAGCGACGAAATCGGGCTCCCGCAGCCTTTCAAGAACCTGGGAGACTTGTGCTACCGCTCCGGCCGCTACGAGGAAGCGGCTGCGCACTTCAGCCGGGCCGCCGCGCTCGCACCGGACCTGGGTGACGACCTCTTTTTCAAGCTCGGCAACCTCGCCTTCCGGGAGCGGGATCTCGAGCGCGCGCGGAAGTGCTGGGAGCGCACCCTCGTCCTGAATCCGGCGCACGAGCTGGCCCGCGCCAATCTCGTGAGCCTCCGGGCGGCTCGATGAGCGGGACCGCCGACTTCGGGCTCAGCGAAGTCATCCGGCAGCTCAGCGGTCGGGGCGCGGGAGGCTTCGAGTGGTACAAGGAGTCCTGTCTGGTGCGCCGCATCGAAGTCCGCATGCGCGCCCGCGGCATCGGAACCCTCAGCGGGTATGCCAGTCTGCTGGCGGACGACGCGGCAGAGCTGGATCGCCTGCTGCGCTCGCTTTCAGTGCGGGTAACCGGGTTCTTCCGCAATCCCGATACCTGGCTCCGGCTCGCCGAGCTGCTCGGCACGGAAGGATTGGGCTCGGTGGGGCGGCTCACCGCATGGAGCATGGGTTGCTCGACCGGAGAGGAAGCCTGGTCCCTCGCTATGCTGCTGCTCGCGCACAGCCGCCGCTCGGGGGGCGTGCCGGCTCCCGAGGCGATCAAAGTGTTCGGCTCGGATGTTGACGCGCACGCGCTTACCGTTGCGGAGCGCGGAAGCTATCCAGCCAAAGCCGCGCTTCCTGCGATCCGGGAGGTCTTGCCCGAGCCGGAGGGCAGCCAGGCCGACGGTCACTTTGAGGTGAGCGCGGCGCTGCGGCCGCTGGTGAAGTTTCGGAGGGAGGATCTCACCGCGCCCACGCCACAAGCCGGTTGGCATGACCTGGTTTGCTGTCGGAACGTGTTGATCTTTCTGGGCCGCGAAGGTCAGCGCCGGGTGCTCGAAACCGCGTGTCGGGCGCTGCGCCCAGGCGGGTTGCTGGTGCTGGGACGAACGGAATCGCTCGTCGCTGTGCCGCGAGCGGAGCTCCAGGCCGTTGATGTGACTCACCGTATTTATCGGAAGGCAGCATGAGCGGTCCCCGGCTTCATGTCGGCATTGCCGAGCTCGAGGTAGCTCGCGGCCCGGCCCGGCTGCACGCGTTGGCGCTGGGAAGCTGCGTCGCCGTGATCCTGCACGATCCCACTGCGCAAATCGGCGGACTGGCCCACGTGCTGTTGCCGTCCCCCAATGTCGGGCGCGCCCGCTCGGATCAGCCGGCCCGCTATGCCCCGGCGGCGGTCGCGACGTTGCTGGAAAGCTTGCTGGCACTGGGCGCCACCCGATCCCGGATCACGGCCCGGCTGGTTGGCGGAGCCAGCATGTTCACCGCGCTGCAGCCGCCCGGCACGATTCAGATGGGTGAGCGCAACGTTGCGGCGGTGCGGGAGGCGCTTCACCGGCACCGGCTCAGGCTGATCGGCGAAGTGGTAGGAGGGGATTTTGGCCGCTCGGTGGAGTTCGAGATCGAGACGGGCCGGGTGACCGTGACCTCCTATCAGCAGGGGACGGTCGAGCTGTGAGCGGATTGCCCGACGATCCGCTGCTCGCCGAGCTGGGCGCGGAATTCCGGGCGATTGCGGCGCTGCTCGAAGAGTCGGCGGGGCAGGCGTCGCGCGCGGCGGCCAAGCGTCGCATCATCACCCTCTTCAGGCGAGTCGATGGCAGTCTCGCACAGCTCTCCGGACTTAAGGAGGACATTCGCCGGCTGGTTGAGCGTTACAAGCAACTGGAAGCCGAGCCCGCGACGGCTCCCCAGGTGCACCACGATCACCTCGGCGCTTCCACCTTCATGGAGAAGGGCTGGAGCCTGATGTCGCAGGGGGATCACGCGGGCGCGATTGCGGCGCTCGGGCGCGCGCTCGAGCTTTCGCCCGGCGATCCCCAGGCGCAGTCGCTGCTGGGCTGGGCCGAAATGCAGAGCGGGCGGCTCGACGACGCGCTGCTGACCTTCTCGCGGGTGCTGGTGCAGGAGCCGTCCAATGCGCTGGCGCGGGTCAACGTCGGCTACATCTGCCTGAAGAAGCGGGTGTTCGGGGAAGCGATCGAGCACCTGTCGCGAGTGATCCAGCTGGGCAACGATCCGAAGGCCACGCTCTACGCCAATTACTACCTCGGCCTGGTCTATCTGGAGCGGGCCATGTTCAGCGACGCGCAATCCTTCCTGCGCCAGGCGATCGCGCTGGGTCCCAGCCTGGTGGAGGCGTATTACGACCTGGGCCGCGTGCAGTGGCTCTCCGGGCAGCAGGCGGAGGCGCGTGCCACCTGGACCCGGGGCGCGGCCGCCAGCAGGTTCTCGCCCTGGGCGAAGAAATGTCAGGAGCTCCTCGACCGCGCGGCGAGGGGCGAGGAGGTGCTGCGCTCGCACTCCTCCTCCTGAGCCTGCTCGCACGGCCGGTAGCGCAACCGCCGGCGGATGTGCAGTGGGCGCGTTTCGGCGAAGTTCTCGTCATCGCCAGGAAGCCGGACTTGAGCCTGGGCCTGGAGTTGGCCGAAGCGGCCGCGGCCCCCCGAGAATGGTACGGGCTGGGTCGCCGGCTGCCAGGGCCGCTCCGGCTCATCGTGGCGCGCGGCGATGCCCGGCTGGCTGGCCTGGTGCGCGAAGGGGCTCCGGCGTGGGGAGCCGGCTTTACGTTTCCCGGCGCGCGGACCATCCTGATTCGCGCCGATGCCGGGGATCCTTACCAGATTCTCCGGCACGAGCTGGCCCACCTCGCGCTGCACGATGCCATCCGGGTGCGGGTGCCGCTCTGGTTCGACGAGGGGTACGCAGCCCTGGCGGCGGGGGAGCTCGACCGGCTGGACGCGCTGCGTCTCAATCTGACGGTCGCCCGTGGGCGGATCCCCGGCTTCTTCGAGCTCGACCGCGCGCTCCGCGAGAGCGAGTCCACGGCGCGGGTCGCTTATGGATTGGCGGCTTCCGCCGTGGCTATGCTCGCCCGGCGGCACCCGGAGCATTCGCTCGCCCCCCTGCTGCACCGGCTTGCCAGCGGAGAAAGCTTTGGTTCTGCGGTGCTCGCGACGACCGGATCCCCCGTCGGCCGTTTCGAGCTCGAATGGCAGAAGGACGTCCGCAAGCGGTTCGGCATTTTCACTTGGGTCATGGCGGGGGGCCTCTGGGTCGGGGTGGCCCTGCTCGTCGTGCTGGCCGGATGGTTGCGCCGCCGGCGCGACCGACCCCGGCGCAAGGCCCTGGATCAGGGCTGGATCGTGGAGCCGGAGTCGGAGCCTCCGTCGGCGCTTGATGAACCTGGTTCAAGGCCATAGCTTTCACGGCCTTATGCCGTCCGCTGAAGCGACACGGGGAGGTCGGCGCGGGCTGTTAGGCCGCCGGAACGTCGTCGTCCTCGCGGCGGCCACGGCGTGTCTTATCGCGGGATATCTGGTGCTCAATGCGGGAGTGCCCAGTCTCGCGGCCGTGCTGCTGGTGCTCGGGTACTGCGTGCTCTTCCCCTTGGCTATCGCGCTCTAGCGGCCGCCGTTCCGGCACCCGTTGGTGTGCGGCCAATGGTGCCACGCGTCCCCAGTTGTGAAGGTGGAGCCGCGGTGCCGTTCGCGCGGGCGAATAGCTCAGCGGTTCAGAGCGCCTGCCTTACACGCAGGATGTCGGGGGTTCGAATCCCTCTTCGCCCATTGTCCGCGCTCCGAACGGCGCGGGTTCTCCGCCCCCCGGGGCGGTTTCCGTAGGGAGGTCGTCAGGAATGCGTTTGAACCTGCTCATTGTCTCTGGCGCCGCGGTGACATTTTCGGCGGTGCCGCTCGCCGCGCAGCTCCGCTCCAGTCGGCCGCCGCCGCAGCAGCAGAATCTGCCGCGGCTGATGGTGGCGAATCCGCACAGCTTCTCCGCTCAGGACTCCACCGCCTCGGTGCGGGTGGGTCATGGGATGCGGGAACGGATTTCCACCATTTCGGACCGCTGGTACAAGACGCTGTTGCGGACCCAGATGAACGAGGCATTGCAGCAGTATGCCTATCCAGTCGACGCGGTGCTCCCGCCGATGGTTGCGCGGCAGCTCGCCAGCTCCCTCAGTGCGCGGGTGATGGTCATCTCCACCATGCTCAAGGGGGAAGGCAATCGTTATCACGTCGAGGCGCGCCTCGCCGGGATCAACGACGAGGCTGGTCAGATGGTTCGACTGACCCAGAATCCCAATGAATCGTTCGAGGCCTTCGGCGCCCGGGTCGCCGATGCCTTCGCGCCCACGTTCAAGGCCCTCCCCGACGCCAAGAACTGTGAGAACCTCCGGCAGACCCAGCCAGCGAAGGCGACGGAGGCGGCGGCCAAGGCGCTCAAGGATCAGCCCGCTTCGGGGCTGGCGCACTACTGCCTGGCCAAGATCGCGCTGGACAAGAAGGCGCCGGTGGATACGATCCTTGCGCACCTCAAGCTCGCCACGCAGGGGGATCCGCTCTCGCTGCCGGCGTGGACGGCCCTCGCCGTCCAGTATCAGGCCAAGGGAGACAGCGCGCAGACCATCGAGACCTTCAAGCAGCTCCTGCGGGTGGCGCCGACCAACGAGCCGCTCCGCAAGGAAGCCTTCCGGCTCTTCCTTAACTATGGGAAGCCCGAAGCTGCCGAAAACGTGGCGGACGAAGGTCTTCAGCTCGATCCGGCCAACGCGGATCTCTGGGACCTCAAGAGCTCGGCCTGTCTCTTCCAGGAATCGCCGCAGAAGAACAAGTGCGCGCTGGAAGCGCTGGAGCAGGTGTTCACGCTGGACAGCACCAAGGCCGATACCACCTTCTTCACCAAAATCACCTTCGCGGCGTCGCGGCCCATCCGACTCGATACGCTGCACCTTCCGGCTGACACGCTCGGCAGCAAGCCGGCCCGGGATTCGGTCGTTGCGATCGCCGATAACGAAAAGTTCCTCAAGTGGTCGCGCATGGCCGTGGCCAAGTATCCCAACAATGTCATCCTGATCGGCCAGCTGGCCGAGGCTTACAGCGTCGCCGGGCCGGTCGACAGCGCCGTCGCGGTGACTAAGCGGCTCATGGCGGTCGACTCCTCGGACGTCAGCCAGGTGATCCGCGTCGCCAAGTCCTTGTCGGACGCCAAGCGTACCAAAGACGCGATGGAGCTGCTGCCGTACATCGAGCGGCTGGGCGGGCCGGAGGACAAAGAGAAGATGGCCGCCATCCTGGCCACCGGCGCGTTTCCGCTGTTGCAGCCGCCGCCGGACTATCCGCTCGCCGCGGAGATCGCCCGCGCAGCCCTCAAGGTCGCGCCACCCAACACCCAGATTCAGCGCTTCAGCAATTACATCCTCGGGCTGGCCCTGTTCCAGCGCATGCTGCTGCTCGACGACCCTGCGATGAAGACGAAGTCTTGTCCGCTTGCCCAGGAAATGAAGGGCTATCTGGACGAGGCGGGTTCGGCGTTGGAAGCGGGGCGGGCGATCAATGAGGCAGTCGTGACGCGCTATCTCGCCGGCGTGCAGGGCTACCGCCCCCACGTGGAATCGCTCATCAAAGCATATTGCAAGTGACGGTAGGCGCCCCTACATTTCGGGGCTTCGCAGCAGGGGCTGTAGCTCAGCTTGGTTAGAGTGCCGCACTGTCACTGCGGAGGTCGCGGGTTCGAGCCCCGTCAGCCCCGCTTCACCCCGTTCGGTTCTCCGGACGGGGTTTCTTGTAGGTGAGCGGTGAGCGGGCCCTTCCACCGCCCCGTTCTTCTCGAGCAGGTTCTCGCAGCCGCGCGCGGGGCGGAGCGCGCTGTCGATGCCACGCTCGGCGATGGCGGGCATAGCGAGGCCTTGCGCGCCGCGGGTGCCGAGCTGTTGGCGATCGATCGCGATCCCGAAGCAGTTCGCCGGGCACGGGCTCGTCTGGGGGCCGAGCATATCCGCTATCTCGAAGCGAGCTATGCCAGTCCCACAGCCCTCGCCGCCGTCGCCGAGTTTCAACCTGATTTCATCCTGCTCGACCTCGGAGTGTCTTCGCGGCAACTCGATGTCGAGTCGCGCGGCTTCACCTTCCGACCCGGCGCCGCGCTGGACATGCGTATGCAGGCTGCGGGACCCACTGCGGCGGAGCTGCTCAATTCCGCAAGCCCGCAAACCCTCCAGACCTGGTTTGCGGAGTATGGCGACGAGCGCCGCGCCCGGCGGCTCGCTCTGGAAATCGTGCGCCGGCGGGAACGGGCTCCCTTTGCAGTGAGCGACGACCTGGTCAATGCGATCCGCGCCGTATTGGGGCCGCGTTCAGGACCGGATGATTTCGCGCGGCTCTTCCAGGCGGTCCGCATCGCGGTCAACGACGAGCTGGCGGAGCTCGCGCGCGCGCTGCCGGCTTTCCGGGCGGCTTTGCGGCCGGCCGGAGCTCTTGCGGCGATCAGTTATCATTCGGGAGAGGATCGTTTGATCAAGCACGCTTTCCACGAATGGAGCCGCGCCTGCGTTTGCCCGCCAGCGCAACCCATTTGCACTTGCAGAGCTCGTTCACTCGGCCAGGAAACGCCGCGCGGAGGAATCATTCCCGATGCGGCGGAAATCTCCGTCAATCCCCGGGCCCGCAGCGCGCGGCTCAGAGTGTTCCGTGCCGCGCCTGAAGCTTAAGGGCCGCCACTGGCTCGCCCTCTGGTTGCTGCTCTTTCTCGGCGTCGCGGCGGCAATTGTCACCCGCCAGCGTGCGGCCATCCTGACGGCTCGCCGGCTGGCCGAGCTGCGCGATCGGCGTACCACTCTCGAGGCCTCGCGGGCGGAGCTGGTCCGCCGCATCGGCAACGCCACCAGCCGGGAGGTGCTAGTTCCCCGGATGGAGCGCGCCGGGCTGCATTTGCCCAGTGACTCGGAAAACACCCGGATTTCGGTGGACACCGCCGAGTCCGCTTCGCGTCGGAACCGTTAATGGCCAAGCCGGTTACCCGGATCGCCGCGCTCCAGTTTGCGCTCGGTGCGGGCTTGCTGCTCGTGGTGGCGCGGGCCGGCTGGCTGCAGCTGGTACGCGGCCGCGAGCTGGCGCACCGCGCCGAGCGGCAGCGCACCGCGCAGCGCGAGCTCGAGGCGCGCCGGGGCACGATCTACGATCGTAACCGCACGCCGCTGGTCGTTTCGATGCCGAAATTCCGGGTGCAGCTCGCCCTCAACGAGGTCAAGGACACCGCCAAGCTCATCAGTGTCGCGGTGGCGGATCTCCGCGTTCGGAGGGATTCCCTGGTGCGCTCTTTCCGCCGGGGATCGCCGCGCTATCCGTATTTTCACGGCCCGTTCACGGGCACCCAGGTCCAGCGGCTGCGCCGCTTGCGCGGCGTGCATCTCGAGACGACGTACAGTCGGGCTTACCCGCAAGGCCGCATCGCAGGCCCGATCGTGGGTGGCCTGGCGCCGGACGGCCGGCGCGGCATGGCGGGACTGGAGCGCTCGCTCGACTCGCTGCTGGCAGGCAGTCCCGGACTGACGACCGATCTGCGCGACCCCAGCGGGAGACAATTCGAGTCTCCCGGCCGGCTGGTGCGCGAGCCGGTGGCGGGCAACGATATCGTGCTGACCATCGATGCGGAGCTGCAGGCGATCGCGGAGTACACTCTGGCGAAAGCCCTCAAGGATTTCCGAGCGGAGGGCGGGGACGTCGTCTTTCTCGACCCGCGCAGCGGGGAGCTCCTGGCGCTGGCGTCCCTTTCAGGCGCGGGCTCCGCGGATGGTCCCTCCGCGCTGACGACGCCCTTCGAGCCCGGCTCCACCGCCAAACCCTTCACCGCGGCGGCGCTGCTCACCCTGGGTCGCGTGGGAGAACGGGAAACGGTCTCGGGCGAGAACGGGATCTGGAGATTCGCCACCGGCCCCCGAGGCGTGCGCACCATCACCGACGCGCATCCTGACAGGGGAGACTTCACCCTGGCGCGCGCGATCCAGAAGTCGAGCAACATCGCGATGGCGAAATTCGCGTTCAAGCTGCGCTACGAAGAGCAGTATGAGATGTTGCGGGCGTTCGGCTTCGGCGCGCCGACCGGCGTGGAGTTTCCGTCCGAGGCGACCGGCTCGCTCGCCAGGCCCCACGTCTGGCGCTACGGCTACAACGCGCAGAGCATCGCGACCGGCTATGGCTTCGCGGTCACGCCGCTCCAGCTTGCCGCGGCCTACGGCGCGCTCGCAAGCGACGGCCTGCTGCTCACTCCGACGCTGGTCAAGGAAATCCGCACTCCCGGCGGGGAGATCCTCTACCGGCACGAGCCGGAAGTGGTGCGCCGGGTCATCACCTCCGAGGTCGCGGCCACCATCCGGGGCTTCCTGGCGGAAGCGGCGAGCGATTCCGGCACCGGCGGGCGCGCCCAAGTGCGCGGCGGCCTCCTGGGCAAGACGGGCACGGCGCAGATGGTGGAGCACGGCAGCTACGTCGCCGGCGCCTATACGGCATCCTTTGCGGCGATCTATCCCGCGAAGGATCCCCAGCTGGTGGCGGTAGTGACCATCGATCATCCGCGCGGCGCCTACTACGGCGGCCTCACCGCCGCTCCGGTGACCGCCGAAATGTTGCAGCAGGCCCTGGCGGCGCGCCGGAGCAGCATTGCGCGGAGCGCCTCGACAGAGGAGCGAGTGACCGCGCGAGAGGTCGCTCCAGCCCCCGCCAACGGTGACCTCGGGCCCACGACGGCGGTGCGCGTACCCCTCCCTCCCACCGGGGAGCGCGCAGCACTCACGGTCGTCGTTCCCGAAGTCACCGGGCGCACCGTGCGAGCCGCGGCCTTCGCGCTCCATCAGCGCGGGCTGCGAGTGCGCGTGGAAGGAAGCGGACGGGTCGTGCGGACCTCGCCCGCCGCCGGCGATTCGCTCGCCGCGGGAAAGACCGTCGTGCTCTTCGCCGCGCACGAGGTCCGTCCATGATCGACACCGCCTCGCTGCTCGCGGCACTCCGGCGCGAAGGGCTGTTGCGCCATGCGCCGGAAGGGCTTCCCGCTTTCAGTGCCCTCACGACGGACAGCCGCAGCGTCATTCCCGGCGCCCTGTTCGTGGCGGTCCGGGGGAGCGCCATGGATGGGCACCGCTTTGTGGCCGACGCCATGCGGCGGGGAGCTGCAGCAGTGGTGGTCGAAAACCGGATCGAAGCGGACGCTCCCGAGATCGTGGTGCGGGACGGCCGGCTGGCAGCCATCGCCCTCGCGCGGGCGTGGTTCGGCGACCCCGCCGCCGAGCTCACGCTGATCGGCATCACGGGAACCAACGGGAAGACCACCACGACTGGACTGGTTGCCCAACTGCTCGATCGCTCGGGAGACACCGGCACGATCGGTACCCTCGGCGCCTTCGACGGCGCAGGGCGCCCGGTCCCCTCCGCCGCCGGATCACTCACGACGCCAGGGCCCGTCGACCTGCACGCCACATTTGCCGCGTTGCGCGAGCGTGGGGTGCGGCGCGTCGCGATGGAGGCGTCCTCGCACAGCCTCGACCAGGGCCGCCTGGATGGGCTGGTTTTCGCCGCCGCCGTCTTCACGAACCTGACGCTCGATCATCTCGATTATCACGGGACGATGGAGCAGTACCGGGGCGCGAAGCTCAAGCTGCTCGGGCTGCTGGCCAAGGACGCCCTGGTCGCGCTCAACGCCGACGATCCGGCCTGGGCCGCTATCCCGCGGAGCGCTAACTCGCTCACCTTCGGATTTTCGCCCGACGCGGATCTCCGCGCGACGGGGGTGGCGCTCGGCGCGACGGGAAGCCGCTTTCGCCTGGAGGGGCGCTGCGGCATCCGGGAGATTGTCCTCCCGCTGCCCGGGGAGTTCAACATCGCCAACGCGCTGGGTGCGGCGACGGTGGCGCTCGGGCTGGGGGTCCCCCTCGACGAAGTCGTCGCGCGGCTTGCGGTGGCGCGGCAGGTACCTGGACGGATGGAGCGCCTCGTCTCGGAGCCGTTCGCGGTGCTGCGCGACTACGCGCACACGCCCGACGCGCTAGAGCGCGCGCTGCTGGCCCTGCGGCCGCTCACGCCCGGCCGCCTGCTGGTACTGTTTGGATGCGGCGGGGACCGCGACCGCGCGAAGCGTCCGATCATGGGCAGACTGGCAGGTACTCTCGCCGACTTTACCGTCGTCACCTCTGACAATCCGCGCACCGAAGACCCCGATGCCATCATCGACGAGATCATGACCGGCCTGCCGCCGGCTGCTCCGTACGCCCGCGTGACGGACCGCCGCACCGCAATTCACACGGCGCTCGACCTAGCCCGGCAAGGCGATACCCTCTT
>DASYTT010000088.1:0-14076 GCA_036002045.1 Gemmatimonadales bacterium
CCGGGTGCGCGAGCTGCTGGCGCAGGATCCCACCCTCGCCAACCGGGTCGGCGACCACGGCGGGTATTATCTCGGTGCCGGAACTCCACTCCAGAACGCGGCAGCCATTGGCCAAATGGAGATAGTCCGCCTGCTTCTGGAGCACGGTGCCGACCCGAACCTGCCCGAGGAGCACATCGCACCGAGGGGCAGAGCCCTCTACTCGGCGGTTTACGGCGGACACTACGAGATCGCCCGCTTGCTGCTGGAGAAGGGCGCGAACCCGAATCAGCCGGTCGAGAGCTCCGCCGACGCGCTCAGCATCGCCATGATGCACAAGGACGAGAGAATGGTCGAGCTGCTTCGCTCCTATGGGGCAACGCGCGAGGTGGGCCTGCAAGCCTACTATGGCGACCTGGAGGCCGCTGCCGCTGCGTTCGCGGCGAATCCCGCGTTGGCCGACGATCCCGGCGCGCTGTGCTCGGCCGCGGGAAACGGCAATGAGGCGTTCGTCCGCCTGATGCTGAAGTACCAGCCCGAGCTCCCCAAGCGGGTCTGCTGTCTAGGCAAGACCCGCAAGCTGAGCGAGCTGCTCTTCGCCCACGGCATGAATCCGAGCCATCCAAACTGGCTGCTCATCACGCCGCTGCACCAGGCCGCGCGAGAGGGCAACCTGGACAAGGCCGATCTGCTCCTCGGGCACGGCGCGGACCTCCAGGCCCGCGACGAGCACATTCGCTCCACGCCGCTGGGGTGGGCTGCGAAGTTTGGCAAAGTCGCGCTGGTGGAACTGCTGCTCGCTCGCGGCGCCAAGCCGAGCCTGCCCGAGGATCCGCCCTGGGCTACACCGCTGGCCTGGGCGACTCGCCGTGGACATACGAAGATCGCGGAAGTGTTGCGCCGAGCCGAGCCATGATCACCCCCCCGCTGAGCCGAGTGACCCGAGGACCCGCCCGACTCACAGCCGGAACAGATAGCTCGCCTTGACGAAGAACCCGTCGGAAGTACGATCCAGGTTCGCGAAGCGGAACCTTCCGCTGTCCCGGAAGCTCCCGCCGTAACCCGCAAAGAATACCGTCCCCGGCGTGGGCTGGTAGGAAAACAGGAAGTCTCCCCGGAAGCCGTCGCTGGCCTGCGCCAGGGCCAGGGAGCGCTTGTAGACCCCGTCCGCAGGATCCCGGATCAAGACCGGATCGTTGGTGCGGCCATCGTCCCGCAGCGCATCCCGGTGTGCGGAGCGATACTCGCCCACCGCCCGCACAAAGATGGCGGGCGTGACCTGGTACTCCAGCCGCACCCGGGGAATGTGGCTGATCGAAACCATCGTCCCGTCGCTTCGCCGCTGGTAGGTGCTGAGGATGTAGCTGCCCTCCAGGCGCAGCTGGGTCGTCGGCAGGAAGCGCACACTCGAGTTCACGAAGAAGATGACCGCCGACGACCACTCGTCGTAATTGACGTCGTTTCCGTAAAACGAGTTGAAGTTGCCCGAGAAAGGGCCCACCCATGGCGTCGTCAGCGTCAGGCTCAGCCCGGTATTAGGCACAGTGCCGCGGCCGGGATAGGGCACGATGGTGTCGACCGCGCCGCCCGGGAGGTGCCGTTCGAGGGCGTAATTGCGGTAGAGCCGTCGGTCGTAGCCGAACCGCTCGAACCAGGAGAAGAGATCGAGTCCCCAGCCGCCACGGAGCTGCACGTTGCCGGTGATGAAGAGCTGCTTGTCGAGCAGCCCCCGTCCACCGACGAAGTCATCGTAGATCCACCGCCCGCTCAGCCGGAAGCTGCCGGTGGCCCGCGCGATGAGGGCGCCCGGCGGTCCGTAGACCGTCCATGACGGACTTCCCGACAGCCTGACCGCGTCGGGCTGGCTGACGAACCCCGCTCCCGCCACGAACTCGTCACTCACGCCCTTGAAGGTTGCGTTGAATCCAAAGTGCTTGCGCGAGCGGCGCACATCGAGCTCCCAGAGCGGCGCTAGTTGGGAATCACCATCGCGCGTGGTGAGCGCGCCCACCGCCTGCGCCGAAATGGCCAGGTCCTTGGCCACCACGAGCCGCGCATCCACGCCGCCGACCTGATTCGAGAAGCCCGGCTCGCTCCGGTTGGTAAAGACTGCTCCCACGCGCGAGCCGCCACCGAGTTCCCGTTGCGCGCGGGCGATGGCGAAGAACGGGTTCGCTCCTCCGCTGCGCGAGATCTCCTTGTCATCTAGCGCGAGCAGAGTGGCGACGGTCGTGCCGGACAGCTTCCCGGTCAGCTTGGTGGCGGCGACCGGCGCCACAATCCTGCGCGAGTAGATCAGCTGGTTCGGGGTGGAAAACTGCTCGATGCCTTCCAGGAAGAAGGGCCGCTTCTCCGGGAAGAACAGCGCTACGCGCGGATCGGTGACGATCTGACTCGCGTCGGCTTCGACCTGAGAAAAATCGGGGTTGTAGGTCCCGTTGAGCGTCAGGTTCGGGGTGATGCCCCAGCGCAGGTTCGCGCCGAATTCGGCCGAGGCATCGTAATCCCACGCGGACGGATTCGTCGCGGCTGGAAGGCCCGCCGCCCGGGCCGTCACGACGGGATTCAAATCCATGACGAGCCCGCGGCGCAGGCCGGTGAGTCCCTGGAGCGTCCCCGCTTGATTGAGAAAGCTCGCGGCCGCGCGCTGGGCGGGAACCCAGGAATCCTCATGGCCGGTGGCCTGCACCCGCCGGATCACGTGCAGCCCCCAGTCCTGCGGATCCGCCGATTGATAGCGCAGCGTCTTGAACGGGATCCGGATTTCCACCTCGAAGCCGTACTCGGTCAGCCGCCCCCGTGACTCGAACACGAAATCCGGGCTCAGATCGGCACCTTCGCGGGCCCCGGTATTGGAGCGCCCCTGCTCCGCGAGGGCACCATCCTGCTGGACCCCGAGCGGATTGACGGCGAACATCAGAGCCTGGTTCCCATCGTTATAGGTGCCGAGATAAAACTCGACACGATCTTCCTCGTTGAGGCGATCGCGATTGGCGAGCGTGGCGTGCACACTGCCCAGTCGGGCTTGTGCGCGAACACCGAGATAGAGCGCGGTGGGTGAATACCAGACCAGCACTTCGGTTTCCTGTTCCGCCGGGCGTCCATCTGCCGGAGCGTACTGGGAGAAATTGGTGAGCCGCGCCGCCCGGGCCCAGACCGGCTCGTCGAGCGCGCCATCGACCTTGACCTCCGCCTCGATCCGCGGAGGCGGCACCCGGATACTGCCGGTCGACCCCGGGTAGCGGGCGGCGGTATCGGCGCTGAGCAGGCTGGCGGCGAACAGCAGAGCTATCACGAGATCAGTACCAGCCGATCGGCTGCTCGTTGAGGTTGATGTGGACCTGCTTCACCTGCAGGTATTCCTCCACCCCCCATTTGCCCAGCTCGCGCCCGATCCCGCTCTGCTTGTAGCCGCCCCAGGGCGCCTCCACAAAGGTGGGCTGCATGTGATTCACCCAGACCACGCCGGCCCGTAGCCGCTTCACGGTGCGTAGCACGCGGAAGATGTCTCGGCTCCACACCGCGGCAGCCAGGCCGTAGTCGCTGTCGTTCGCGATCCGGATCGCTTCCTCCTCGTCGTCGAAGGGAATCACCGCGGCCACCGGCCCGAAGATTTCCTCTCGGGCGATCCGCGCCGAGTTCGCCACGTCGTAGAAGATCGTCGGCTCCACGAACCATCCGCGGTCGAGCTCGCCCCCGTGCGCCCGGCCGCCGCCAAGCGCAAGCTTGGCCTCCTGGCGGCCAATCTCCTGGTAGCGAAGCACTCGCTCAAGCTGCTCCTGGCTCACCAGCGGGCCCATCTTGGTGCGCCGGTCGAGCCCCGGACCCAGCCTGATCCCGCGTGCCTTTTCCACCATGGCGTCGACGACGTCCCGGTAGATCGACCGCTCCACCAGGATCCGGCTTCCCGCCGAGCAGACTTCACCCTGGTTGATGAACAAGCCGAAAAGCGCCCCGTCGACGCTCGCCGCGAAGTCGGCGTCGGCGAACAGGATATTCGGCGACTTTCCACCGAGCTCCAGCGAGACCTTCTTCAGCGTGTCGGCCGCGGTCCTCATGACCTGCTTGCCGACCTCGGCGCTCCCGGTGAACGCGATCTTGTCGACCTGGGGATGCGCCACCAGCAAGGCGCCCGTGGCGCCCTGCCCGGTCACGATGTTGACGACGCCCGAAGGAAGCCCCGCCGGCTCGAAATAGGTGGCCAGCTCGAGGATGCTGAGCGGTGTCTGCTCCGCCGGCTTGAGCACCGTGGTGCATCCGGCACAGATCGCGGGAGCGAGCTTCCACGCCGCCATCAGCAGGGGATAGTTCCAGGGGATGATCTGCCCGCACACCCCGATCGGCTCGCGCAGCGCCAGACTGAGCGCGTTGTCGGGCACCGGCACCACGTCGCCGTAGAGCTTGGTGGCCATGCCGCCGTAATACTCGAAGCAAGTCGCCACGTCGGCGATGTCGAACTCCGCTTCGACGATCGGCTTCCCGTTGTTGCGCGTCTCGAGCTCCGCGAGCTCGGCGGCGTGCTCGCGAACGCTCTGAGCCAGTCGGAAGAGAATCCGGCCCCGCTCCTGCCCCGTCATCCCGTTCCACGGTGCGGATTCGAACGCACGCCGCGCGGCGGCAACGGCAGCGTCAACGTCGGACGCGTTCCCGTCACCGACCTGCCCGATGCGCTCCTGGGTGGCGGGATTGATCACCTCGATCCGGTGCCCGGAATGCGGGGCGACGAAGCGGCCGTCGATAAAGTGTCCCGGCGAGCTCATCCTTGAAGCTACATCGCCCGGCGGCGTTTGATCCGGCCCAGGGTGACCAGTACATTCGCAGCATGGCCCTCTCCCGCCGCTCCTTCCTCGCCACCCTTGGTGCCGGCGGTGTCGGGGTACTCGCGGCACCGCACCTGGGCTGGCGGGGTCACGAGGCCCTGCTGGCCCAGGGTGCGGCAGCCCGGCGGGCGGACCGGCTGCTCGCGGCACGCCCCGGGGTAATTCGGCTCGACAGCAACGAGAACCCCAATGGCCCCGGCGAGCGGGTGTATGCGGTCATTCGCCGGCACCTCAGCGAAGCAAACCGCTATCCGGTGCGGAGCGAGGACGATCTCGCGGCGGCCATCGCCCGGGTCCACGGAATCCAGCCGGAGAACATCATTCTCGGCTCCGGCTCGGGTGAGTTGCTCCGCGCGGCCGTCAGCGCGTTCACCTCCCGCGACCGCGCCTTACTGTCGCCTGAGCCGACCTTCGAGGCGCCTGCTGCTTGGGCGAAGTTCATTGGCGCCCCGGTCTTCGCACCCCGCGTTGACGCCGAGCTGCGCCTCGATTTCGACGCCATGGTCAAGGATGGCCGCGGCGCCGGGCTCAGCTATCTGTGCAATCCCAACAATCCCACGGCCACGGTGCATTCGCGCGCGGACGTGACGGCCTACGTCGATCGCGTAGGACAGCTCTCGCCCGAGACGACGATTCTCATCGATGAGGCCTACCACGAGTACGTCGACGAGCCGTCGTACGGAACCGCAATTCCCCTCGCGCTGGCCAATTCGCGCGTGGTCGTCACCCGCACTTTCTCGAAGGTGTTCGGCATGGCTGGGCTCCGCGTCGGATACGCCGTCGGTCAGCCGGCTACACTTGCGAAAATGGCCGCCTGGCTGCTCGGCTCGAACGTCAGCCAGCTCAGCCTGGTCGCCGCGGCCGCAACCGTCGGCGACACCCGGCACATTGCCCTCGAACAGCGGCGCAACCGGGCGACGCGCGCGTATACTCGCGAATTCTTCGAAGGTGCGGGATTTCGGGTCGCCCGGAGCGACGCAAATTTCATGATGGTCGATATTCGCCGCGACGCGAAGGAGTTCAAGCTGGCGTGTATCAAGCGCGACGTGGCGGTAGGCCGGCAGTTTACCTCGCTGCCGACCTGGGTGCGGGTTTCGGTGGGCACCCTGCCCGAAATGAAGAAAGCGTTGCAGGTGTTCCGTACCATGCTGGCGTAGCTCGGTCCTTTACCGCTTCGGAATCAGCCCAGGCCGTTCGGCGAACCGAGCGCAATCGGGGTAACCCGCGAAAGAGTCGCCCGGCGCCAAACCTCGTGCGAGCTAAGTGCCCCCACCACAATTCCTCCGAGCAATCCGGTCACGCCGAGCGTTAGCCCACCGACGAGCGCGAGCTGACCCCGGTCAAAGCACAGCCATTGGCCTGCCGCAATCCTCTCCGGCAGCCAATCCGAGCGCCACTCCAGCCAGAGCCCCGAAGCCCGCTCCGTAGGCAGCACCCCTTCCCACCGAGGAGGCGCGGCCTTGGTACACAAAGAGCGCTTGCCGGGCGGAAGCTGGGTAGGGCGTGAGTTCTCCGCCTCGAGTCGGCCGAACCCAGAGCGTGTCGCCCGCGAAGGCCTCTACCCTGCCCTCGATTCCCCGGTCCAGCTTGCCGGGAGCCTTCACCGTCCGTACCCGGACGCGCGCGCCCAGGGCGAGCTCGACCGGTGCCTGGGCCGGGAGGGGCGCGCTTGCAATGCAGAAGATGCTGATGGCATGACGGCTCTCATGACGAGCTCCAGTTAGAGTCATCCTCAACAGAGCCAGAGCTCGTCAAGCCGGAGTCAAGCTCGGGGTTCGGGAGCCGGCGTCCCCCAGTAGCGCCGCAAGGAGCGGATGATCACCGGAAGACCGCGAAAGACGCAGAATCCGACGGCAATCCACGCGACGATCCGGACAACCTCCAACAGGGGCGGCGCGGTTCTGTCGAGCGCCGACCCAGCGGGAAACCCTGCAAAGGCCTGCGCCAGCGCCAGTCCGCAAAACGTGATGACTTTGCTGGCCGAGTATCCCACTCGCATGAAGGTCGAGGCGACCAGGAAGCGGCCGAGGGGGGTGCGATGCTGCGCGAAGGGTGCCGTGCCCTGGCCCACCCCGATGCTCCGGAACGCATCGGTAAGTGTGGTCCGCGCAATCACGATTATGGGGATCGCCACCGGGATCAGCCTGAGGTCGGCAAAGCATACCCACAAAACCAGCTCGTAGGTCCGGTCGGCGGCGATATCGAGTACACTGCCGAATAGACTGGTTTGCCCGGTCTTCCGCGCCACCAGCCCATCCACGGTGTCGAGCATCAGTCCACCAAGCAGCAGCACTGCTCCCGCCAGCCGGACCGAAGGGGATCCCAGGTACAGGATAAGGATATTGGTCAGCAGGAGCGGAAATCGTGAGAGCGTGATCCAGTTGGCCAGCAAGGGTCTCCTCCGGTCGGATTACCCCTCAGTGTACCCCCACGTCGCGTCGACCGCTGTTGACGGCGCCAAGCTTTTGGCGGATGTTTCACGCCCGCCCGCAAAGGGCTCCAGATCACAATCAGGCCGAGGCCCCCCCGATGGTCGTCACCCGTCGCTTCGCGCTGTTTGCCTCGCTTCTTGCCGTGGGGTCCTGCCGGACCGCGACCCCATCCCAACCTGCGCCCCAACCGGCCCCCGCTCCGCTGACTCAGCGACCAGCGGGCGGCACCGGACCGGCCGGTCAACAGCCGGCGAGCCAGGACACCACGCAACGCCCCACCGGGGCAGCGCCGAGCGGGGAACCCGCGCCACGCCCTTACAGCCGCGTGATTACGGCGCAGGCCGTGAGCCGGCCTGGTCTCTTCAAGACGCATCGGATCGGAAGCCGGTTGTATTTCGAGATTCCCCGGGCCGCGCTTAACAAGGAGATGCTCCTGGTGACCCGCACCGCGCGCGTCCCGGTCAATCAGGGCTACGGCGGATTGCAGGCCGCTCAGAACCTCGTGCTCAAGTGGGAGCGCCGCGATCATCGCGTGCTGCTGCGGACCGTCTCCTACGAGACCGTCGCTGATTCCACCTCGCCGATCTATCAGGCCGTACGTAACGCGAACAACCCGACGATCATCGCCGCGTTCAATGTCGAGAGCTATGGACCCGATAGCGCGGCCGTGATCGAGGTGACCCGCCTCTATACCGCGCCGCCCCCCGAATTCGTGCCCGCGGCGCGCGCACGCACCCCACCGGACGCCAACCGCTCTTTTATCGAGCGGGTGCTCTCCTTCCCGACCAACGTGGATGTCGAGGCCTCACTGACCTACGGGCCTCCGCCGGCGGCTCCCACCCCCACCCCGGGCCAGGCCCCGGCTGGAACCGCCACGATCGTGATGCACTGGAGCATGATCACCCTGCCCGAAAAGCCCATGATGCCGCGGTTGGCCGACAAGCGCATCGGCTTCTTCAGCATCGACATGCTCGACTACGGCCGTCCGGAGCAGCGCGCGGAGACCCGCGAGTACATCGTGCGCTGGCGGCTCGAGAAGAAGGATCCCGCTGCCGCGATCTCCGAGCCGGTCAAGCCGATCACCTATTACGTCGACCCGGCGACCCCCGAGTGGCTCAAGCCCTACGTCAAGAAGGGGATCGAGGCCTGGCAGCCCGCGTTCGAAGCAGCCGGTTTCCGTCGCGGCATCGTCGCCGCGGACGCGCCGACCCCGGCGCAGGATCCCGACTGGGCTCCCGAGGATGCGCGCTACTCGGTGGTGCGCTGGTTTCCCTCGACGATCGAGAATGCCACGGGCCCGAATGTCCATGACCCGCGGACCGGTGAGATCCTCGAGTCTGACATTTACATGTATCACAACATCATGAACCTGCAGCGCTCCTGGTACTTCACCCAGGTGGGCCACCTCGACCCCCGCTCCCGCATGTGGCCCTATCCCGATTCGTTGATGGGCCGGCTGGTGGAGTTTGTGGTGGCGCACGAGGTCGGCCATACCCTCGGGTTCCAGCACGATCAGAAGGGCAGCTCGACCTATCCCGTGGATTCGTTGCGCAAGCGAAGCTGGGTAAGTCGGATGGGGCACGCCCCTTCGATCATGGACTATTCGCGCTTCAACTACCTCGCCCAGCCCGAAGACAGCATTCCGCTGGCGAACCTGGTTCCCGGCATCGGTCCGTGGGACAAATACATAACCCGCTGGGGTTACACTCCGATTCCCGCTGCCAGCACGCCCGATGCCGAGTGGCGCACGCTCAACCGCTGGTCGCGCGAGCAGGATTCAATCCCGTGGTATCGCTTCAACCTGTCGGACTCACGCGGCGCCGACCCGGGTGACCAGTCCGAAGCCGTGGGCGATGCGGACCCCGTGAAGGCCACCGGCTGGGGCCTGCGCAACATCCGGCGCATCGTCCCGTTGCTCATCCCGGCGGCGGTGCGCGAGGGCGAGGACTACGACGATCTCACCATGCTCTATAGCCGGCTCGTCAGCCAGTGGGCGACGGAGCTCCGCCATGTGAGCATTATCGTCGGCGGGGCCGAGGCCCAGGAGAAGTACGCGGGCCAGAGCGGACCCCGCTACCGGCCCTGGCCGCGCGCGCGGCAGAAAGAAGCGGTCCGCTTTCTCAATGAAAACGCCTTCACCACCCCTACGTTCTTCGTGACGCCCGACCTCCTGCGGCTGATCGAAGTCGAGGGCGCGCTCCGTCGCATCAACCAGGCCCAGAGCGGCATCCTCAGTGGTCTGCTTGGGGACCGCCGGCTTGAGCGGGTGGTGGAGTTCGAAGCGCTGGCCCGGACACCCGGAGAGACCTATGGACTCACCGAGCTGCTCGCCGACGTGCGACGGGGGATCTGGAGTGAACTGCTGGGAGGGAGCGTGACGATCGATCCTTACCGGCGCGAGCTGCAACGGAGCTACCTCACGCTGGCCGCTGGCAAGATTAATCCGGCGCCCTTCACGCCGCCCGCGGGCCTTCCGCCGCAGTTCCTCCTCCAGCTCGGTCCCGCCCGCGCCACCAGCGATATCAAGGCTGCGTTCCGCGCCGAGCTGAAGTCCCTCGACGCCGACCTTGCCCGAGCCATTCCGCGCGCGAGCGGGATCACCAAAGCGCATCTGGAGGACGCGCGCGATCAGATTCGGAAGATTCTCAAACCGGAGACCAACTGAGCTACGGTGTGCGAGAACTTGTAATCCACAGATTGCACCGATTGAACAGCGGATTCTAGAGGCTTCATATCCCAATCGGTTTCTTATCTGTGTAATCTGTGGATGAAACGACAAGGCCCCCGATGTCAGTTGACACCGGGGGCCCTGCTTTTGCCGACTTGCCGACTTACGCGACTAAATCCTTGAGCCGCTCGCCGGTCTCGCCTTCGCGCAGCCGGATCAGCGCCCGGTCGCGCAGCTGCCGGATTCGTTCGCGAGTGACGCCCATCATCCGCCCGATCTCTTCCAGCGTGCGGCTCTGCCCATCTTCGATCCCGAAATAGAGCCGCAGCACCTTCGCGTCGCGAGGCGGCAGCGTCGCCAGCGCAGCCTCGATGTCCTGGGTCTGGCTGTTGGCCATCGTGCCGGCATCGGTGCCTTCCTGATCGGCCGCAAAACGCTCGATCCGCTCGTTGCCGTCGCCGTCGCGCGTCGGGTGGTCGAGCCGCACCGCCTCCGAGTTGAGCGCGCTCAGCGAGCGTACCGCTTCCGGAGTCAGTCCCGTAGCCCGCGCCAGCTCCTCCGTGGTCGGCATCCGTCCGAGCCGCTCCTTGAGCAACGTGGTGGTGCGACCCAGCCGGCTGAGATCCGCCGTACGGTTGAGCGGCACCCGAACCGGACGGCCGTGCCGGGCGATCGCCGCCTGCACCGCCTGGCGGATCCACCACACCGCGTAGGAAATAAACTTGACGCCGCGATCCGGATCGAACTTCCGGGCCGCAGTCATCAAACCGAGGTTACCCTCACCGATCAGATCGACCAGCGGGACACCCCGGTTCTGAAACTTCTTGGCGACCGACACCACGAAACGCACGTTGTGCCGGGCGAGACGTTCCTGGGCGGCAACATTCCCCCGGAAGGCCTTGCGGGCTAGCTCCATCTCCTCGTCGCGCGAAAGCAGGGGGACCCGGCTGATCTCGTCGAGATAGAGATCCAGGCTCTCCCGGCCCTCGTCCACCGCCTTGGCGATCTGAGCGGGCTTCACTGCGTTACGCTTGGTGCGAGGGGCATTCGCCACGTCAAAAGCCTCCTTCGTCCTTGCGCGTTTTGGCTGTCAGAAGGCCGGAATCTCTATTCCGGCCCTGCTCAACCCAAGCCCCTAATATAGCGCGTAACCTACGGAAATTCAACGGGTTACCTAAACCGGTGCCCACCATGGGCTTGCGCGCTTTCTCGGTCGGTGGACACTCGGATGGCAAGCGGTCAACCCATTCGGCCGTCCAGCCGTAGGTGACCATCGCCTTGTGTAGGAGACGCTTGAGCACCCCCTGAGCGCACTACTGCTAGAGGGCTTTGAGCTCGGTGACCAGCCTGCTGAGGGAAGCTTTGGCATCGCCGAACAGCATGGCGGTCTTCGGATTGAAGAACAGCTCGTTTTCGATACCGGCGAACCCCGCGCCCTTGCCTCGTTTTAAGACGATTACCGACCGGGCTCGATCCACATCGAGGATGGGCATCCCATAAATCGGGCTGGCGGGATCGCTGCGAGCGGCCGGATTGACCACGTCATTTGCGCCAATCACGAGCGCGACGTCGCAGCGGTTGAAGTCGGCATTGATTTCGTCCATGTCGAACAATTTGTCATACGGCACGTTGGCTTCGGCGAGCAGCACGTTCATGTGTCCCGGCATCCGGCCGGCCACGGGATGGATCGCGTATTTAACTTCGACCCCCCGCTTCTCGAGCTGCTCGGTCAGCTCCCGCAGGGCGTGTTGGGCCTGGGCGACGGCGAGTCCGTAACCCGGCACGACGATCACCAGACCGGCATAGGCCAGCCGGACCGCCGCATCATCCGGAGTGATCGCCCGCATCTCCTGGCCTTCCGTCGGCTTCCCTGAAGCGGTGACCTTGGCCCCGAACGCGCCGAACAACACGTTCGTGAACGACCGGTTCATCGCCCGACACATCAGGATCGACAGCAAGAGGCCGGAGGTACCGTCGAGCGCTCCCACGATGATCAGCAGGTTGTTGTCGATCGCGAAGCCCATCGCTGAGGCCGACAGTCCCGCATAGGCGTTGAGCAGCGAGATCACCACCGGCATGTCCGCGCCGCCGATGGGCAGCACCATCAAGACGCCCAGAGCGGCCGCGAGGCCCGTGAGGATCCAGAAGGCGGTGCTGAAGCCGGGATTGACGACCAGCACGACGATGAGGCCGAGCGCTGCGGCGAGCAGCAGCAGATTGCCGAAGTTCTGCAGCGGCCAGGTCACTGGCCTGCCCGGCAGAATTTCCTGGAGCTTCCCGAACGCCATCACGCTTCCCGTCACGGTCAGCGCGCCGAGGAAAACCTCGAATCCCAGCGCGGCCATCGTGCCGCGCGGGGCCAGCGCGCCGAGCTGAAGGTATTCGTTGACGCCTACCAGAGTGGCCGCTACGGCGCCGGCCGCGTGCGAAAGCGCCACCCACTGCGGCATCGCGGTCATCGGGACCGAGATGAACAGCGGCCGGCCGATGACGATGCCGATGAATGATCCGATCACGAGACCTGCGACGATCCAGTCGAACCGGACGATGTCCTGGTGGAGCAGCGTGCCGATGATGGCGAGCAGCATCCCGAATGCGGCCTGTGCCATCCCGGCGCGGGCCTTCTCGGGGCCGCTCAACCCGCGCAATCCCAGGATGAAGAACACCGAGCTGGCCAGGTAGATCACCTGGATGGCCAGCTCGCGGACTGGCATGGGAGTCACGACGGCTTGTGCCCGTCGCGCTTGAACATCTTGAGCATGCGATCGGTGATGAGGAACCCGCCCACCACGTTGACCGTCGCGCAGATCACGGCGATCAAGCCGAGCAAGTTGCTCAGCCGGCCGTGATCGCTCCCGGCGGCGACCAGCGAGCCGACCAGCGAAATGCCGGTAATCGCGTTCGCCGCGGACATGAGCGGCGTATGGAGGAGCGGGGGGACCCGGCTGATTACCTGATAGCCGACGAACCCGGCCAGGACGAAGACGTACAGCTGAATCACGGTTGTTAGAGTCATATCACACCCCCGCCGTATCCCCGCCGTGCACCAGACACATCGGCCCGGCAATGGGGTCGTCGCGATCGATCTCGAGCCGTCCGTCTTGAATCAGATATTCCAGCAGTGCTTGCAGGTTCCGGCTGTACATCAGGCTGGCGTGCTGAGGGATCTGGCTCGCCAGATTGAGCGGTCCCAGGATGGTGACGCCGTGGGCGACTACGGTTTCCCCGGGACGCGACAGCTCGCAATTCCCTCCTGATTCCACCGGCAGGTCGACGATCACCGACCCACCCTTCATCTTGCGGACCATCTCCTCCGTGATCAGGCGCGGGGCCGGTTTGCCGGGGATCTGGGCAGTGGTAATCACCAGGTCTTTGTCCGGCAGGACCTTCGCGATGGCCTCGAGCACCTTGCGCTGCTGCTCCTCCGCGAGCTCCTTCGCATATCCCCCGCTTCCCTCGGCGGCGGCGCTCACCGCTTCGGCCTCGACGAAGGTGGCGCCGAGACTTTGGACCTGTTCCTTGACGATCGGGCGGACGTCGAACGCGCTCACGATGGCCCCGAGCCGCCGCGCGGTCGCGATCGCCTGCAGCCCCGCCACGCCGGCTCCCAGCACAAAGGCTCGCCCCGGTGGGATCGTTCCGGCGGCGGTGGTCAACATCGGGAGGAGGCGCGAGAGGTGGCTCGCGCCGAGCAGGACCGCCTGGTATCCCGCGACGGTAGCCTGGGAAGAGAGCACATCCATAGCCTGAGCTTTGGTGGTGCGCGGAACCCGCTCCATGGCGAGAACGGTGAGATGACCGGCGGTCGCGGCGGCAAGAAAGCGGTTGACGCCGGACCGCTGCGCGAGCCCGATCACCACCACGCCCGGCGGAACGCTGGCGAGATCCTCCGCCTCCGGACACTGCACCGTGAGGAGAATCTCACAGCTCGCGAGCACCGCCGCGCGGCCCATCACCCGCGCACCTGCCTCGGTATACTCGCTATCGGGGAACCCTGCGCTCCCTCCCGCCCCGCTTTCCACCTCCACCTCGTGGCCAAGGCTCCGCAGCCGCTTGACCGTCTGCGGCACCAGAGCCACTCGCCGTTCGTGGGGCGCGGTCTCACGCAACACGCCAATGCGCATGGATCTGTAGGTTAGGGGGGTGCCAGTAGCCAGTAGCCAGTAGCCAGTAGCCA
>DASYTT010000089.1:0-15366 GCA_036002045.1 Gemmatimonadales bacterium
CGAGAGGAAACCGAAGTCGTGGTAGGCCAAGTGGGTCACGACTGGAACGACCGTCAAGAGCGCGCACGCGGCGTAGTCCCACCACCCCGCGCCTCTTTCAGTCACGTGCGAACCATGCCAGGAGACGTCCACTCTCCGTGACACGGGCGGTCTTCACGATGCGGCCTCCGCTCTCCAGCGCTGCCAGGAAATACGCCTCGTCGTAGTCCTCGAAGATGTCCGCCCGCAGCGCCAGGAGTCTTTGGACCATCGCATCGGCCTTGGGGACGAACTCGATAACTCCCTTCGGCGCGAGAGAAACGATCCAGGCGACAACCTCCGCCAGCGGGACATTGCGCGAGATCGCGAGATGATGCACCAGCGCCAGGGCGAGCACCGCATCAGCGGACCGCCGGGCCCCCAGGCCCGCGCGTTCTCGCTGGGCCCATCCCTGGTCGGGAGACGGGTTGGCCGCGTCGAGGTAGAGCGGCAGCAAGGACAGTCCCTCTTGAGTCGCCCGCAGGAACGCGGCGTCCAGCGCCCCATGGTCAAACTCGAATCCGACGACAGTCTCCGCTCCGGCGCCGAGCGCGACCACGGAGAAGTCGCCGGTGTTGCACCCCAGATCCCACAGCATCCTTGGCTTCGTGGCGGCCACGAAGTCTGCGACGAACGCTCGTTTTGCGCTGCCCTCCGCCTGACCATAGCTGGTGTTGGCAGCGTAGTCGGACCATTCGCTGAATCGGGAGCCCTTGGGCTCCAGTCCCGCAACCCAGCCACGGAGATCCTCGAGCGTCTTTTGAAAACGCCGTCGCGGCAACCCGGCGTTGGCGAGCTGCACCGCGCTGCTGCGGGTGGACTCCCCTTGGAGTTTGCCGAGCAGGTACACGTGCAGCAGCATTCGGCGCGAGAGCAGCTTCCGCCTCGGGAAGAGGGGCGAGACTTCCCGGGAAGGAATCCCGTCCAGTGAGCCACGGTACCAGGTCTGAAAGGGAACCCCCGTTAAGGCGGTCAGCAGCAGTGGATTGAGAAACTGATTGCAGAATTGCTGGTGCCCAGTCCAAAACTCGCCCTCTCGATAAGGGCGGAAGGAGAGATGGTCGATGAAAACAGGTTTGCTGCCGATGAATTGGAGGTTGTACGCCGAAGCGTCACCCAGGGCCACCCCTGCCTCCAGCGCGCGAAGTTGAATGTCCAGCTGGAGGAGGGCAGCAGCCCGGAGCCCGCGGAAGGACCACTCGTAGGGGTGAGAGATGAAGTCCAGACGGGGATGCCGCAAGACAGAGACGGCATCCGGCTCCTGCTCCGCCAGGAGCCGGCGATCCACTACTTCAAAAGGGAGAAGAACACCCTCGGCCACCAGACGGTCCAACAGGCCGGTCTGTTTGACCTGGTCGAACTCTGCGGCCGCCGGTGGCCGCACCGAGCGAAGAACATGGGTACCGCCATCGAAGACGTGCCCGGACGGATCGCGGTAAGAGCCCGCGATCCGCCTAATTATCATGCCGAACGGCCCTCTTGGCGCCCGGCAGAATCCCTCGGATCTTGTGCCAATACAACTTGAGAATGGCGGCCAAGCCCACCACCCCACCCAACAGCACCTGGATCAGGATGCTGCCGCTGCCGGGATCCAGGTATTGCGCGTGCAGCGGCGGAGGCAACAACAGGATCACCAGCAGGACACCGATGCCGCGAACTACCCGAATTGGCAGGACCCTGGGGCTGTTTGTAGGAATCACGATTGGTCCAGCCTGATCCGGGTTCGTCCGCGCCTGCATGTAACATTCTCGTAAAGAGGGACTCTCAAAGTATGACAATGCGGTTTTTCGGCAAGACCGCCCCTTGGGGTGTCTAAATATCGACCACAATTGTCTAAAAGCAGCGTTTAGAAGGCATGCGGAAGGCCACCCATCACCCTTGTCGGTAGAGTGCCTCGTAGCTGCGCACCATCGTACTGATCCCAAATGCTTCCACTACCCGCCGCCGGGCGGTAGCGGCATCGGATTCCCGACGATCCGGATGGCCCAGCGCATCGCGCCACGCCATGGCCAATGCCTCGGGGCGTTCGGTCGGCACCAGTCGGTGCCGTAACTCGCCGCCGAGCACCGCGCTGTTGCCCCCTACTTGCGTCACGACCGGGCACAGTCCGCTGCTCATGGCCTCGAGCAGGCTCACCGAGGTGCCTTCGCTACGCGAGGCCATCGTAAAAATGGTGAACGCGGAGAACAGGTCGATCGGATCGTCCCGCCACCCGAGCCAGTGCACCCGGTCGGCTGCGCCGAGCCGCGCCGCCATTGCCTCGAGCTGCGCCCGCTCGGCACCATCCCCGGCCACCACGAGGTGTGGCGGCGAAAACGAGGCGTCGCTATGCGCCGGCAAGTTGGCAAACGCGGCGATCATCACGTCGTATCCCTTGATTGCCTCCAGCCGTCCGATGCTCCCGATGATCGGCGTGTCGGCGCTGAGGCCGAGCTCGGCTCGGAGCCGACCGGTGTCGGCCCTGGGCCGGTAGTGTTCCGTGTCCACTCCATTGGGGATCGTCTGGATGGGCGCGCGGCCCCGCACGACAGTGGCTTCGAGCTGCCGCGCCAGCACCTCGGACACAGCAACCACGACGTCGGTGTAGCGGGATGCAAGGCCGTCGAGCAGCCGGGCCTTGAGGGGATCCGGCGACGCCCGGCCATGCTCCGTGTGAATGAGGCGGGGGACGCCTGCAGCATGAGCAGCCCGTGCGGTCTTAAGCCAGACACCGCTATGGCTATGCACCACGTCCGGGGCGATCGAGCGGAGCTGTCGAGCCAGCAAACGGGGACACACCAGCGACCACTTCGGCAGCGGTGGTGAAACGTGCAGCGCCGCGCGCCCTTCCAGCTCGCGGGCAAATCTCCCCAGGTATTGGAGCACCAGCACGTGTGGCTCGAACTCGGCTGGATCCGCCCGCAGTACCAGGTCGGCCAACAAGCGCTCCATCCCCCCGTAATTCAGGTTCTGGATCACGTGCAGCACCCGGAGGTGGCGCATCAGGCGCGGCGGAACCAGGCCAGCGTTTCGCGGAGAAAGGGGAGCGGATCGTCCCACCGCAACACCTCTCCACGCACACCCGCGAGCGGAGCCAACAAGACCCTCGCCAAGACCGTTGCCCGGCCGGGCACGTCGGGCGGCACCCCCAGCGAGCGGTCGGATCGACGGAGTCGAGTCACCAGGTGGTCCACTTCTCCCCACCAGCGTCGCATTCGCACCCCAATCCGGTAGTCTGCCACACTGGCCACCGGCTCCCCCTGCGCCGCTCGCACCAGCATTGTCGGAAAGTCCACGCCGGAATCGATGGCAAGTTGTAGCGAGCCCCAGAACCGCCCATTGACCTCCATCAGATACACGCGTCCAGTCGCCAGATCCTGCTTGCATTCCACCATTGCCACGCCTTGCCACCCCAAGCGGGTCAGCAGGCGCTCAGCCCGATCGAGCAACCCCGGCTCTGCCGCCACACTCTCGCAGCGAACCGACACACCTCCGGACGGCGGCTTCTCGAGCAGCCGGCGATGCGCGAACCCGGCGAGCCGCCGTTGCTTCCAGAGAAGGAGAAAGAATCCCAGCCCTGGCCCGACGATTCGCTGTTGGAGCAGAACCGGAAATGCTTCCGGCGGCAGCGTGTCGAGACACCGCTCCAGCGCCGCGGCATCAGCAACCTGCGACACTGCGAGCTTGACCGCCCTCGCACTATCCGACGTCGCCACGACGGACCGATGCGGCTTCAGCACCAGCGGGAACCGGAGCGAACCGAGCTCGAGCAGGGCTCCCGGCCGGGCCAGCTCCATCTGTTCGGGGACCTCGAAGCCGACCGCGCGAGCCTCTTCCAGCACGAGGGCTTTGTCGGCGACGCGCTGATAGATGTCGAGCTCGGGAAACGGGATGATCGCGGGCGCCAATTGCTGGCGGATCGGCAGCAAGGCGAGCATGGCGGCGTCGGTGATGGGAAGCACGACCGCGATTTGCCTGCGTTGGGTCTCGCGCTGTACGGCGGCAGCGAACCGCGCCGGTTGGGTGAGCGGGTCGGGCAGCGTCACGTGCTTCCGGCAATAGCGCGAGCTGCCGGCAAGCGCACGGCGTCGCGACGAACCGGCATACACCAGATAACCGGCACGACCCAAGGATCGCACCACCGCGAGCGCGGCATGCTGCTCGGCATCGGTAACGAAGACTCCGGCCGTCAATGGGAGAGCAGCCCCGAGAGGCGAAGCACGAATCCGTCGAGGGAGAGTCCTGCCGGAACATTGAATCTTGGCAGCGCGAACCGCTCTTCGTCCTGGCGGGGCATCCAGCCTCCTTCGACACGGAAGCCCGCGCGATAGCCCGCGGCGGCCGCGCGCCGGCGCACCAGAGGAGAGTGCAGCCCGTAGGGATACGCCAGGCAGGGGAGGTATGAGCGGAACCGCTCCGTCAGCCAGTGGGCTGAACTCGTCAACTCCTGCTCGAGCCGCTCCGGCGGGACTGCAGCGAGGTTGACATGGCTCCAAGAATGCGAGGCGACCGAAATCCCCGGGCGAGCCGCGACAGCGGTAAGCAGGGTTGCTCCAGCGGTCCGGGCAAAGTCAGGGATGCTCGCCGGCGGCGCGTCACCCTCGTACTCGACCGCGATCCCCTCGTCCACGCCGGCAAGACCTTGGAGGGCCCTGGCGCGGATTGCCCCGGGAATGGTGCCGGCGAATCGCTCCGCGAGCCGGTCCCACCAGAAGCTTTGCCCCCCCAGCCGTCCCGGGGCCACGAAGATCGTGGCAGGGAATCCGCGCCGGACCACGGCATCCACTCCGGCGGTGAGGGCGCCGACGTAGGCATCGTCCCAGCTAATCGCAACCCGCGGGCGCTGGCTACCGCTTTCCAAGCTGCAAAGCAGATCACTCAGGGGAACCACTTTCGTGAATTCCCCCAGCACCTCGAGTTGGGCGATGAATTGGGCTTCGGGCAGGTGCAGCGCCAGTTCCCCGGCCGGACGCTCACCCTGGGGCGTGACGCCGTGATAGGCAAGAACCAGACTACGGGAGCGCAGCCGGCGCCGCAGCACCCCGGCCAGACCGCTCCGAACTATCGCGGTCTCCACTCCCGCTTTGAGGCGGCCTCGCACCGAGGTGAAGCGCCTCGCCTCGCGCAGGCCTACCCCCTGCGTCGCGTCAGTTGCGCCCGTCGAGTTCCTTGTGCCGGTAACGCCAGTGCTGCCGCTGCGGGCGCATGGAGCGGTGCGTACTTCCGGAGCTTCAGGAGTCCCGCAACCATTCCCAGGAGGGAATACAGGTACGCGGAGTACGCCTGGGAGAGGAAAAAGCCTGCGACGCAGAAGCCCACCAGCGCGCCGGCCAGAGCCCGGGCCAGCGCTTGCTCATCCATGTCCGCCTGTGTCGGCCGCGGAGGAGCGCGCCAGGAACACGCGCCGAGCGACGCTCCGACCAGTGCCATGAACAGACCCAGACCGATGAAGCCGGTCTCAACGCCCATTTGAATGAAGCTGTTGTGCGCCGCAGCCGCCACCCATCCCTTCCCCTCCGCCACCCTGGCCTGATTCAGCTCGGATGCACCCTCCGCCACGCCGAACTGGTTCAGTCCCACCCCGACGAACGGATGGTCTTTCATGTACCCGAGACCGCGCTTCCACACCTCGATGCGCCCACCTTTTTCGGTGCGGTTGTAGTCCGACTCGCTGCGGATCGTTCCCATCAGCTCCCAGTACTCGTCGCTCGCGGCCAGCGAGAGCGTAACGAGACCCACCGCAATGGCCGCGATCCGGATCCTGACGGAGATTCCCTTGAAGCGGAACAAGAGGTAAAGCATGGTCGCGATGAATCCAAGAAACCCGCCTCGAGACCCCGTCCGGACCAGGAGCACCACGAACAACACAACAGCAAACGCCGTGAGAGCGCGGAGCATTGGCTTCGCGGTGGTGCGCATGAAGTAGACAGCCAGCGGGATCGTACAGACCAGCAGAAAGGCGAAATCATTGGGATCGTACGCAGAAAGGCCGGAGAGCCTGCCGCCACGGCCCCCAGCCTTCCAGAGCACGAAAAGACCGAAGATCAGCGCACCGACGACGTGCGCCAGCATGAGCCGCTCCAGGTCCACCCGCGATCGTACACTGGCCGCAGTCAGCAGCATGTAGAGGATCAAGCCGAGGAACACGACCCGGAAAAAGGCCAGCGTGGCGCCGGGGTAGAGGCCCAGCGGGATCCCGGCGATCGCGACGAGGCTGAGTGCCAGAACCAACCGGACCGGCAGGAGCTCCTGCAACCGGCTCCAGCGCCCCATCGGGTCCTTGCCATTCGACCACAACACGATCGCGATGGCCGTCGTCACGATCCCCAGTCGCAAGGGCATCAGGAGCTCTGGCTGCAATACCTGGAGGCGCCAGACATACGCCAAGCCCATCGCGACCACCGCCCAGCACAACGCGTCTGGCCGCGTGGTCGCACCCACCGCTGTGCCTGCGGAGGCGCTCCGGACCAGCCGTCGGGGAATCGCAGTGCTCGTCATCAGCTCATTTCCACTGGCAGATACTTTTCAACGGGCCTGTGCAGTAGTCGTGCCGCACTACTGTTTAGCTCACACTGCGAACCCTTCGACCTGTTGCGTGCCTGCAACATCCCTTGCAGCCCGGTAGGCCGCCTCCAAGGATAGCCCCACGACAGGCCACGCATAGCGTTCCTCGATCAGTGCTCGTCCAGCGGAGCTAAGCGTAGGAGCCAGCGAAGCGTCGCTCTCGAGCCGCCGAATTTGCTTGACGAATTCGGCCGGCGTCTCCGCCCGAAGGTAGTGGGCGCCTTCTCGGAGGTCGAGTCCTTCCACGGCAAGACCGGTCGCGACGATCGGCTTCGCCATCGCTAAGGCGTCGAGTACCTTGAGGCGGGTTCCGCCGCCATCCCGAATGGGACAGATGTAAATGGCCGCTTCATTCATCCAGGGGCGGACGTCGTCCACAAACCCAGGCACGCGCACCCGCGAATCGCGCGCGGCTTCGAGCAGCGCCGGCGGTGGATCACGGCCGATGATCGTGACGCTCCGCGAGGCATCTTCCGCGATCAACCGCGGCCAGATCTCGGAGAGGAAGAATAGGACGGCGTCCCGGTTCGGGTACCAATTCATCCCGCCGGCGAACACCAGGCTGCGCGGGCGCTGCACCGTCCTGGGGTCAGCCCGGAAATACTCCGTGTCGACACCATTACTGACGACTCGAATCCTGGCTCCGGGACTCAGCGAGCTTAGCCGCTCCCCATCCAACTCCGAAACCACCAGGTTGAGCGCAACGCCGGCACACGCCTGCCGCTCCAGCCGATTGAGCTTCTCGGTCTCGCGTCGAAAGTAGTGCCGCTTGAGCGGGTGTGGCTCCCGTTCGGCGCGCCGCTCCATCAGCTGCGACTCGACGTTGTGGTGGTTGAGCACCACGGGCACTCCCGCGAGCTCCCTTGCGTACGGCAACAACCCGAGGGTATCCACATGGATGAGATCGAAGCGGTCCCGTTTTGCCCGCTCCCGCAAATGGTGCCGCAGGGCGGCGCTTCGCAGCCAGTTGACATCGTAGGGAGCGCTCCGGAAGTAGGACAGTGTGGCGGTCAGCCCCCGGCGGAGGCGGGACCGGTCGGCTGGATTCTCGAACCACGTCAGATCGCTGACGATTCCACCCAGCTCGCGGGTCGCCTCTTCTACCGCCTCCGGCGAGGCGAGCACGGCGCGCTGATTGAGTGCCACGAGAGATACCCGGTGCCGGCGCGCTGCTTCCCGCAGCAGGTAATGGGAACGCTGCAACGCCCCGCCCTTCGGCGGGTAGGGCAGGAAGTGTGAGAGCCAAAGGATGTTCATCCGGCTCGGCTCGCACGCAGGACTTCGAGACCTAGTTCCCCGGGCGCTCGGTACCAACCGGTCACCGGCAGTCGCCGAAAGCGAAACGGGTCGTCGCCCGTCCGCACCAAACCACCGAACGCCGACGGGCAGCAACGAAACCCGGCTTTAACCACCAAGGCGCGGTTGGCCTCGGTGAGTTGCGCCTCGCGCCCGAACGGATAGGCAAAAAGATCCACCGGCCCGCCGAGGCAGGCTTCGAGGGTAAGCTTCGAGCCGACGATTTCGCGCCGCGCCTCCTCACCGCTCAGTCGGCCCAGATCCGCGTGCGTCATGGTATGCGCCCCGATCTCGAAGCCGCGGCGTTTGAGATCGCGTACCTCGTCCCAGCTCATCCATTCCGATGCAATGCCGGCCCGTTGGTCCCACCAGGGGACCTCGCTGGATTCGATGAAGCCGCTCGTCACGAAGAAACAGGCGGGCAGCCCAAACTGCTCGAGAATTGGCGCCGCGACGTGGTGATTATCCCGGTATCCGTCATCGAACGTGATAGCCAGCTGCCCGCGCAAAGGACTTCGCTGCTCCAACAGCGTCACGAGTTGCCCAAAGCTGATCACCTCGAAGCGCCGCGCGAAGAATCGGCACATGGCGGTAAAGCGGGTGACCGGTAGCGTGATCGCATCGTCGGGATAGCGATCGTCTACCCGATGAAACACCACCACCACGGCGCAATCTCGGAGCATGGACCGGTGCAAACCGGTTCCGTACAGGACCGAGGCAAAGGCGCTCCCCACCCTTCCCTTCCACCTCACGGGGTGGCCTCCGAGGGCCACACTCGCAGGCGCAATCGTTTCCGGAGCGAAGCCCAACCCCGAGCGGCAAGCCGCCGCACAACCCGCCCGAACGGCGCCAGGTCGTCCCGCGCAAACCAGGCCCCCTCCTCGACCCCCTCGAACGAAGCGAGCCATTCCGCTACGGTCAGCCCGCCCTCGCGCCAGTAGTCGAGCGACGACTCCAGATCCCAATCCTCTACGAGCCACTTGCGCCCCTCGACGGGGGTCGCCGCTGGAAGCGCCTGGCCGGTCAGATCGAGATAGAGCAAATGCGCCACGTCCCAGCCCTCTTTGGCAACAAAGAGCCGGAAGGTTTGCCCGATCCGCGGGTTAGGGTCGAGCAGCTTGTAGCCGCCGTCGCGCGCGTCGTACCGGAAACCGATGTCGAGAATCCCGCGGTATCCGATCGCCTTCATGAAGCGGCAGGTTTGCTCGCGGGTCGGAGCGTTCTCCAGGCAGATCCCCAGCGAAGTGGCCCCGGTATGCACCGGGAATTGGCGCAGCTTCTTGCCTGTGACCCCGAATACGCAATCGGAGTTCCGGTTGAAATAGCCGTCGAACATCCAGATCGTGTCGTCCCCGCCCGGGATGTACTCCTGCAGCATGAGCACCGGATCGGCCGGATCCTCCAGCCGCTGGTACCACTCCAGCAGCTCCTCCGGCGAGCGCGCAATGACCATTTTCTTGCCCGTTCTGGCCTGCAGCCGGAGGCCATCGCTGGCCTTGAGCATCACGGGAAACCCGGCGGTCGCCGCAAAGCTGCGCACCTCCTCCAGCGATTCGGGGAAGCTGGTCTCCGCCGTGGGAATGCCGTGGCGGCGCGCTAGCGCGTGGAGCTCCCGCTTGTTGGAGAGCGCGCGCACCAGCTCGGGCGGATTCTCCTGGAAGCGGAACAGCTGCCGCAATACCCCCGCATGTTCGGCCACCAGCTCAGCCGTGTCGTCCGAGGTCGGGATGAGCACAGTGCCTTCCCCGAGCACTCTGCCCAGCTCCAAGAGTCGCTCCACGCTGCGCTCCGCCGGAGTTCTCCCGAAGTTCCACAGGTGCGCGCCCGTCACGTAGCGCGACGCCAGCGCGGGGTGCCGCGGATCGGCATCCATCACATGGACAGCGACGCCCAGCCGTCCGAGGCTCCGGGCGATGCCGAGCGTGCCGTGGTGCGCCTTGAGCGCCAGAACCGGCGTCGAGGAATCGATGGGCGGCATGGCGCAGCGGCGCCGTTTATTCGCCGGTGGCCGTGCGCCCCGGGACCTGCGCTCCCGCACCGGCTGGAGCGAGGGGGAGCATCACGATCTCCCCGTGGCGCACCGCGAAGGCCGCGCGGAGATCATTGAGATGGGCCAGAATGAAGTCGAGATCGCGCAGCTGATCGCTCCGCCGCAGGTAGTCCACACTCTTGCTCTCCCGCCAGGCCTCGACCGGCTTCCCCCGCCAGCGGTCCAGCACCTCGGTGGTCTGCGGGCCTTCCGCCTCGAAGCCCCGGGCGACCAGGCCTTCCGCCACCAGTGCGCAACAGTATTGATCTTCTTCGCGGAACTCGCCCCGGGTCCCGGCGCCGATCACTGCCACCCGTGGATGCCGCTCGGCCAGGAACTCGACCGTGGCCTCCCAGTTGCGCAGGCAGGCGATGTAGGCTGCGCCCGCTTCCGCGGCGTTCTGGATCAGCTGGGTACCGCTGGAGGACAGCAGGATCATCGGCCGCCAGTGATCGGCCCGATGCGCCACTTCGAAGGGGCTGTTGGTGATGTCGAAGCCGAACGGCATGTTGCCGCCCAGCTCACCGCAGAGCAGCGGCTCGCTGAGTCGAGCCGCGAGCGGCAGCGCGGCCTCGATCGAAGGGACCGGATAGCAGCGCCGCCCGAGCGCTACGGCGGTAGCGGCGGTGGTGGTCGCGCGAATCACGTCGATCGCGACGATCGCATACCCCTCGCGGTATTGCTTGACGCTCTCCGGCAGAAAGTCGATGACGACCGAGCGGCTCACAAGGCTACTTCCGCGCGCCGGCCGGCGGTGGCGGCCTCAGATTGTCCTTGGCGAATGCGTCCGAGTGCAGCCCTCGGCGGTAGATCTCCACCCGGAGGAACTCCTCCAGCCGCACGTTGCAGAGATGCACCTCGGGGCCGAAATGGTCCAGCAGCGCGAACTGGCTGGGCTTATTGGGCGCCTCGAAGAGCACGATCTTGTGCCCGAACACCTCCGCGAAGCGGTCCGCGAAGGCCGCGTTGAAGTTGCCCGCGTCGTCGAAGAGGCCCACGCCCTTGGCGCTCTCCCGTCCCTCGACGACCAGTTGCTTGGCTCCAGCCTCCAGCCACTCCTTCCCCTGGTCGATCAGCGCCTGCACCATGTCGCTGGTGAACGCGCCGCCGTGCTTCTTGCCGAGCTCGAACTGCACCTGGAGCCCGCGATCGCCGGCCAGCTTGACCAGCTTCTTGGGGTTGAGGTCGGGATCGGTGAATCCTTCGCCGATCTCGATCCGGTCCACGCCCACGTCGCCGCAGAGATCGAGATAGGCCTCGAGCTGGCCCTGCGCCATCGCCACCTCGAAGGGGCCGCCACCGGTCGTCGTGGGCACCTTGTACTTCTTGGCCGCGGCGACCTTGCGCCGGGTACAGGCCTCGTCGGCGATCAGCCAGCACGCCATGCTGATCTTGAGCACCGACATCATGTGGTGGCTTTGCTCGAGGTGACTCTCGACCGTGACCGGATCGTAGCCTGGGTCGAAGGGGCTGGTCGCGGGCGTGAGGGTGCGGACGTTGATCCTCTTGAGGTAGTCCACAAAGCGGAGCTTGCCGGAGACCGGCTGTGAGTCACGCGAGGCCATGGGAAACCCCCTGTCTCCGGCGTTCGCCGAGAAGGTAGGCCAGGACTAGCTTCGCCACGGGATTCGGGGCAAAGTCATCCGGGGTGATATAGTGGTGATGAATCCCTGGAGTAGTGTTGATCTCAAGAAACGTGCCGCCCGACTCCGAGAGCGGCTTGCCTAAGTCGTTGCAAATCAAATCGATACCGGCGAATTCACTACCCAGTGTGCGCACCAGCTCCGCCAGGTCGCTGACGAGAGCCGGGCTGCAAAGCGCCGTAACCGTCTCATCGTACACCGTGCGGAGCTCGCGAGTCTCCCTGCCGTCCGGCAGGCCACCTCGGCGAACCGCGTGAATCAAATGGCCGGCCAGGAAAAGCAGCCGGCAGGATTCCCCGGGGATCATGCGCTCGACGATCACAGCAGGGCAATAAAGCGAGGCAAGTGCTGCCGCCCGGATGAGGGCGGGCCGGCTCCGCACATTCGTGCTGACACCTAATCCGGAGCTCGAGCCACGCGCTGGTTTCACCACCACCGGTCCGTTCGTCTCAGCGAGAAATCGGTGCGCCGCTACGAGCTCCTCACCAGCCACGACGATGTGCTCCGGCACGGGGATCCCGATGGAGCGGGCCACGGAGTAACAGTAGGGCTTGTCGCCCGCGAGCCGGCGGGTGGCGGGGTCATCGCAGGGAGTCAGGTACTTGGTGATTCGAACCCGTCGGTCCCCGCGGCGGATCTCCCAGATGTCCTCGGTAAGCGGGACGAGCTCCGCGTCATTGAGCCGCGCTCCTTCTTCCCAGTAGCGACGGTATTCCTCGGTGCGCTCCTCCACATAGACGGTGCGCTTGCGTCCCAGTCCCCGGTCGAGCGCGGCGGCGAGCCGGCAGCGGATGCGCTCGAAGCGAAACCGCGCTGCAGCAACGCTCACGCCTCGGGCTCGGCAAAGACGAAGTAGATGGTGTTGCCGTCCACCTGGCGTGCCCCTTCCCACCGTCGGAAGATCACCCGGCCGCCGGCTCGTTCCACCAGCCGGTCGATATTGTGAATGAAGGTCCCATCCCGCTCGCGGACCTCGGCAACCGCGAGCTCCCGGTTGTCGCGAGCAGGGTGCGCCAGACCGGCGAATGCGGCAACCCGGCCGGTATGCCGGAGGATGCTCGTCACCACAGAGCCGGCAGCTTCTTCGCGAAGATACATGAGGACGCCGGGACAAAGCACCACGTCGAATCGCCGCGTGCCCATGACTCGATCGAGCTCCGTCATGTCCGCGTGGTGCAGCCTGACCCGAGAGCCCACGCTTTCGAGGTATCGAGTGCCTTCCCGCACGGCGTAGGCGTCGATGTCATTGCCTTCCAGGATCTCGGCCGCAGGGAAGAGCTGGGTCTCCGCGAACCGGAGCAGGTAGCCCAGCGAGCAGCCGACCTCGAATACCGAGTGAATATCCTTGGCGGGATCGATCCTGCGCGCACGCAGGCTCGCCTTGAGGTCGTCGAACAACAGCCGGCGTGAGGCGTGGAGCTGGTCGGTCCCGAACCGCTGCTCAACCTCGTAACTCTCCGCGTAAGCCAGGTGATGAGTCCAGAGGAAGCGATGGAACTCGTTGGGATCACGCGCCGCCTGGTCCCGCAGCAGCTCGAGCACCCACCAGGCCCTGTCCGGAAGCCATCGCTGCCTTCCCACCAATACCGCAAGCCGCCTTCGCATACCAAGCGGTAAGGCCGAGCGTAGCCAGCCGCGCAGTCTCGCGGTACCGATCAGGATCTCCGGTGCGAGCGGGCCGCAATCACTTCGTAGAAGCCGGCAAGGCTGCGGTAGGTTGATGGGGGGGCTTATCGGGGACTCGGTTCTGCAACTCAGCCACCCGGCAGATTCCAGGGGTTGGGGTACCTGGATCCGTCTACGATCTCATACGGACCCCAATAGACGAACATGGGCTCGTCGTATTGTCGGTTTCGATTTACCCCCATCAGATAGATCGTTACCCCGGGAAATACCTGCCCAGCTTGGGCTGTCATGAACACAGCATGGATCTTCCATGCTTGCGGGACCACCTCGCCGCGCAGGGTGTACTGTCTCCAATACATCGTGAACTCACCGCGCTCGGCTACGGTCTTGTGGTGGAGGACCACCTCGATCCATTCCCCATTTCCATTCCCATAGGGTGAGCTGCGGGACGGAGCAGCCGGATATGGTCCCGGGACTTTGATGAAGGGATAGAAATCCGGTCCGAACCAGCCTGCGCCCGGATACAGCGTGTTCATGTCCACGGTGTTGTGCCACGGAAGCTGCCCCTGGCTCACCTTCGTGAGGCCCGGATTGCCACCTTTGTGAAACACGCCGCGTGGATTGTCGATGTCGAACTCATGCCGCGCTGCCGAATGCTCGTACCGAAGAAACATCACCTTGTAAGAGGGCCCGCCCTGTCCTCCGGTCTTGCTCATGGTGGTGAAGTTCGGGCTGAATCGAATGAATTGCCGGACCCAGAGATGGGTGTACGCGGCTCTGAGGCCGACGGGATGCTTCGCCACTCTTCCGGGCATGTTCTTCGCCGTGGTGTTGAGCTGCGGGCCTCCGTTGTACCGGATGACTTTGCCGAACAGCGGATCAGGGATGAGATCGTAGAAGTCGCTGACCGGAAGGTGCGGGTCGCAGAGCGTCCCGTCGCTTTGCTTATTCGGGGTCTTACATTCGTTGAGTCCCCCCTCGACAATGAAGAACCTTTCCAGTTCCGCCTTGTCCGGAGCCGTACTCCAATCTCGCTTGATGATGGTCTCGTAGGCTTCCGGTTTGCTGGGCTGCTGAATCGTCGCGCCATTCGTCTTTGACGTGCTGACAATCGGCGCAGGCCCGGTTGCCGCGATCGCAATCACGTTCAGGATGAACACGGAATGCAGCAGAGGCATGTGCGGGGGCAGGATACTCATCGCTGCTGTAATCTGTGCAGGTGGCGCGGACGGCGCCACCAGCCGGATGAGCGCTCGAGTCTAGTGGCTACTGCCTCTCACGGTCTTGCGGGGCACCCAGTTAGCCTCACTCTCAGGGCAGGTTCCAGGGGTTCGGATAGACCGAGCCATCGACGACCTCGTAGGGCCCCCAATAGATGTGCGCGACGTTCTTATAGCCGGCATTGCGGTTCACGCCCATTTCATAGCGCGCCAACCCGATCCAGCCCAACCCGCTCGCCGGATCCGCCACTTCGTACTTGTCGCTGATCTTCCAGGGCTGCGGATTCACCACCCCGCCGACGGTGTACTCGCGCCAATACGCGGTAGCCTCGAGCCGATTCCCGATCGTCTTGTGGTGCAGCACGATCTCGATCCACTCCCCATTGCCTGGCCCGAACTTGGGCGTGTTGTTGGGCCGCGCGGTTAATGCGGAAACCAGCGGCCAGATATCCACCACGGGCCAGCCCTGAACGCCGTACTGCTGATTGATGCTCTGGACGTTCTGCAGGGGGCCCGTTCCGGTCTCCGTCAACGTGAGGCCGGGATTGCCGCCCGAATGCCAAAGCCCGCGCTCCTGGATCCCGACGTGCAGCTCGTGGCGCGCCGCCGAGTTCCAGTAGCGCAGGAACATCGTCTTGTAATCGCCATTGCCCCCGGGCCCGAGCGTGGTCCACAGCGAGTCGGCCCGGAAAAACTGCCGCACCCAAACGTGCGTCGGGAAGGACACCGTGGTATCGGCGAACCGGATGGTGGGCGGCGTCACCCACCAGCTCGCATTCGGGCGTCCCTTCACGCCGAGCGCGACACCATGGGTGGCAATCCGGCCGGGGCCGGTGGGGGTGCCATCCGGCTTGAGCAAGTTGAGCGCCGGGTCCTGATTGTAGCGGATCACCTTCCCGAAGATCGGGTCCGGCACCAGATCCCAGAACGCGCTCACCGGCAGCGCGGGGTACTGGGTGTGCAGCCCGCCCTCCACGTAAAACTGACTCCC
>DASYTT010000090.1:0-8734 GCA_036002045.1 Gemmatimonadales bacterium
GTAGTGGGAGCCCACCTGCTGGCGGGCCTTCGCGAGCTGGTCGCGCGACATCCGATTGCCGGCGATGCGCGCGGCCTCGGGCTCTTCCTCGGGCTCGAGCTGGTGCGGAATCGCGAGCCGCTGGAGCCCGCGGGGAAGGAAGCCTCTTATGTGGCGAACCGCATGCGGGAGCGGGGAATCCTGCTCAGCACCGACGGTCCCTTCCACAACGTCGTGAAGCTCAAGCCCCCGCTCTGCTTTACGCGTGCCGACGCCGATCGGGTGGTCGAGACGCTCGACGCCGTGCTGCTGGAGGACTATCTCCGGGCAGCGCAGTGAGCGGGACTAGGCGCGTGGGCTTCTGGCGCTGCTGGCTCGTCACCCCGTACACGGGGAGAGTCAGGAGACCTTATGCCGAGTGCCATGACCTCGAGGAAACCAGCCCGCGCGGCCCGCAAGGCGACGAAATCCGTCAAGCGCGCCGCAAGCCGCACCACCGCAGCAGCAGCCAAGGCTGCCGGCAAGGCCCGTCGCCGGGTCAGGCTCGCGGCGGCCGCCGCAGCAGTGGGACTCGCAACAGTGAGCGCCTTCGCCGCGCGCAAAGCTCGCAAGACCCGCATGCGGGTGTTCAAGCTGGTGAAATAGGTCGCAGGAATAACACCGCGTGAGCGCGCCGGGAGAGCTCCGGCGCGCGATTGCGCTGCCTCATGCGACGGCCCTGGTGGTCGGCACGATCATCGGGGCTTCGATTTTCGTCCAACCCTCCGAGATCACCAGCCGGGTCCCCTCCGTCGCCGGCGTGCTGCTCGTCTGGGTGGCGGCCGGCGCGCTCACGCTGAGCGGCGCGCTCGTCACGGCCGAGCTCGCCTCGACCTTTTCGCGCAGCGGCGGGGTATATGTCTACCTCACCGAGGCGTTCGGGCCACCGCTCGGGTTTCTCTGGGGCTGGGCGATGTTCTGGAGCATGCACTCCGGCATCATCGCCGCCGTGGCGGTGATCTTCGCGCGCTACGCCGGGTACCTCATCCCCCTCGGTTCCGCGGGAACCAAGGCCGTCGCGATCGGGGTGATCCTGCTGCTCTCGGCCGTCAACTATCTGGGGGTGAAGCAGGGCAGCCGGTTGCAGGCGCTCTTCACCGCGGGCAAGCTCCTCGCGGTGGCGGCGATCGTGGTCCTGGGCTTTGCGCTGGGTGGCCGAGTGGAAGGGGGCGCGCATTTCGTCGGCTCTGCCGGCGCGGTACGGCTTTCGGCGGGCGATTTCCTGGCGGGTCTCTCCGCGGGACTCTTCGCGTTCGGCGGCTGGCACATGGTGACCTACAGCTCGGAGGAAACCACGGCGCCGCGGACCACGATTCCCCGCGCGCTCGCGCTGGGCACCGCAATCGTGACGCTGGCGTACCTGGCGATGAATGCCGTCTATCTTTACGTGCTGCCGCTCGACACCGTGGCGCAATCCACCCGGGTCGCGGCTGAGCTCGCCGATACCCTGCTGGGAACCGGCGGCGGCAATGCGATCTCCGCGGTGGTGCTGTTCTCGACCTTCGGCGCGTTGGCGGGCATCATCCTCACCGGACCCCGAGTGTATCTCGCTATGGCGCGCGACGGGCTCCTGTTTCGCTGGCTCGGTGGAATCCACCCGCGCTATCAGACGCCGCACCGGGCGATCGCCTTGCAGGCCATCTGGTCATCCGTCCTGGTGGCCACCGGCACCTTCCGCGCCCTGTTCACCCGCGTGGTGTACACCGAGTGGATCTTTTTCGGGTTGCTGGCAATTGGACTCATGCTGCTGCGGCGGCGTCCCGGGCTGGTGCGCGACTATTCCGTCTGGGGTTATCCGGTGCTGCCGCTCGTGTTCGCCCTCGCCGCCTTCCTCGTCGCGGTGCACGAGATCGCGGCCAATCCCGTCGCAACGCTGAGCGGACTCGGGCTGGTTCTCGCGGGGCTGCCGATTTATTACCTCTGGGCCCGTAAGGGGCTCGCCTTGAAAGCCGCCGAATGACCATCATCGACGTGCACAACCACTACTATCCGGCGAGGTTCATCGAAGCATTGCGCTCCGGAACCAGCGGTCTCTCGGTGCGCGACGATTCGGAGGGAAACCCGGTCCTCTACTCCCCCGGCGATGCCAACATCGCGGTGCGCGGCCATCGCGATATCGAGCATCGCCTGGAGGTGCTGGACCAGGAGGGTGTGGACCGGCAGCTCATCTCGCTGACCTGTCCGGGAACTTTACTCGAAACACCCGGCCGCTCGGCAATGCTCGCCTCGCTGGTCAATGACGCGTTTGCCGACGTGATGGCGACCCGGGGCACCCGTTTCACCGCGCTCGCCACTCTGCCCCTCAACGACCCCGGCGCTTCCGTGGCGGAGCTCGAGCGGGTCCTCGGATTCGGATTCAAGGGTTGCATGGTGTTCGGCAACGTCAACGGAACGGCGCTGGCCGACCGGCAGTTCTGGCCCCTGTGGGAACGCGCCAGCGATGCCCGCGCGATCATGTACATCCATCCGACCTTTCCGCTCGGCGTGCAGGCGATGCAGGAGTACTGGCTGATGCCGCTGGTGGGATTTCTATTCGACACCACGCTGGCAGCGGCCCACCTGGTGTTCGCCGGGATTCCGGAGCGCTTTCCGGGGATCCGTTGGGTGCTCGGGCACCTCGGTGGGACCATTCCGTATCTGGCGGAGCGGCTCGATCGCGGTTACGAGATGTTCGCGGAGTGCCGAAAGGACCTCACCCAGCCACCCAGCGTGCATCTGAAGCGATTCTACTACGACACGGTGAACTTCGACCCCGAGGCCTTGCGCCTCGCGATCGCGTTCGCCGGAGTGGATCAAATCCTGGCGGGGAGTGATTATCCCCATCAGATCGGCAGCATCCCCAGGATGTTGTCGAGTCTCCGGTCGCTCGGCTTGCCCGCCGCCGATGAGGCCAAGATTCTGGGCGGGAATGCCGCGCGGCTGCTGCAGCTCGCCTGAAGGAATTATTGTGACGTTTGGGGATGCGCGAGGAAGCGAACCGCTACAGGCCAGCGCCTTGGTTCACGCGGAGACGCGGAGACGCGGAGACGCGGAGGCGGGAAGCCCGTTGACTATGCGATGCAACCCCTCCCGCAGGGTAGCGGCGCCAAAGTTGATGAGCAGACCGACGGGCGTATTCGTCAACTTGAGATAGGTCAGGAGCTGCTTGCAGTGGACCGGTGCCAGTCGCTCCACGGATTTGAGTTCCACGATGACTCGGCCATCAACCAGGAGATCAGTGCGGAATCCTTCTTCGAACAGCATCCCTTCGTATTCGAAACGGATGGCCTGTTGCCGCTCGACCTGAAATCCCCGTTTGTCGAGCGCTCGCGCCAGCACGGCCTCGTACACGGATTCCAACAGCCCTGGGCCCAAGTCACGGTGAATCCGGAGCGAGGCGTCGACGATTCCCCCCGTGATGTCATCCAGCTCTCGCATGCCCCTTCTCCTCCGCGCCGTCCGCGACTCCGCGTGACCTCGTCCGATTCCAGTGTACGTCCTCCGTCTCGGGCGCGCACAACCATACTGCCGCTGGCAGTGTCCTTGTTTTGCCGGAAACTGAGAAGATCACAGAATCTCCCACTCGGGTGGGAGACGACCTCTCATAAGGAGCTCGACATGCGCATGACCCTTTTCGGCCTGGCCTTGGCCGTGCTTGCAGGCCTCGCCTCCACAGCTGCGTACGCCCAGACTGTCCCGAATCTGAGCGGGACCTGGGTCCTCCAGCTCGACAAGAGCGACTTCGGTATGGGGCCCGCTCCCCAGAGCCGCACCGATGTGTATGACCACCAGGAGCCCAAGCTGAACATCAAGCGGACCGTGGTCAGCGAGACCACGGGCGAAACCACCTCGAACCTCGTCTATGTCGTGGATGGGAAGCCGTACAAGAACATGGTCGGTACGAACGAGCTGACCAGCACCCTCAACTGGGAGGGCCAGACGCTGGTGATGGTGTCCACCGTCACCACGCCCCAGGGTGAGGCGACCATCACCGACCGGATCTCGCTTTCCGCGGATGGGAAGACCATGAACCAGGCGCGCACTTTGAGCATCGGGGGGCAGCAGATCAGCCAGACGATGGTGCTCGCCAAGCAGCCGTGAGCTCGAGCCTCGGCGTTCCCGAGCTGGCCGGCCTCGCGAGCTACGCCGACGCGGCACGAATCGGCTACTCGGTGGACGAGAACGTCCGCCGGCTGCTGCGCTACCAGTGGGCCGAGCGGCGCCTCATGACTTTGCTGTTGTCGCACCTCACCGCCGAGCCGATCTGGGAGGTGAAGTGCGGCTATGCCCTGCACCAATGGCAGGACGCGCAGCATGTGGACGCCCTGCGCGGGCGGATCAGCGAGATGCGCCACCCGGTGCCGCCACTGGATGCCGCGCCGGACGCGGCGCTCGAGCGGCTCCTCGAGGAGGCTTTGCACTCGGCCGACGCCATCGAGCTGCTCGCGGGTCCCTACGGCGTAGTGCGGGAAGCGCTGGCGGCCGCGTATCGGCAGCACCTGGCCGAGAGTAACCCGCTGGTGGATCACCCGACCCGGCGGATCCTGCGCGCCGCCCAGGCGGATCACGAGGATGCCCTGGCCTGGAGTCGGGCGGCGCTCGCCGCCCTGACCCGGAAAGACCCGGCCGGCGCGCGGCGGGCGGAGAGCTGGCAGCAGCACTTGCGCAGCTATCTCGCCGGGGCCGGGGGCATCGCGGGGCCCGCCGCTGAGCAGCCGCCCGAGCTGCCCCGAGGTCGCCTGGAGCAGCCGTTCGCACCTGATTTTCATCCCAGGCGGGACAAGCGCTTTGCCGGCGTGCATCACTTCGACTTCCCTCCCCACGTGGTCTACAATGACCCGCGGGTGCCGGCGGACGAGCGCAACCTGGCTCTGCTGGCCAAGCGAACTCTGGAGATGGACGTCCCGGAGATGATGGCTTCTATCCTGGTGGAGCGGAGCGGCCAGCCGTGGGAGTTCTACCTCGACTTCTCGCGCCAGCTGTGGGACGAGACGCGCCATGCGATGATGGGCACCGTCGCCCTCAACGCTCGCGGGATCGACTGGACTACGCTCCCCCTGAACGTCGGATTCTCGCTGCGGCTCAACCTCCACGCGACCCCGCTCGAGCGCCAGACCATTCTGTACGCGATCGAGCAATCCTTGATGCCGGCGGAGACCGGCAAGCGTTTCGAGTATCAGACCGCGCTCGACGCCGGGGACGCACTCTCCGCGCACTTTCACGACTACGACTGGGCGGACGAAGTGCTGCACGCCCAGATCGGGCGGCGCTGGCTCAAGCGGGAGGGCATCAGCGGCGAGCAGGCGAGCGAGCGGGCGCAGGCGATCCACGAGCGGACCTGGGCGGCCCTGGATCCCTACCGGGAGTCCGAGCCGAAACAGGATTGGTGGGATTGGTTTGTCGGCCGGGTGCTGGGCAGACCCAGCGCACTCCGGCCCGAACAGCGGGGCGAGCTCAAGATTATCGCGGAGTGAATCGCCTCACGTTCCACCTCATCCCCCACACGCATTGGGACCGGGAGTGGTACCTCACGCGCGCCGCATTTCAGGCGCGGCTCGTCCCGGTGCTGGATGAGGTGCTGGAGCAGCTCGAGGCCGACCCCCAGGCGCGCTTCGTGCTCGACGGGCAGACCATTCTGCTCGAGGATTACCTGGCGATCCGGCCAGAGCACACGGCACGGATCGAGGCGCTGGTGCAGCGCGGCGCGCTGGAAATCGGGCCCTGGTACGTGCTCTCCGACTTGCTGATCCCCTCCCTCGCATCGCTCCGGCGGAATCTCGAAGAAGGAACCCGGGACGCAGCACGTTTCGGCAAACGGCTCGACGTGCTCTACAGCCCGGACGCCTTCGGACACCCGGCGGGATTGCCTGCTCTGGCGGCGGAGTTCGGCATTCACCGGGCAGTGATCCGGCGTGGGCTGGGGCGGCCGTCGGGCAGGGACCGTGACCTGTATCGCTGGGAAGCCGCGGACGGCAGCGGGCTGCTCGTCTACCATCTGCCCGCGGCCGGCTATGACATGGCCAGCGGGCTTGCCGCTCTGGGCGTGGAGCTCCCACGGCGCTGGGGTGCAATCCGGGACCAGCTGGTGGAGCGCGCGACCGGCAGCGAGATCGCGGTCTTCCTCGGCGCGGACCATCACCCCATGGCGCGTGAGGTCAACGGCCTGTGCGCGCGGCTGCAGGAGCTCGAGCCCCGGCACTCGGTGCGGGTTAGCGGCCTCACGGAGTTCTTCGAGGCAGTGGAACGGAGTGGGATCGAGCCCAGCATCATCCGAGGTGAGCTGCGCCGGGGCGATGGGCACAGCTGGGTGCTGCAGGGCGTCCACGCCACGCGCTCACGGCTCAAGCGGAACCACGCGGTGAGCGAGCTCCGGCTCTCGCGCCTGGCGGAGCCGCTGGAGCGCCTCGCACGGGAGCAGGACGGCCTCGATCGGCGCGGCTTGGTCCGCACCGCCTGGCGGGCGCTGCTGCAGAGTCAGTTTCATGACACCCTGGCCGGCACAACCAGTGATGCGGTGCAACGGGAGCAGGAAGTGCGGCTCGACACCGTCGACGCGCTCTGCCAGGAGGTCGCGAAGCAGTCTCTGGTAGACCTGCTCGGGCCAGATCCGAGATCGGGAACCTCGCGCCTGCTGCTCTGGAACCCCGTCAAGCGTGTCCGATCCGGCATCGTGACCGCCGAGCTCAGCTTTTTCCGGAAAGACATTCTCGTGGGCCCTCCCACAGAGCGGAAGCCACGACTGGGCAAGGGACAGCAGCCCTTCGCGCTGGCGGGGTCATCGGGAGACCTGTTCCCGGTTCAAGTGCTGAGCGTGCGACGTGATCAGGAGCGCCTCGATGTACCACGCAGCTACCCGGATCAGGATGAGGTCGATCGAGTCTGGGTCGCCTTCAGTGCCCCGCAAGTCCCCGGGTGGAGCAGCAGTGCGCTCACGCCGCGAGGCGCGCGGCGGGCGCCGAGCGGGACAGGGCTCGTTGTGCGAGAAGGTTTGGTCGAGAACCAGTTTGTCTCGGCCAGCGTGTCGCGATCCGGAGCGCTCACCCTGCACGACAAGCAGACCGGGGAGCGCTATGCCGCTCTCGGAGTCCTGGAGGACGAGCCGGACCGCGGGGACCTTTACACCTTTTCCCGAGGGAGCGGACCGGCGCTTCGCGGCGCGCGGCCGCTTTCCCAATCCGTCATCGCAGCGGGCCCGCTCGTCGGCGCGCTCGACACGCGCTGGGAACTGGACCTGGGAAAGCGCGGCGAAGTGGGCGCCCGGCTGGTCGTGGCTCTGTACGCCGATTCGCCGGTGGTTCGCCTGAGGCTCGACCTCGACAATCGCGCGAGCGATCACCGGCTGCGGGCCTGGTTTCCCGTGGGCGCGGGGAACGCGGCTCTCGCGGGGACGGGTTTCGGGATCGAGCGCCGGTCGCCCAGCTCTCTCGCGGATAATCCTGCAGCGCTCGAACAGCTTGCGGCTACGGCACCGGCCCAGCGATTCGTCGCCGCAGCAGCAGGGTCCAGGGGTCTCGCGCTCTTCGCGCCCGGCTGCTTCGAGTACGAGTGGACGGCCGAGCTTGCGCTGGCCATTACGCTGCTGCGATCGGTGGGAGAGCTCTCTCGCGGGGATTTGCCGGAGCGCCCCGGCCATGCCGCGTGGCCCATGAGCACACCCCTGGCGCAGGAACGGGGTGCGCACCGGGTCGAGCTGGCGCTGGCCGCAGGCGGTGAAGCCGAGCTGGCTCAGCCCGCCTGGTTGGAGCGGTCCTGGGAGGACGTCTTTCTTCCGCTGCAAGCCGTCTATTTTCGAGCCTCGTCGGACGCACACTAATGGTCTTTCACCTGCCACCTGTCACCTGCCACCTGCCACCTCTCCAATGAGCCTGCTCACCTGGACGGCCCTGCTGGCCGCGGCGGTGGTGGCTTTCCTCGCCGTAGAGATGATTTACCTCTTCATCGTGCTGGTGCGCGAGGATCGGCAGACCGTGGGGCTCGCCTACTATGGGCTGCCGCCGGTCGAGCGTGAACGGTTCCGCAGTCTGTTGCGGCGCCAGGCTACTCTGCTCGCTCCGCTGCTCTGGCTGCTCGGCCGGGCTTCCAAGTTCCAGTTCGCAAAGACGACGTTCCGGGAAGGCGGGATCGCGGGACCGAAGGGGACCTGCGGCGCGGAGAGCTTCCGGCGGGCCGCGGCGTACCAGGCGGGCGCAAGCGACATCTTCGTCCCGACCCAGATGAAGTGCGGAACGACCTGGATGCTCCATGTGGTGTACCAGGTACTGCGGCGCGGCGCAGGCGACCTGGTGGAAACCGGCTCCACCCTTCACGCGGTGTGTCCCTGGGTAGAGGGACGCAAGACAGTGTCTATGATGGAGGCCCCCCTGGTGGGCGAGCAGCGGCCTTCCCGGGTGATCAAGACTCACTTGCCCGCGTCGCACTGTCCCATGAGCCCGGAAGCCCGCTACATCTACGTCGCGCGGCATCCCCTGTCCTGCTTCGCGAGCTGCGCCGATTTCATCGCGGAAAATGCCGGCCGCTTCGCGCCTCCCCTCGCGGCCGTCGAGGAGTGGTTTCTCTCTGAGGAGCTGATGTGGTGGGGCCCCTGGCCGACCCACGTGCAAGGCTGGTGGGAGCTCTCGCGCCGACAGGAGAACGTGCTGTTCGTCCTCTTCGAGGACATGAAGCGGGATCTTGCCGGCGTGGTGCGGCAAGTGGTGGACTTTCTCGGCGTGGAACCGCTGAACGAGGCCGAGCTTGC